>JBBQHT010000140.1:0-12380 GCA_038324235.1 Acidimicrobiales bacterium
GATCGGCTCGACGGCGCTGTTCTTCAACATCTTCCTCGCCCCCGCGGGCTTCTTCCTCAACAACTTCCTGCTGAACGAGCAGCACTTCTCCGGCGGCCAGATCACGGTGTTCCAGATCCTCACCAACGTGCCCGGGGGCGCCGCGATCATCGTGGGCGGACGGCTGGCCGATGAGCGCGGCCGGCGTCTCATCGGCTCGATCGGGGTGATCGGTGGCGTGGGCTTCACCGTTCTCATGTTCAACAGCAGCGGTCCGTGGCTGTGGATCTTCTCCGCGCTGGCCACGCTCACCGGGGCGATGGTCATCCCCGCCCTGGGCGTCTACCAGTCCGAGCTCTTCTCGACCGGGTCCCGCGGCAAGGCCAACGGCGGGCTCAACCTGCTCGGCGTGGCCGGCGCCGTCTTCGGCCTCAAGGCCGCGGGCCTGTTGGTCGACCGCTTCGGCAGCTTCGGGCCCGCCATGGCGATCCTGAGCTTCGGGCCGGCGATCGTGGCGGCCATCGTGCTGCTCTTCTACCCGGAGACGACCCATCGCACGCTCGAGGAGCTCAACCCCGGGGACGCGCCGCCTCCGAGCGACGCGTCGGGACTCGTGGCGCTCGACCACGAGTGGGACCTGACCCACGACCACCCCCAGATCCACGACCGGGAGGACTGGCCACCCGGCGCCGCACCGGCGACCGCACCGGCCACGGCGCCGGCGGACCGCGCCGGGCGTGATCCCGACGCGGCGGACCCACCCGGTACCATCACGCCTCGTGTCTGATCCTTCGCTCCCCCCACCGGCCCCACCGACCGGCGCCGCCGACCCGCCCGCCGCCGGGAGCCAGCCCGGCCCTGCGTCGCGGCGCACGCTGATCATCGCGGGGGTCGCGGTGGTGGCGGTCATGGTCGTCATCGGGCTCCTCATCACCCGGAGCAGCGACGCGCCAGCCTCGCTCGCGAACCTCCCCACCACGAGCGGGCTCGCCGCGGGCGTCGCCGCCGCCGCCGGCCCCCTCGAGACCGTGCCGCCCGGCAGCGTCGTCACCGAGACGGATCCAGTTCCCGCCGTGCCGCCGTCCACCGCGATCCCGAACGTGGATCCCCTGCCGGCCTCCCCGTTCCTCGTCGCGACCCCGACCGGGTCGGGCGCGCTCGCGGTCTACCCGAACCCGGGCGCGGCGAAGCCCAAGGTGTCACTGCCGAACCCCGTCATGCCCAACGCCAAGGAACCCAACGTCACCGTGCCGCTCGTGCTGCTGGCCAAGGCCCCCGCGGCGGACGGGTGGGTCGAGGTGTACCTGCCGATCCGCCCCAACGGCACGACCGGGTTCGTCCGGGCCGCGGACGTCACCCTGGCCCCGCACGAGTACCACATCGAGGTGCGCCTCGGTGCGTTCAACCTCAAGGTGTTCCGGGGCAACGAGGTGATCTTGGACGCGCCGATCGCGATCGCCGACGACTCGACCCCGACCCCGCCCGGCCTGTACTTCACGAACATGTTGCTGCAACCCACCGACCCGAAGGGCCCCTACGGCACCTACGCCTACGGCCTGTCGGGCTACTCCAACGTGCTGCAGTCCTTCGGCGGCGGCCCGGGCCAACTCGGGATCCACGGGACGAACGAGCCGCAGAAGATGGGCCAGAAGGTGAGTCACGGCTGCGTCCGATTGCGCAACCAGGACATCGAGAAGCTGGCCAAGATCCTGCCGCTCGGCGTCCCCGTCCAGATCTTCCCCTGATCACACCAGGGCGCGCAGCCACTCCAGCACCGCCGCGGCGATCGTGTCGTCCTGGTTGCGCGGATCATGCCCGCCGCGCAACCACACCTGGGTGACCGGTCCCGGGATCGCCGCCACATGGGTCGCGAACTCGTCGGGCGACCCGAACGGGTCCTTCTCGCCCGAGACGAACAGCACCGGGCAGCGCAGCTGCGCGAAGTGCTCGATGCGCAGGTTCTCGGGTTTGCCGGGCGGATGCAGCGGGTAGCTCAGCAGCACGAGCCCGGCCGCGGGCAGGCCCTCGGCCACCGCCATCGAGCACATCCGTCCGCCGTACGAGCGGCCCCCCAGCACGAGGCGCGCCGGGGCGACCTTGGCCCGGCGGACCAGGCCGCCCGCTTCGGCCACCAGGTGGGCGACAGCGACGGGCGCTCGGTCCGGGGCCCGCTTGCCCGCGATCCGGTACGGGAAGTCCACCCGCTCGATGCCGGCCGGTTTGACCAGTCCCGCCTCACGAGCGGCGTCGGCCACGGCGACCAGGGTGTGATGGGTGCGATCGGCCCCGGCGCCCGGGGTGAGCAGCAGAGCGAAGGGGTCCGGTCGCGAGGTCGGCGGCATCGGCGCAGTCTGCCACCGTGGCGCGGTGGCGGGGCGCTCAGACCGACGTGGCCGCGCGCTCGTCGGCGAGCAGGCTCATGTCGGGCAGGAGCCGCAGGCGCCACAGGGCGACGGTGCCCGCGACGATCGTCAGGGCCAGCGCGAGGAACGAGGCCAACCCCGCCAAGGTGAGCAGTTGGGCCCCGCCGATGACCCCGATCCCGATGACCGTGATCCACAGGACCCGACCGACCGCCGGCCGGGCGTGCAGGCTTGCCGCCGTCGCCACGTTGGCGCTGATGACGATGACGACCGCCGTGATCAGGATCGCCAGCGCGGCGCCCTCCTCCCCGAAGGTCGGGATGAGCGCGAAGCACAGGGCGACGGTGATGACGAGCCCGACGAGGTTGTAGAGCAACGTGATGCGCTGCTGGCCGCCGGCGAGCAGCACCATCGACTGCCAGAACGACTGGATCATGAAGATCAGGGCGATCCCCAGGATCCACAACGGCCCGGCACTCGCCGCGAAGTCGGCGCCGTAGATGGCGGTGACGAGCGCCGGGCCACCGACGATGAGCACGGCGGCGAGCGGGATGGTCAGCACGAGCAACGCTTCGGTCCCGCGCTGGTAGATGCGCCGGAAGTGGTCGGGGTCGTGGGTGAAGCTGCGCGCGAGCAGCGGGAGCAGGACGTTGATGACCACGGCCGAGGCGAGCAGGAGGTACTCGATCGGTTGGTAGGCGGCGCCGTACAGGCCGACCTCGGCCGACGTGGTCATCCACCCGAGCAGCACAGCCGGCAGGCGCAGGTAGGCGGCGGCCACGACGAGGGTGAGCCCGATCGGCAGGGCCTCGACGAAGAGGCGCCGGGCGTGCTTGACGCGCGGCGTCGGGAAGTGCCCGACCCGGCGCCGCACGAGCAGGAACGCACCGGCCGCGCCGATCACCGCCGCGACCACGGGGGCCACGAAGAGCTGGACCAGGGTCGCCTGTTGGTGGATGAGCCAGAGGACGAGCGCGGTCTCGAAGGTCTCGATGACCACCCGGACGATCGCTTCGTACTGCTGTTCGATGCGGACGTGGAAGACGATCACCACCGAGAGGGCGGCCTCGGTGAAGAACAACCCGGAGATCACGGCCCCCGCGGCGAGCAGCTCGGCGTTCGCCCCGGTCAGGGCCAGCACGATCAGGGTGACCGCGACCGCGAGCAGGGCGAGGCCCAGCCGCACCAGCAGGACGCTGCCGAGCACCCCGTCCTCGTCGTCGGGGTCGCGGGCGATGTCCCGCACGCCGAGCTTGTTGAGCCCGAGATCGCTGATGAGGCCGATGACCACGGCCGTGGTGAAGACCCGGAAGTAGTCGCCGTAGCGATCAGGACCCAGGTAGTGGATCAGGGCCAACGTGGAGACGATGTTGAGCACCAGGTGCAGGCCCTGGGCCCCCAACTGGCTGATGGTGCTGATCGCCACACCACCGCGACCCGCGGGCGCGAGCACGGTGACGGTGCCATCGGTCGCGTCCCGCGACGGGCCATCGAGCGACCCGCTCGGCGAACCGTCGATCGGTTCGTCCGCCGCCGTCGTGGACACATCCGCTCCCGCCGTCAAAGGGGCCATCGTCAAACGCCGTATCTTGCGCAGTATGGCCCATAGCGCTGGACCTCTTCGTCCCGATCCAGGCCGAACTGCTCGAGGGAGTAGCGGTGCAGGACGCTCGAGGTGCCCCCGGCGCCCGCGAGGAACGATCGCATGGCGTCGATCGCCGCCGGCGACAGCTCGAGACCGAGCTCGTCATAGAGCCGCCGCACGCAGGTGAGGGGGTCGGCCATCAGGTGCTCGTAGCGGATGTCCGCGATGTCGAGGTCGGGCCGCGCGGCGCGCACCGCGTCGGTGCGGGCCAGGCCGTCGGCCCACGCCTCGGTCCAACGCCGGCTGAGCCGGTCCACCGGGACGGCATCGCTCCCGACGCTGCTGAAGGTCGTGGACAGGCTGCAGAAGGATCCCATCACCGCCGTCGGGTCGCGATGGGTCTGGATCACCTTGGTCCCGGGGAAGACGTCGAGCAGGTCGCCGAGCCAGAACAGGTGCGAGGGCGACTTGAGCAACCACCGCTCCCCCGCGTGGCGCGCCTGGAGGAGCTGCAGCTGGCGGTGCAGGTACTCGTACGCGGGCGCCATGCCGTGGCTGAGGCACCAGTCCAGGTAGGTGGGCACCCAGTTGATCGTGGCGAGCTCGAGGCTGGCGAAGCTGTTCGCGAGCAGGGTGACGCACTCGGTCGGCAGGTCGGGACCGATGGGGTGCAGCGACCGGGCCTGTGGCGCGAGGTAGTCGAGCACCCGCATCTGGCGGACCATGGCCTGCTCCCGAGCATCGGGGCGGCCGGGTCGGGGCACCGGCTGGGCCGCCTCCCACGTGAGCAGCGCGCGGTGCTGCGGGTCCTGAGCGAGCAACGACTGCAACAAGGTGCTGCCGGTGCGGGGCAGTCCGACGATGACGGTCGCCGGGGCCAGCGGGCGGTCGACGAGCTCGGGCCGCCGGCTGACCGCCTGCTGCACCAGGAGCCGGTTGCGCAGCGAGGACGAGATCTGGCCGTGGGCGCAATAGCGACCGAGCGGGGTGAGTTGGGCCTCGCGGTCGAGCGAGGTGGTGTAGACCGCGAGCGGCTCGCGCCACTCACCGGGTCCGAAGTCTTCGAGGCGCAGCGCCTGCGTGGCGGCCCGCACGAGTCGGCGCGGATCGAGTTGCAGCGAAGGGTGGCGGACCACCTGCAAGACGCGACCGGCGTGGTTCGCGGCCCGCAGTCCGACCGGGCGGTGCGGCTCCTCGAAGTGGTGCTCGCGGGCCGGCTTGACCACCGAAATATCACCACTCGTCATGTCGTTCGCGCTCTCCGCGCTCGAAGGCGGGTCCAGGGGGGTGGTCGGCGGCGCGGGGGTGGCAGGTTGGGGCGCGTTACCGACGACACTCATGGCGGTCCTCCCGAATCCGAACGCCCGACCTTCACCAAAACCAAGGCGATCCGTCAAGCGTCAGACCGTGAACGGCGCGCGAAATCCTCTTCGTTGGCCCTGCAGAAAGGGATCGGCCCACCCCGGAGCGGGTAGCCGGGGAAGGGCCGGCGACCGGGCAAGTCAGCCGAGCAGGATCCGCCGGGCCTCGCTGAGATCCGCGATGCGCGCCGCGGCGTCGTCGGCTTCGCCGCCGTGATCGGGGTGCGCCTCGATCAGCAGCCGCCGGTAGGCGCGCTGGATCTCGACGCGGCTCGGGCCGAGGCCCGTCTCGGTGACCTTGAGCTTGGATCCCGTGACCGACGCGGCGGCGAACCCCAGCACATCGAGGGCCCACTCGACCGGGTGGCTCACGGCGTGGAGCGACGACGAGCCGCCGTTGAACCCGGCGAGCACCGTGACCAACTCCGGTCCGATCGTGCCGAACCACGCGATGCCCCGCCGGATCGACCCCATGACCGCGCTGCGGGCGCTCGGGGGAAGCTGCCCAGCGGCGTACACCGCGCCGAGGAGCTGCTGGGTGGGCTCGCCGTTCACGTCGTCGAACTCGAACGACAGCTCGTCCCCCTCGCCGAGGAGGCGATGGCGGCTGCGCTGCAAGCCCACCTTGTCCCGCTGCAACCGGTAGCGCAGCTGGGGTTGCGAGATCCGCATGTCATGCTCGAGCTGCAGGATGAGCCGCTCGAGGTCAGGCAGGAGATCAGGGTCGATCTCGCGGACGTTCGCGGCGACGATGCCACCGAGGAGGATGCCGCCGAAGCCGGGCGCCGGCTCCACCGGCAGGGTGGAGCGCCCGAGCGCGACCCGCCGAGTCGGAGCGACCGGGCGCGAGTGATAGATCTCGAGCTCGGCCAGGACCATCCCGCCACGCTAATCGGCCCCACCCGAGTTTCTCTCGTCGCGGCGGGTTTTTCGCCGCCCACGTCAGCGCGTGATCGCCGGCTCGGGCAGCTGCGCCGTCAACGACGCCACGAACTCGAGGGGCGGGATCAAATACGGCCGGAACTTGGTCAGCCGAGCCGCGCCCTCGTCGTAGAGCAGGGCCTGGTGCTCGCGCAGCGTGCTGGCCGAGGCGCTGTCGATCAGCATCGCCGAGTCCTCGGTCGGCATCTGCATGACGACGCGCATCGCGAACGCGCGCATGGTGGCCCGGCTGGCCTGCGCCGCGAGCGTCGGCAGGCGGTCGGACCACAAGATGGTGTGGACGCCGACCTCTGGGCCTTCGCGCACGATCCGCTCGAAGGTGCGCACCGGGTCGAAACCGTCGACCGACGCGTCGGCGACGAGGCCGGCGCCGGGACCCAGACCGTTGACGACGAACAGCACGGGCGGCGCGGTGAAGTCGAGGCTGATCGCCCGCTTCTCGACCACCGCCAACGTGTCGATCAGCGCGTCGTCGAGGCTGCGACGCCGGAACAGCTGGACCGGCGAGACGGTGCCGAGACGATGGATCACCTCGGCGAACCCCGATTCGAGCGGCATCAGGTCGAGGACGCGGGTCCGCAGGTCGCGACCGTGGCCCAGCACGGCGCTCACGAGCGCCGACACGATGAGCCCCTGACCGAGCTGCTCGTCGCGCCCGACGATCAGGAGGTTCGCACCGGCTTCGCGGCGCAGCGTGATCTCGACCGGCGCGCCGAGGGCGGTCGGTTCCCCGAGCCACACGCGCGGCATGCGGCGCGCCGCCTGCTGGTCCGTGCTCCCCGCCAGTCGGCCGATCGCGCTGTCCTCGAGCCGAGCGGGCGCCCGCCCCTCGAACACCTGAGGCGAGCGGGTGAAGCCGTGGTGCTGCGCGAACCGCCTGATCTCACGGAGGGCCAGTCCGCGCTCATGGGGATCGACGGCCGTCGCCTGGAAGCGCCGAGCCGTGGCGTCGTCACCGCCGTAGAGGTTGACCACGCCCTCCCCGGCCTGGCTGAACTGGCTGGCGCGCCCGTCGTCGCCCCCGAGCAGGTGGCGGGACTGGCTCTCCGAGGACGCCAGGGCCACGCGCACCCGCACCTCGTCGAACGTGTGGCGGCCGACCCGATCGAGCCCGGCGATGTCGTGGGCGGCGGCCAGCAGGTGGATGCCGTACGCCGGGCCCTGCCGGACGAGCGTGTCGAGCAACTGCGCGGCGCGATCGCTCACCCGGTCGAGCGGCGAGAACAACACGTCGACGGCGTCGATGACCAACAAGATGCGCGGCAGGTCGTCGGCCGTGTCGCGGCGGTAGCCCTCGATGCCGGCGCGCTCACCGCCGTGGGGGGCGAGCACCATCGTCCGGCGCGTCATCTCGCGGACCAGCCCTTCGAGCACGGAGAGGGCGAACTCCCGCTCCGCCTCGACCGCGACCACCCGGGCGTGCGGCAAGGCATCGATGGCATAGGCCTCGAACCCCGACGCCCCGTTCGCGCAGTCCACCAGGTAGAGGCTCAGCTCGTCGGGTGAGTAGATCATCGACAGGCCGAGGATGGCGTTGTGGAGGATCGTCGACGTGCCCGAGCCGGCCTCACCGCCGACCAGTGCCCCCGCCCGGGCCCCCGAATCGAGCCACAGCATCGCGGGGTCACGGGTGCCCTCGCGACCGATGGGCACGCCGATGCCCCGGGCGCTGGTCGCCCGCCACCACGTGGTCGGGTCTGTCGGGTCGACGGGACCGGCGACATCGGGCAGATCGTCACGGGCCCGCAGGCGCAGGGCGTCACCCATGAGCGAGAACACGCGGGCCTGCCCCGCCTCCGCCGACCGCTCGCGCTTCGCAGCCTCGCCGATGGCGGTCATGATCCGCCCGAACAACGTGGGGGTGCCGTCCTCACCCTGCAAGGTGAGCTCGGGTGGCGCATCCAGATCCACGAGCCAGTGCCCGGCCAGGTCGTGCTGGATGGCGTAGCCGCCGGGTGTCCCCGTGATCACGTCGAGGCCGCTCAGCATGGACTTCCAGCGGGCGCCGTGGGCCCGCGCCGCCCCGGGCGCGGTGGTCATGATCGTGAAGACCCCGCAACGCGGGCCGTTGTCGATGATGGTGCGCAACAGCTGCTGGGCCCGCTCGGTGAGCTGGTTCGGGAAGTCGAACACCGACACGATCCGGTAGGGCTCGACGACCTCCCCGACCGCTTCGTTGTGCTCCTCGAGCGTCCCGTAGTCGCTGCGCAGGTGGTCCTGGATCACCCGTTCGATGTGGTGGTTGATCTCGAGCAGCTTCTCCTCGATCGGGCCGTCGAGCGTGTACACCACCTCGTCGACGAGATCGCTGCGGTACTCGCCGAGCGGCAGGAACGCGGCCACGGACTCGCCCAATCCGACCGGGTCGATGAAGGTGAACCGGACATCGCCCGCGGGGATCGAGGCGAGGATCCGCACCAGGGCGGAGCGCACCGCGTCGATCGCGACGTCACGAGGCCCGTTGGCCACGTCGAGCACGAGGCCCCGCGGTCCGGGCAGCTCGAAGATCGCCGGGAAGCGGAACCGCTCCACGTCGGCGCGGTAGTACGTGCCGAGGCGAATCCAGCGCGAGAGGCCCGACAGCGGGTCCCACTCCTCCCAGTGCTGCCACCGGGGGTCATCCCACGCGAGGCCCGAGGGGGGCAGGGCGAGGTCGAGGGCCTTGAGGTCCCGCCTCACCACCGACATGCCGATCTCGTAGCTGGCCCGCGCTTCCTTGCCCTCGGACTTGAGCTCGGCTTCGGTCTCCTGCAGGAGCCGGCTGCGCGAGCGCTCGGCCCGCTTGGTCATGTGCTCCACGCGGAGGGTGGCCTGCTTGAGCAGGTCGCCGATCGTCTCGAGGCGGATCGCGCCGGTGATGCCCTTGGCCAGCTTGATCTCTTGCTCGATCTTGCTGACGAGCTGGTCGAAGGTCACCGAGGTGTCGAGGTCGACCTTGCGGGCCAGCGCGGCGTCGAGGACCTCGACCCGCGCCTTCTTCTCGGCGATCACCCGAGCCCGGTGGGCCAGCACCATGAGCTGCTCGATGGCGGCATCCGCGGCGGCCTGGCGGTCCTGGGCCTCTTGCTCGATCCGGGCCCGGTCCTTGGCCTGATCGTCCTTCAGGCTCTCGATGTCGAGGGCGAGCTGGTGCAGCAGGTGGTTCGTGCGCTCGAGCAGGTCGTCGACGGCCGCGGTCGGCGACGCGCCCATGGACCCGCCGATCTCGTTGCCATCGGCATCGAGGGTGCGGCGCGGCAGGGGGACGAGTCGTGCACCTGTCTTTGGTTCGTGCTCTTCGTTTGCCTCTCGCACAACCAGCTCCTGGAACGCCCAGATCCCAGATGCAACAGTCCCGCACCCCTCCAGATGCAATCCTGTTCCTTGTCCTTTCGGCACGGCGGCGTCACGAATGAAGTCTTTCGTGGGCCGAACAGCCCAGGCCGGTCGTGACGACCTGGCCGGCGCCGGTCACGGCGAGGGTCAGGTCACACGTAGGTGCGCAGGGTCGCCCGCAGCTCGCGGGCGTGGTCCTCGATCGCGTCGTCGTCGATCTCGTCGTTCTCGATGAGCGCCTTGAGGTTGGTGACCTGGGCGAGGATGTCACGCCACACCGGCCGGCTGAACCCGTAGGGCAGAGGCATGCGGGCTGCGTCGGTGGCTCGGGCCACCAGGGTGAGCACGCCCTCCGCGTCGGTGGCGCTGTGCATCAACCGGTCGGCCGCGTCGAACAGGTCGGACATGACGTCCATCGCCTCCGGCCCGTCGTAGTCCTCGTCAGCTTCATCAGCGTCGTCGGCGTCGTCACCAGCGTCTTCGTCGTCTTCGTCGCCATCACCAGCGTCATCACCGTCGTCGTCGTGTTCGTCCGAGACGTCGCCGTCGGCGCCGGTGGCGACTGCGTCCACGCCGGTGGCCGCCCAGTTGGTCTCCTCGAGGCGGTCCAGGACCGCGTCGACGCGCAGCTCGTCGTCCTCGACGACGATGAGCGCGCCGCCCTCGTCGAACTCGTACGCGATGCCCACCTCGTCGAGCTCGTGCATGAGGAGGGTCTGGCGCTCATCGTTCCACCCGTCGATGTCGTAGGCCACCTTCGTCGCGTCGGGGTCGAGGGTCGGCAGCGTCGTGACCTCGACCTGTTCGAGCATCGCATCCACCCGCGCCTCGAACGCGGCGGGGATGACCAGATCCTCGGCCTCCCACGCGTGTGGGACCTGCGACGCGGACAGGAGCTGCTGGAGCATCACCCGGGACTCGAGGGCCCACCCGTGCAGCTCGTACTCGATCTGGCCGGTCGCGTCGCTCGGATCGGCGTCGAGGTGGTCCAACGGACGCTCGTCCACCAGGTCCACATCGCAGTCCGGACAGACATCGACGCTCGCGATGAACTCGCCGCCACAACTCATGCAGTATCGGGTAGCCACCGGCGCATCCTTGCACGCGCCGACGCCCCCCGCCGACGCCCGCCGCCCGCCCCGCCGTGCGGTCGGGCACCCCGCACGGGCGCATAGGGTGCTCGCCGTGAAGACCTACCGCTACACGATCCTGGCCGCGGTCATCGGCGTGGTGCTCCTGGTCGGCGTGTTGTACTTCCTGCTGGTGTGACCCGGGAGCGTCTGGCTGAGCTCCGTTTCGATGGTCGACCCGGACCTCAAGCCGGACATCCTGCGTGGCGTCAGCGCTTCAGGACGCGTCGAAGGGATCGACTGTGCGGTTCGACGCCTCCTCGGGTCTCGGTGGCGACAACTGTCGCGTTGCGAGAACTCACCAGCCGCGAAGACGACCCCTCCATCCTGCCCCTCCTGCTGCTCGTCGACCCCGACGCGTACGTCATCGATGGTTGTTCGCCCCCCACATGACGACCCCTTCGCCAGCCTGACCTCGTGTGTATGGTTAGGCGTATGCCACGGATGCAGGTGTACCTGCCCGACGATCTGTACGACGAGCTCAAGGAGCGTGGTCTGCCGGCGTCCGAGCTTCTGCAGGAGGCCGTTCGGGCCGAGCTGCGTCGCCAGGCGCTGCTCGACGAGACGGATGCGTACCTCACGGAGCTGATCGACGAAGTGGGCGAACCCACGTCGGACGAGATCGCTCGCGCCGAGGCGATCGCTCGGCGACTCAAGCTTCACCACGCGACCGATCGCGCCAGCTGAGCGGTGCTGGTCCTCGATAGCGGTGCGGTCACGAAGCTCGCGCGCCGGGATCGACAGTCCGCCGCGATCATCGGCGTGCTTCGGCGCGAGGGGCTCTGGCCTCCCGTGGTGCCGTCCGTCGTGGTCGTCGAATCGGTGACCGGACGTGCAGGTGCGGACGCGAACACGAACCGATTGCTCAAGACCTGCGACATCCTCACGGAACTGCCCGAACAAACCGCACGTCGGGCCGCCGTGTTGCGGTTCCGGTCAAAGCACGGGTCCGCTGTCGACGCGCTGGTCGTCGCCATCGCTGAACCCGCCGGCCGCGTTCTCACCGGCGATCCCGACGATCTCCGGGCGCTGGCGGCGCTCGCCGATCACGTCCTCGTCGAAACGATCTGAACGTCGGAACTGAGCTGCCGCTCATTGCACGGCATGTCGATCGAGGACCTCGATGACCCGCTCGGTTCGGAGCGGAGGATGATCACCCACGATCGCTCGGACCTTCGTCGGACTGCGCTCGGTCGCGACGGAGTTCCTCGAAGAACTCGATCACTGCCTCTGCAGTATCCAACCGCCGACCGTCCTTGGTGATCGATACGTCATCGGCTGTGGCCGGCTGACCTCCGGCGAGGAGCGCATCGAGTTCTCCGGCTCGGAAGATCCGCTTCATGGTCGTCATGTCCAACCTGTACCGACCGATGCTCGCGGACTTGGTTGCCTCCCCGGGCAACCTTGCCGGGGGACGTTTTGCGAAGCACCGTCACAAACCTCACCAGTCGTAAAGGTGACCCCTTCCGCCTGGTCGTCCTCGATCGTGGCCGTTGTGCGTCTGTCTGGTTCCGTGGGACGATGAACCGCTTCCCCGAGCACGCATCCGTTCGAACGAGGTGAGCCCGTGGCCGTCGCCCAAGAGATCCATCGCATGACCGTCGACGAGTACGTCCGCATCGTTCGTGACTTCGGTTGGGAATCAACCGAGCTCGTCGAGGGAGTGGTCTACGACGTGAGCCCCGAGTACGACCGGCACGCCGGC
>JBBQHT010000141.1:0-12209 GCA_038324235.1 Acidimicrobiales bacterium
GTCGCGCGTTTGTCGCGCGCTCGGGCCGGGCGACGAGAGGCCGCACCCGTTTCACTCATGGGGTCCGACAATCTCGGGGTGTCAATCGACGGAGCGTCGCGGACCAAACCCCGAGAAGGCCGTACGGTCCGCATGGAACCCACGACGTCGATTGCCCGTTCGCGCCGAGAAAGCGGTGCGCGCGTCACCGGCGACCGGCGCGCGCACTCCCGGCGATCGGCCCGCTATGAAGGCTGATCAGGGACGATCCACTGGGACGGGGCCCCCCGGGACCCGCGGGCGCGACATCCAACCGGCGTAGTGCCCGATCTCGGGTCGTGGATATGCCCGCACGTTCCAGCACAGGTGCGCGCACAACCGGGTCAACTCCACCGCTCACCGTTGTTACTCATCCGTCGGCAGGCTCAGCAGGACGAATGCGATGAGATCACACAGGTCGGCTCAGTGATTCGGGCGGGTCCTGCTCGTGCCGACGTGTCACAGAAGATCTTGCGCAGCGACGACCCGCCTGCTCTGTCATGATCGAGTGGTGCGGCGGCCATATCGGGAGTGGCTCGCGACGCTGGCTGTCCTGCTGGTGATCGCGGCAGCCACAGGGGGATGCAACTCGACGTCCGCAACCGTCTCGGCCCCTCCTGTCGCGACCGCGTTGCCCCGCGATCCGACCCTCGCACCTGGCGTTCTCACCGCGGCCGATCTCCCGAGTGGCGACTGGCAGCCCTACACACCAGCCCCGAACGGACCGGGGCGAGGTCGCATCTGCGGGATCGCCATCGATCCGACCCGCCCCGAGCCCACCGCAGAAGCGGCCGGGGCGTGGGCGACCGACCCGACGAACGGACCGATCGTCGGCGAACGCATCGAGCGATACCGCGCCGGCGACGCCTCGCTCGCACTCACCGCCGAGCGCCTCACCAGCACGTTTCCCTGCGAGTTCGATGATCAGTCCTCCCACTGGCGCGACTCGGCGGTCTCCCTTCAGCCTGTGGGCGACGACACCTGGGCCTACGTGATAGAGAGCGTCACCGGAGTCAAGGGCTTCACGTACGAGGCGATCGTGCGGCGCGGCGACGACCTCATCAAGTTCGTCCTCAGCGTCCGCTCGCCGAATGTGTCGCTCCTTCAGGACGTGGTCGATCGAGGGCTCGAGAAGGCCAAGGTGCTCACGCCCTGAACGACACCACCGAGCTCGACCCCGGCTCCGACGACAGTCGCGCCCGGAGCCCAGAATTGTGCCGCAGCCATTCCGTCGATCCGGGAACGAACCGCCAACGCGATCGACCTCGGCGCGTGCCCGCTGGCTAGCAGTTGGGGATCGTGGCTTCGCAGGGCGCGGAACCCGCGGAAGACCCGATCAATGTCTACGGGGTGGCGATCCCGGTGATCTGCCACGGATTCGTCAGGGCGTTCTGGTCCAGGGAGGAGCCGTCGCTACCGATCCAGGCGTCGGGGTAGATACTGATCCGGTGGCCCGAACGACGGTGGACCACCAATCGTGACGTTCGCAGTTCGATCTCCGTGATGGCCGCCCAGTTGACGGTACTGATCCGAACCACGCGGCGTGTCAGGCCCCTGTCGTCGATGACGAGGAACTGGTGGCGACCGATCCCGTATGTGACGATGGCCACGAGCAAAGCCATCCCGGCTGAGACGACGTGCTCCTCGCGGCTCCACGAGGCCAAGAAGAAGAGGGCCAGTTCGGCCAGCGCGATGAGCGAGCAGAATGCAGCTGCCAATGCCAGCGGTGCCCGTCGCCGCCGGTACTCGTGCGATCCCTCGACGGCAACGGACGGGTGAGGGGCCGGGCCATCAAGGCTCATCTCATTGAGGCTAGGCGAAGCGACCCACCAAGGGGACCTGACTGCCCAGAGCCCGAGAAGGGACCCCGGGCTTGTAGCTCAGGAGGTGGATCACCCGCATGAGCTTCGATCTGCCCGCCGCCGTGTCGTCGAAAGGTGACGTCCTCGCCGCGCGTTCTGGGACAGCAGACCGGGTCTTGGGCGGGGACGGGCCTGCTACCTGTGCGAGGCGACGGGGACGACGGCCCACCAGCCGAGTTCGTCATGACCCCACGATGCGCCAAGCCCTGCGGCGACGGTTCGCAAGAGTTCGACTTCCGTCACGGTGAGCCCAGCATCGAGCAGGTCGGCGGGCACGGGTTCCCCTTCGGACCCGCGGAGCGAGACCCGGAGTGCTGTGACGGGGAGCCCGTGGCCCACCCGGTTCTCCCGTCCGATGGCAAGGACCGCTCTGCTCAGTCATGTGCATGAGTCTTGCTCGTCGACTACGCCTTGCGACACCCCGACAGGTGGTCGAGCTGCACGATTCGATCGTCCGCGCAACAGCCTCGATCCGGCGACCGGCAACGCGAGTTGGCGGTCTGAGTCCGGGAAAGTGCACGAGTGATCCGGGACAGCGGTGAACACCCGTGGCAACGGGGAGCCCAACTGACCGAATGGGTGGCGGGCGACGAACTGCGTGCGTAATTTCGGCGTATGACGACTGCCCAGCTGGCTATCTCCCTCGACGCCGAACTTGTCGAACAGATCCGCAGCGCTGCCGGCGGGGACACCGTTTCGGGATGGCTCGCTGATGCCGCGGAACGAAAGCTGCGAGCGCAGGGCCTCAAGGATGTCGTGGCCGACTGGGAGGCAAGGCACGGTGCGCTCACGGCTACTGAACGGCGGCGCGCTCGCCGCGAACTGGGTCTGACCGACGAACGATGACCGACCGGCTCGTCCTTGATGCGGGGGCTCTCATCGCCCTCGAACGCAACGATCGTCGCATGTGGGCCCGGCTCGACGCCGCCGCCGACGCGAGCCTTGACGTCGTCGTCCCAACCGGTGCCCTCGCGCAGGTCTGGCGAGGCACCGCGAACCAGGCACGACTGAGCCAGGCCCTCAAGCACACCCGCGCCGGCGCATTCGACGCCCTCGCTCGCGCGGCGGGAGAGCGCTGCCACAACGCGCACACCTCGGACCCCATCGATGCGGCCGTTGTTCTCAACGCCACCGGAGCTACATCGGTCATCGTCACCAGCGCCCTCGGCGACATCCGCAAACTCATCCGCGTCCTTCCCGCAGAGCTCGGGTCGGCCATCACGGTTGTTCGGGCCTGACCCGGAACATCCTCCCACCGACCATCGCACCGAGGCGCCGACAGACGATCTCCAAACCGGCTTCGATCAGCACGGCCGTCGATCGCCGTTCTCACCGCTACGGCGACCGACGTGGTTGCGAGGGAGCGGCGAGTCATCGGCGTGTGCGCCGGCGCCGGAGCCCTCGCCTGCGCAACGTTGTTCGCCTGGGCGGATTGGATTGCCCAAGGCATCTTCTTCGATGACCACGCCGCTCGGCCAGCGCTGAGGCGATTCAGCATTCTTCGCTCGGGCCTGGAGGGCGGTGCGCTCGGCTTGGCAGTCGGGTGCATGCTCGGACTCGCAATCGCCTTCATGGTTCGTGCTGTTCGCGCGCGCCGATCACCTCGCCCGATTCAGCCCGATTCCTCCAGCCCGTGAGCTCTGACCTCAGTTGCGTTGAACTCGTGGCGAGGTTCGAGCCCATGGCCCCCGAGTTGTTCACCGATCGGCTCCACCTGCGCCCGTGGCGTGCGTCGGACGCGAAGCCCCATCGGGACCTCTGGACCGAACGGGATCCCAGGTCGCGTCGCCTGATCGACGCCGATGGGCGACCGACCGTTGAAGACCTACGGGAGCAGCAGTCCGCACGACAGTGGCCGCATCTCTCCCGACCCGCAGCGGGGGAACACGATTTGGATGACCGTGGACTGGCAAGCGCACTGCCGATCCACACCTGCAACCCAGACGACTTCTCCGGAATCGACGGTCTCGACGTAGTCGACGTGGCCCACCCCGATCGCTGAACCGCACGTCGGCCACGAACGAGTGACCAAGCGTGGACCGTCGGCCGACCGGTGACATCAGCAGTGGACGACAGAGCTCACCGCCTACGCACTACCACGCATCAGCACATCGAGTTGAACAACGTGGTGTGCTCACCCTGCATGTAGCTGACCGTCAGGGGGGACCCATCGTCGGGCGACAACACGAAGCGGATCACGTCCTCGCCTGCCATCGCGGTGATGCCGGACGGTGCGGCATCGGTCACCTGGGGAAGCTCCTGTTGGATGGTGGCGAGGAGAGCGGATCTCTCCTGCGCCGGGCCTTCAGGTGCGAACCCACCAGCCGTGGTGAGCACCGGGCCGCCAACCGTGGGCGGGACGTCATCAACGATCACGGATGATTGCGCAGGGTATTGCCATGCACTCATCTCGGGACCTCGATCGGTCATGGTGAACCCGACCATCAGCCGACCGAAGCGCACCCAGCGGTTCTGGTCGGTCGGACGGCATCCACCGACCCAAGCGCTGTCGTACCCCTCGTGGCCGAGCATCGATCGGAGTGTGGCGAGGGCGCTGCCCTGGTCTTGCCCGAATCTCACGGCCCCAAGACCATCCAAGCCGAGCACGAGGGGCGCGGCTGGTTTGGCCGGCGACGTGGTCGCGACCGGTGGCGTGGTGGTCGTCACCGCAGCCGAGGTCACCGTGGGGGCGGTCGGGCCCGGGACCGACGGCGTCGCGTTGGCCCCCGGCATCGTGGTGGCCCCCGGCGTCGCGCCACCGGTCCCGGCCACGGTCGTCGTCACCGCCGCGGCCGACGAGGTCCCGGGCGCGTTCATCGCCGAGGTGGGCGGTGCCGACGCAGCCGGGCCCACCGTGTCGAGGGCTCGCTCCGAGCTCGGCCTGGTCAGCACGACCGCGGCTCCCGTGATGAGGAGGAAGACCGCGGTCGCAGTCGCCGTCCGCCGCAACGCTCGACGACGTTGGACCCGCTGACTGACCTCCGCCAGGTCAAGTCCGCCCGACAGCGATGCTGCTGGGATGCGGTCCATCGCCCGACGCAAGTGGGCGTCGACCTCATGATCAGCCGACGCGTTCATCCTCGTTCTCCATCGTTCAGTTCCGGCACATCCTGCAGCACCTGAGCCAGCCTCCGGCGGGCCCGGGTCAGGTGCGTCTTCACCGTGTTCTCGGAGCACCCGAGGATCTCGGCCACGCGAGTCACGGAGAGATCCTCGGCGTAGGTGAGGGCGATCGCCTGGGCCTGCCTGTCCGGCAGTCGACGCACCTCGCGCCACAACCACTCGTCGGTCGACGGGGATCGTGGTTCTGCGTGAGATGCGCCTCGGCGGGACGCACGTTCGATGGCGCGCCTCTCTGCCCCGCGGCGTCGGAAGTCCGAGACCGCCCGATTGAGCGCGACGCGTCGCACGAAGTCGCCCGGACGGTCATAGGAACGAATCCGCGTCCACCGGTCATACGCGACGATGAACGCGTCCTGGGAGATCTCCTCCGCGATGTCGCGCCGCCCGACCAACGATCGGACCACCCGACTGACCTTCGGGAACTCGACGTCGTAGAACGTCGCGAAGTCTTGGTCGACGCCGGGGCCACCCTCGTCGCTCACGTCAACGCCGGCCACCGGCCGGTCCCAACCATCGTCCTCGGCCATCCCGATCCTTTGCCACCCAGGGGATCGTGTCCCGATCCTGTCCACCTTTGCGTTCACACTGAACACCACGCATGACGGGGGTTGGCGGGGTGACAAGGCGAGCACATCTGAGTCCGCCACCCCCGAGACCGAGCCGGCTTGCGCACCGGCGCAGCTGACCGTTGCGCCCCGTGGGGCTCACGACGCCCCATGGCACCGTGTCAGTGCACGGTGCGTCGCTTCGGCGCCTTGGGCGGGAGCGACCGGGCGGCCAACGTCCCTCGCCGGACCCAAGTTGCCAGCTGGCGCTTGGTGCGCACGTCCTCGGCGGCCACCCGGAGCCATCCCTCCACCGGCCCGCCCCGCATCTCCATGGGTTGCGCCGCGGTGGTCGCCAGGAGGTGGTCGGTCTGCGCGACGTCCACCCGCAGCATGATCCCGCCCCGGTTGCTGGCGCTCACCGCCATGTGGCCGTTGACGAGGAACGCCAGGCCACCGAACATCTTCTTCTCCGTCACGCCGACCTCGTCATCGAGCAAGGCCCGGATTCGATCAGCGAGCTCCTCGTCGTACGCCACGACGACAGGGTAGCGACGTCGGGATCGCGCGCCGCCGATCGAGCGCCGGTGCGCATGGGGACCACGACGGTAGTGTGGCGATCCACGGGCTCGGACGGCGAGCCGTGCGGCGGCAAGGGGAAGTCCATGGGGGTACCGGCTCAGCCTTCGGGGGATACCTTGGCGCGCACCTCGGCCACTCGCTCCCCTCGACCGCATCACCTGGTGATCTGGCTCGTCGCGGCCGTCGCCGTGCTGGCGGGATGCACCGGATCGAGCGACAACCGGGCCACGACGCCGACCACCGGAGCGCCAGGCGGAGCCGGGACGATGTCGTTGCTGTTCGTGCAGACCTCGACCTCCGGCACGCTCGAGAAGGACGGCACGACCGGTGACTACGCCCTGCGCCTCATCGGCGTCAACCGGTCGACGTCGTGGTTCTCCGACCGGCCCCAACGTCAGGCCGGCTCGCAGTCGACCTCCGTGGTGACGAGCGAGTGGGACGCGTTCGGGTTCGGCGCGGACCCGCCGAACGCGGCGCTCGTGCTCACCGATCAACCCAAGACCGAGGACACGATCATCGTCGAGCTGCGCCAGCCGCTCTATGACGACGCCGCGCACGAGCTGCGCTACCGCGCGCACCTGCTCGACGCACCCCGCGACGGATTGGCGTCAGCCACCGGCCACGCGCCGAAGGAGATCCCCACCACGTTCGCCGCCGCGAGCCTGTTCATCGACGATGCCAAGGTCACCGCGGCCACCCGGACCGGGAACGACCTGCACGGGACGACCACCGCGAGCAGCACCGACACCGCGGTCCCGGCCACGACCGTGGCGCCGAGCTCGTCCGATCCCAGCACGTCCGCGGCCTGCACCAGCCAGCTCGCCGCCTTCACGTCCGCGGCGACCGCCGGGACCTACACCTCGACTGCGCAGACCATCGCGTTCCCGACACCGGCGACCCTGCAGAACCCCGCCGCACCCGGGGCGACCGGCGCCGCCCAGTCGATCTCGCTGCCGTTCGTCGTGAACGGCGTGGACGGGACGCCCGTGGCGCCGAGCGCGACGGCTCCGGTCACGGTGTCGATCTACGGCGCACCGGCCGGATCGATCCAGACGACCCCCGCCGGCACCGGCACCTCGCCGGTGGTGGTCACCGTCACCAGCGGCTCGACCATCACCGTCGCGTACGACGGTGCCTACCTGAGTCGGCCTCTGACGGTGATGGCGTCGATGCCGCTGGGCGTCGACAACGTGTGCACGGCGACACCGTCGTTCGCCATCGGATCGACGACGATGACGCTGGCCGTCGCCCCGACGACGCTCGGCACGGTGTCGTATTCGACGCCCACGGTGTGCGCATCGGGAACCAGCGGGGCGGCCTGCGCCACGGCCAACGTCGACAGCGACGGCCTGGCCCTGACCGCGGTCACCGGGTACGGCGCGACGGTCCCCGGCTCGGAGGCACCGGTGGCCCCACCCGCCGCCGCCACGTTCGCCGCGTACACCGTCGACACCGGTTCGATCGGCACCGTCCTACCCAGGGCCGACCTCGGGCCCAACGCGGTCGGCCCCGGGGCGCCGGCGCTGAAGTACTACGACTCGTCGGGCAACGAGTTCATCGGCTTCGTCTACCTGGCTCCCGTCACCCTGCAGATGGGATCGACCCAGGTGACGACGGATCCGATCCGGGTCCTGGCCGTGCTGACCAGCGCGTGCCATCCGGACAAGCCGTGCACCGCGGCGCCTCCGTTTGCCGGCTTCCACTACCTCGGGATCGGCTTCGATCGCAGCGAGCAGACCCCCGCGGACCCGTTCCGATCCCCCGCCGACAACGCGCTGTTGGCGATCGACCCGGCCGCCGGCGGGATGTCCCAGGGCTATGTGCTGTCGGGCGGGACGATCCAGGCCGGGATCACCAGCGCCAACAGCACCACGCCGGTCGCGCCGCTCACGCCGAGCTCGACCTATCCCGGGGACTGGCAGGCGGTACCGATGTGCGTGACGTTCCCGACCGCCGCCGATCCTTCACCCCCGCCCGCCTGCGGTTCAATGCTCATGGACGTCGGCATCCCCGAGATGTTCATCACCTTCTCGAGCGCGTCGGCGGAGCCCGCCGCGATCGCCGGCGGCCTGGCGTCCGACCAGACGATCACGATCAACGCCCCAAGCGCGTCCGCACCCGCGCTGACGAACTCGTTCTCCAGTGGCCCAGCCGGTGGCGCCACCCCACCGGCGACGGCCATGGCCCCGAGCAAGGTCGAGGTGTCCGTGCTGACCACGAGCACGGTGCCGGTCTTCATCAACACCGGCCGCCACGTCCTCTTCCAGAAGCAGTACGTCTTCAACGCCCAGGCCGGCACGCTCGGCTTCGCGCCGCTCGTCCCCGCGTTGCGCTGAACTCGCGTTGCGCTGACCTCGCGACGACACGACCTACAGGGGCTTCTCGAACACCGCGACCTGGTTCGTGCTCTGCGCCGTGAACGCCTGGCGCTCCCACCCCGCCCACCGGTCGCGGAGGGTGAGGCCGGCGAGCTGGGCCATCAGATCGAGCTCGGACGGCCACACGTAGCGATACGGAGCCGAGTGGCGGACCAGGTGCCCCTCGACGTTCATCCAGTGGTGGGACCACGAGACCTGCCCGACGAGATCGTCGAAGGTCTCGATGCCGATGTGGTCGGGCTGGAGCTCGAACACCCGACCGAGGTCGCCGGGGCCGCCTCGGTGCACCTTCGGGATGATCACCTCGACGACGAAGCAACCCCCCGGTTCGAGGTGCGCCGCCGCGTTCGCGAACACCTGCACCTGTTCTGGCTGCGTGGTGAGGTTCGTGATCGAGTTCCACACCAAGTACACGAGCGTGAAGCGGCCGGGCACGCGCGTCGTGGTCATGTCGCCGATGGTGACGGGCACGTCCGCGGCGCCGGGTTTCGTGCGCATCTGGTCGACCATGGGCGCCGACAGCTCAACACCGTGCACGGGGACCCCCCGGGCGTGCAGCGGCAGCGCGATGCGCCCCGTGCCGATGGCCAGCTCGAGCGCTGGACCACCACGAGCCAGCTCGGCGAGGAGCGCCACCGCGGGGTCCACGACCGTCGGGTCGAACATCGCGGCCGCCGTGACGTCGTACACCTCGGCGATCTCCCTGCCCCACGTGATCGCCGCCATCGCGACAGCCTGTCAGGCGCGTCGGAACACCGGCGCCAGGTTTCGCGTGGACACGACGACGCGCGTCACCGCCCTCCGGCGACGTCGAGCAGCGCGCCGGTGACGTATGACGCATCAGGGGAACACAACCAGGTGATCGCGTGGGCCACCTCGGCGGGGTCGCCGCCGCGCTGCATCGGGATCGACGACGCCAGGCGCGCCACCCGGTCGGGTTGACCGGCGCGGGCGTGGACGTCGGTCTCGATGATCCCGGGCCGGACGGCGTTGACCCGGATCCGTTCGTCCGCGACCTCCTTGGCCAGCCCGATCGTGAAGGTGTCCACCGCGCCTTTCGACGCCGCGTAGTCGACGTACTCTCCCGGGCTGCCCAGCCGGGCCGCGGCGGAAGACACGTTCACGATCACGCCGCCGGTCCCGCCGTGGCGGGTGGACATGCGCAGGATCGCCTCCCGGGCGCACAGCATGGTGCCGATGACGTTGACGGCGAACACGCGCGCCATGCCCGCAGCCTGGCGTTCGTCGACCCGCCCCTTCTGCGCGACGATCCCGGCGTTGTTGACCAAGGCGGTGACTGGACCGAGCTCGGCGTCGACCCTGGCGAACAGGGCCACGACGTCGCCCTCGCTGGCCACGTCGCCCTGGATCGCGATCGACCGAAGCCCGAGGGCGTGCACGCGCGCCGTCACCTCGCCCGCGGCCGCCGCATCGGCGACGTACGAGACCGCGACGTCCCAGCCGGCCTCGGCCAGCGCGATCGCGGTCGCCGCGCCGATGCCGCGACCGGCTCCCGTGACCACCGCGACGCGAGCCATCGGTCTACCTGGTCAACCGGTCGAGGAGGTTGCGCGTGATGCGCTCGATCGTCGGATCGGCCCCGGTCAGGCCCCACGCCCACTCGGTCGTGCCGGCGGTGAAAACGGTGCCGCCCGGCTGGTGCACGCCCATCACCGCGTGACCATGTTCGAAGCGGGCGACGGACTCGGGTTCTTCGTTGCCGAGCACCCGCCACGCGATGAACTCACACTCGGACCGGGCCCCTTCGGGCACGCCTCGCGGGGCGTTGTCGCGGCCGAACGGCCGGGCCGGGGTGAGCCCGAGGATCTCGAAGTCCGCGGGCGTGCCATCGCTCCCCGTCGGGTACGGCAGGCCGTCACGCGTGGCGAAGTCACAGCCGTCGCACTCGTAGCCCACGGTCACCGACGCCGCACCGATCACGTCGCCGTAGACGGTGTCGGTCCCCTCGAACACCCAGTGCTCGGGCCGGTACACGGTGTACCCGCCGGCACCGACGGCCACCGCTCGACCGATGCGGTGATAGCCACCCCGGGAGAAGGTCACCCCCGTCATCTGGTTCTCAGGCCGGCCGATGAGGTGATCGGACCACATGGACGTGAGCAGGTGCTGGCGATCGGTGTCGTAGACCGGGTCCTTGCGGAACTGGTCCTTGAACCCGACCATCGTCGAGCCGTCGTCCTCGAGGCGCACCTGCCAGAAGCTCGTGTTGCCGGACAGGAACACGGCGTTGCCGCCGCCCTGCACGAAGGTCTCCACCGCGTCGCGCATCGACCACGACCAGTACTCGTCGTGGCCGACCGACAGGTACAGACGCCGTCCGTCGAGCAGACCCGGCACCGTCTCGAGATCGGCGTTGACGGCGTAGTCGAGTTCGTACCCGTTCTGCTCGGCCCAGCGGACGAACTCGAGCTCGGCGTTGGGCCACCCGGCGGACCCGGCCCAGTCCGAGAACTGGTGGTCACGCAGGTAGCTGACGTGGGCGGCCATGGCCCGATCGGGAGCATCCACGACCGCGACGCGCGCGCCGGGGCCCGTGGGCTTGCGCAGGATGCCCGGCGCCATCGGCCGCTCGAAGGACACGCGGGTCCCGCGGCTGTAGAGGTTCCGGCCCCCGAAGTCGTTGTACGCGTTCCAGGTGTTGGTCGTGAGCACGAGCAGCGGGCGCTCCGCGTCCACCTCCGCCGCCCGGACGACGAAGAACCCGACGGTCTCGCGCCGCATGCCCACCCGCGTGCGCAGGGTGACCTCGTAGTACCCGCTGCGCCAGGAGGCCGGGATCTCGACGGTCGCGCTGTCGGGCCACGGGCAGCCGTGCGCCGCCGCGTCGTCCGGCAGGTCGTGGGGCTCCAGGCGCACGACGCCGGTCCACACGACCTCGCGACTCGCGCCGATGCGGGTGATCCGCAGCTCGCCGTCCGCCGGCGGGCCCGCTGCGCGGAGAGCGACCGTGTCGCCGGCCGCGACCGATTGCGGCCACGCGTAGACCCAGGGTTCGGTGAGCGTTGTCATGGCCGGAGCGTACAAGCGGGCCCACGACCCGTGCCGCGGAACATTGCTCATGGCCTGCAGGTATCGCGTAACCCTCGCCGGCCCGTATCGTCATGACGCCCACAGCGGCGCATCCCCGGCCCCCGGCCGGGGCCCGACGATCGTCCACCGCATCCGAGAGGATCCCCCGATGGCTGAAATCACCGTGTCTGGCGCCGCGATCGGTGCGCTGGCCGATCGGCTCGACGCGATGAGCGACCAGTTCAGCCAAGAGGAGCGCGAGGCGATCCATGCCTTGTTCTTCCTCGCCGGGTCGGCCTTGAGCGACCAGGCCGACGTCGAGGGCTTCGCCCTGCGCGGCCCGTTCGACGCCGACAGCGGCCTCACGCTGCGCTACGAACCCGAGATCTCCGCCGAGGGCAGCCGGGCCGGGCTGCGCCAGGGCCTCGACCAGGGGTCCACCCACGGCATCACCATCATCAGTGGCCACGGCCAGACGCACTGAGACCAGAGGAACCACCATGACCGATCCATCATCGACCGACCCCACCGCCGAGCGGGCCCTCGGCAAGCTGCGCACGTTCGTGGCGTCCCTCGACGACGACGAGCGGGCGGTCGTCGCGGCCCTCCTCGCCCCCGGCGTCGCCAGCGCCTACGCCGAACCCGACGCCGATGTGGTCGGGTTCGAGATG
>JBBQHT010000142.1:0-12186 GCA_038324235.1 Acidimicrobiales bacterium
TTCACCGCCGGCGGGGCGACCGACATCACCAACGGCTGGCTCAGCTGCCCCGGCCACCACACCGACATCCACGAAGGCGGCTACACCCTCGACCGAAGACCCGACGGCACCGCCACCTGGACCGCCCCCACCGGACAAACCTGGACCCACTGAACCCCAGCCCCCACCCTGCCACCCGAGCGCGCGTCGACCCCGGTCGACGCGCGCTCGCGCGCCCCTTGGTCGCCGGCCTGCGCGGAAGGGAACGTTCGCCCAGCTGGACGGGATGTAACTCGACGGCGACGCCGGCGTCGTGGCCCGCACCATCGAACGCCAGGAGCACGACATTGAGCGATCCGAACCTTCCCGTCCCGCCGACCGCAGCGCTGCCCGTCGGCGCCGACCAGCAGCTCGGCGGCATCGAGCTGAAGACCTCGTTCTTCGCCTTGGCGTTCCTGCTCTACCTGTTCCCGGCCAAGGCGGTCATCGACGGTGGCGGCGAGCTGGCCCACGGCTGGGGCACCAAGGTGTACCCGCTGCCCGCCGGGCGGCACAGCGTGCGGGCGTGGTGCCCCTACTTCGGTGTGTTCAAGATGGGCGACGGCAACCACGAGGTCGACGTCGTCGCCGGCCAGGTCACCGCCGTCGAGTGGAAGTGCCCGTGGCTCGTGTTCCTGCAGGGCGCGTTCGTGGCGCTCGGCACGCGGGCCTTGACCCAGCAGGATCTGCAGGTCGGCGCCTCCGCCGTGGGCACGCAGCCGGCCCCTGCCGCGATCGCCCCCGCCGGACCAGCCGCGATCGCCCCAACGGCACCGCAGACGCCGACGGTCGCGCCAGGGTGGCATCCCGACCCGCAGGGCCAGGCCGCCCTGCGCTACTGGGACGGCCAGCAGTGGACCGAGCACGTGTCCGACGGCCAAGCCACGACCGCCTGACGGTCCGCCCCTCGCTCGCGGCGCGCCGAGACCGGGACCGAGCGCGAGGCCCGGGTCACCACGCCGGGCGGCTGTGCCAGGCCCGCCGGTCCACCCGGATCATGTCGTCGGCCAACCGGGCCATCTGCTCGCGGTACGCATCGGCGCCGACGTGATGCCACTTGCCGTGCCCCGGGAGCACCCACTCGACCCGTAGCTGCGCGAGCACCGCGATCGTCTCGGCGAGCGCCGGCCACGAGTACCACGTGACGCCCGGGAACACGTCGAGCTCGCCGCGGCGGTGGTTCCAGTGCAGCGTGTCGCCGGTGAACAGGAACCGATCCTCGAGGTGGTAGCAGACGCTGCCCCGGGTGTGCCCGGGCGCGGGCACCGCCACCAGGCCAGGCCGGATCTCGGTGGGGGCATCGCCGGGCTCGGCCCCGGCGAGCACATCGCTGGCGAACGGCGCCGCGTGCCGCTCGACCTCCGCGATCCAGACCCGGGCCCCGAAGCGGTCCGCGAACTGCTCGGCGTCGGCGACGTCGTCGCGGTGGCTCAACAAGATGTGCGCCAACCCGCCTCGCTCGGTGATCGGCCCGACGAGCGAGCGCGTGTAGCGGGGCGAGTCGACGAGGAGGTTTCCCTCGGGCCGTTCCACCAGGTAGGAGTGGGCGCCGAAGGACGCCTCGTCGTTGTAGCCGCACAGCGACACCCCGTCGACGAGCTCCCAAGGGAACACGCCCGGGGGTGGCCGGCGCCGCGAGATCGTGCCGATGGACTGCGTCGGACACGCCAGCGCGGCGCGCCACATCTCAAGGTCCTCGTCGTCGGTGCCGGGTTGGCGGACCACGACCGACAGGCCGTCATCCGACGCGATCAACGACGGGGCATAGTGCCGCGCCACATCGCAATCGATGCAGCGCGTGTCGGCGAACCAGTCGCCGTCGACGTTGTCCGGGTGCGCCTTGTCGAGTCTGGCCATCCCCCAAGCCTACGAAACCTGATCGTCGACGAGACGCCCCGGGCCACCCGGAACGAGTGGACCGCTCCGTGCCGGCGGAGCGCCGGGACAACGGCGGAGCGCCGGCGGAGCGCCGGGGCGACGACGGGGCGGCGACGGGGCGGCGACGGGGAGACTGACCGGCAGGGCCGGGGATCAGCCGACGAGCTGGGCGTCGATCCAGGCGGTGATGCCGGCGAGCACCTCGTCCTGCTCGGGCTCGTTGAGGCACTCGTGGCGCAGGCCCTCGTGCAGCACCCGGGTGGCGTTGGGGAGGTCATCAAACCCGGCGCTCGCCGCGGGCGGCACGAGCGGATCGTCGGTGCCGTGCAGCACGTAGGTCGGCACGGTGATGCGGTGCAACTGCGAGGTCGTCTTCGCCATGGCGCCGAACACCTCCTTGCCCAACCGGGCCGACGCCCTGCGGGTTCGCAGCGGGTCGTCGCGGTACGCGATCCCGACCGCTTCGTCGCGGGACAACCGGGAGCCGTCGAAGTCGTTGGGGATCGACAGCTTCGGCAGCACCGAACCCATGGCCGAGGCGAGTGAGCGCTGCCACGCCGGCAGCTCGGCTGCGAGGGCGGGCGCGCTGAGCACGACGAGGTCGGGCGCCGGGCGCCCCTGGACGAGGTAGGTCGACACGATGAGCCCACCGAGCGAGTGGCCCATGAGCACGACCGGCACGCCGAGCAGGCGGCGCTCCTCGAGCAGCTCCTGCACATCGTCGAGGAAGTCGTCGAACGAATCGATGTGCCCGGCGCGCCCACCGCTTTGGCCGTGACCGCGCAGATCGAAGGACAACACGTCGATGTCATGGTCGTTGAACCAGGTGCCGACGTGCTCGTAGCGTCCCGAGTGCTCGGCGATCCCGTGCACCAGCAGCAGCGCCGCTCGCGGCTCGGGCGCCGCCCATCGACGCTCGAAGCGCCGCTCTCCCCGCAGACTCGTGACCTCGGCTGTCGTGCTCGGCATGGCGCCAGCGTAGAGGCCCGGATGCCTCCGTGGTCGGGAGCCGTCAGCCCACGCCGCCGAGCGCGTCGAGGCCCGGGGCCACGACGAGTAGGTTCAGCAGCGAGTCCGGCCCCCCGGGGGGCTCGGCCGGCAACCGGAGGGGTACGTGCCCAGCACCATCGACTCGAGCGACACCGGGATCGGCGGGGGCGGCGGGGGCGCTCGCGCCGACGCACCGGGAGACCCGGGTCAGCCGGGCGGCGCCGGCACCACGCACGTGCGCGTCGCCATCATCGGCACCGGCTTCGCCGGAATCGGCATGGCCATCAAGCTGCTCGAGGCGGGCGAGCGGGACCTCGTCCTGCTCGAGCGGGCCGACCAGGTCGGCGGCACCTGGCGGGACAACTCGTATCCGGGCTGCCAGTGCGATGTGCCCTCGCACCTCTACTCGTTCTCGTTCGCGCCGAACCCGCGCTGGAGCCGCTCGTTCGCACCGCAGCAGGAGATCCAGGACTATCTGGTGCGCTGCGCCACCGACTTCGGCGTGCTCCCCCACTGCCGCTTCGGCCACGAGGTGATCGACGCGCGCTGGGACGACGCGGCCCAGCAGTGGCACATCACCACGAGCCAGGCCTCGTTCACCGCCGACATCCTCATCAGCGGCCACGGCCCGCTCAGCGAACCGGCGTATCCCACGATCGCGGGGCTCGAACGGTTCCAAGGCACGACGTTCCACTCCGCCACCTGGGATCACGACCACGACCTCGCCGGCGAGCGCGTGGCGGTCATCGGCACCGGCGCCTCGGCCATCCAGTTCGTGCCGGCCATCCAGCCCACCGTCGGCCACCTCGACCTCTTCCAACGCACGCCGCCGTGGATCGTGCCGCGGGTCGATCGGGCCATCAGCCGCCGCACCCAACACCTGCTCGAGCGCTTCCCGTCCCTGCAACGGATCGCCCGCGGCAGCATCTACTGGACCCGTGAGCTGTTGATCGTGGCGATGGCCAAGCGCACATCGCTCATGCGCTTCCCGGAGAAGGTCGCGCACGAGCACCTCGAGTCCCAGGTGCCCGACCCCGGGTTGCGGGCCAAGCTCACCCCCACCTACGCCATCGGCTGCAAGCGCATCTTGCTGTCCAACGACTACTACCCCGCGCTGAGCCAGCCCAACGTCGACGTCGTGACCGAGGGCATCACCGAGGTGCGCGAGCACTCGATCATCACCGCCGGCGGCTCCGAGCGCGAGGTGGACACGATCATCTACGGCACCGGCTTCCGCGTCACCGACCATCCGATCGCGCAGCGCCTGCGCGGTGCCGACGGCCGCAGCCTGGCTGAGCACTGGGCGGCGTCGTTGGGTGCGTACCTCGGCTCGACCGTGGCGGGGTTCCCCAACTTCTTCATGATCGTCGGGCCCAACACGGGTCTCGGCCACACGTCGATGGTCGTGATGATGGAGGCGCAGTTCGCCTACATCCTCGACGCCCTCGACACCATGGCTCGCCGCGGGGTCACGAGCATCGACGTCCGACCCCAGGTGCAGCAGGCCTACAGCAACGAGATGCAGACGGCACTCGCCGACACGGTGTGGGGCTCGGGTTGCGCCAGCTGGTACCTCGACAAGGAGGGGCGCAACACGACCCTGTGGCCGACGTTCACGTTCTCGTTCAAGAAGCGCACGAGCCACTTCGATCCGGCGTCGTACACGATGCTCACGCGCCGCTCGCAGACCGTGCGCACCTGACCCAAGGCGCGCGGTCAGGGTGCGGCGGTGGTGATGTCGCGTTCGGGTGGCGGCCCGCGGCCTACGCTCGACCCATGATCTTGCCGGCCCGACTCCTCGACTCGCTCCACGCGGACCTCACCCGGCTCGCCGCGATCCCCGACGAGCAGCTCGCCACACCAGTCCCCACCTGTCCCGGGTGGACGATCACCGATCTGCTCGCGCATCTCGGCCGCGTCCACCACCGAGCCATCGCGCTCCTGTCCGGTGCGCCGTTCGTGTTCCTCGACGCGTGGGAACCGACGCCGGAGGGCCCGGACGCGGTGGCGTGGAGCCGAGACGTCGGGGCGCGGCTCGAGGCCACCGCCCGGCGAGTCGACCCCACCTCGGTGACGCACAACTGGGCGGGCGCCGTGCCGGCCTCGTTCTGGATCCGGCGCATGGTGCAGGAGACCTCGCTGCACCGCTGGGATGCCCAGCGCGCGCTCGGCACCCCGGCACCGATCGACGCCGACATCGGCGCCGACGGTGTCGACGAGCTGCTGACGGTGTTCCTTCCGATGCTTCCAGCGGAGCGCTTCGCGGAGATCCTCAGCGGCACCGACGCCGGGACCGGCGGACACGGTGACGGGACCGCCGCCGGGCCGCGCACGCTGCACCTCCACGCGACCGACACCGACGGCGACGGCGACGGCGACGGCGACGGCGACGGCGACGGCGACGGCGAGTGGATGATCACCCTCACGCCGCTCGCCGCGTCGGTCACCACGGGGCACGGCCAGGGCGACGTCGCCGTCCGCGCCGGGGGAGCCACGCTCGACCTGCTCGTGTGGAACCGCGCCACGCCCGACGACGAGGACGTCGAGTGCTTCGGCGACGGGGACCTTCTCGCCCGCTTCCTCGCCGCGACGCGCTTCTGAACACCGGTGCCGGCCTTCGGCCGACGCGTCGCTGTCTGATCCTGCGGCGGAACCATCGAAGGGTCTCGAGCGTCTGAACCGGTGATGGGTCAGCCGGACGAGGTGACGACGCGAACCACCGAGCGAAGACGGCGTTCGGTCATGGTGCCCGTCGCCGTCGTGCTCCTGGCCACCGCGCTCGGTTTCGCGATGCTCGGCATCGGGTGGGCCCGGATCATCGGTGCCGGTGTCGCTGGCGGCGAAGCGGGCCCCGCTGCGCTCAGCAACACGGTGAACGGCGAGGTGCTCCGCGAACCCACCTACCTGCCGGCGGGGTTCGTGATGCTGCTCGACACCGAAGGCCGCGGGGACACCCTGGCGAACCGCACCCGCGTGTACGGCCGGGCCGACCACCCGCGAGGTGCAACCGTGAAGGTCCTCCAGGGCGGCTCGGGCACCCGCGTTGCGGCCGACTACCCCACACCCGCCACCGTGCAAGGCCACCACGCCACGCTCTTCCAGCCCGGGAGGCCCGGCCCGGCGGGCAGCTGGGTCCCGGCCGCTGAGGAGGACTGGATCCTGCTGTGGACCGAGGAGGGCACGCCCAACGCCATCGAGGTCGAGGCGATCCCGGCCGCGGACGGCTCCCCCGCCGTGTCGCCAGCTGAGCTGGTGCGCATCGCCGACGGGCTGCGTGCTCCAACCGGCTCGTAACCGGCGCGGCCGTCCAGACGCAGCGCCAGGAACAGACCACGAAGGGCCACAGCGGAGCCCGGAACGCGCCAGTAGAGGCCACGACGAAGCCCAGAACGCGACGAGTTGTGAACCCACGGCGGGTGGGGTCAGCCGATGCGCAGGGGGAGCTGGCGGGGGCCGCGGACCTGGCCGCCGGACCACACGACCGACGCGGGGTCCTCGTCGGCGAGGGTGAAGTTCGGGTAGCGCTCGAGCCAGACCTCGAGCGCCACGCGCAGCTCCATGCGGGCGAGGTTCGAGCCGGCGCAGCGGTGGATGCCGAGACCGAAGGCAGCGTGGCGGTTCTCGACCCGGTCGATCACGACCTCGTCGGCCTGCTCGAAGAACTCGGGATCGCGGTTCGCCGCCGGGAACGGCAGAAGCACCCAGTCGTTCTTCTTCATCGGGCAGCCGTTGAACTCGAAGTCCTCCTTCACCAGCCGCGCCATGGTGACCGGGGCGTAGGCCCGCAGGAGCTCCTCGATGGCGAAGTGCATGAGCTCGGGCTCGTTGACCATCCGCTCACGGTCCGACGGCGTGCGGGCGAGGTGCCACAGCGACGCCCCGATCGCGCTCCAGGTCGTGTCGATGCCGGCGATGAGCAGCAGGGCGATCGTGCCGCCCACGTGCTCGGGGTTCAACGGCTTGCCGTTCATCTCGGCGCCGAGCAGGAAGCTCGTGAGGTCGTCGCGCGGGTTGTCGAGGTGATCCCGCACCTGTGCATCGAGGTACGCGCCGAGCGGCATGAAGTTCTCGATGCGCTGTTCGTTCGGCAGGTCCACCGTCTCGAGGGCGTTGTGCACGAACGAGCGGAACACGTCGGCATCCTCGGGTGGGAAGCCGAGCATCTCGGCGATCACGCGCACGGGGATGTGCTGCGCGTAGTCGAGCGCGCCATCGACGAGGTCCTGGCCCTCGACCTCGTCGAGCAGCTTCTCGCAGTAGGCGCGGGTGAACGATTCGAGCGGGGCGACCGCCTTGGGCGAGAACGCCGGCAGGAGCAGGCGCCGCGCCTCGTGGTGGAACGGCGGATCGGACGAGATGGGCGGCGCGATGCCCTGGGGTGCCGGCATCATCGGCCGGCCCTCGGTGACGATGATGCTCTGCGAGGTGAAGTTGTCGGTGTCGTAGGCGATCGCCGCGATGTCCTCGTGCGTCGTCGGCAGCCACACGCCGCCGTAGCGATCCGAGTGGGCCACGGGGCACGTGCCGCGCAGCTCGTCCCAGATCGGGAACGGGTTCGCGGCCCACACCGGATCGGCATGATCGAAGTCGGTGGCCCAGTCCTGCACGGGGGGATGGTTGCCGGTCACGACGCCACCTCCGCGGTGTCCCCTTCGAGGGTGATCGCGAACTCGGGGCAGTTGGCCACGGCCAGGCGGGCCTTGTCCTCGAGCTCCGCGGGCACCTCACCCTCGCCGATCTCGTGGGCGTAGCCGTAGTCGTCCACGTCGATCAGCTCCGGCGCGAGCGCGTAGCAACGGTTGTGGCCCTGACACTTGTCTCCATCGACGCGAAGGCGCACGTGGACTCCCTGGATCGTGACGCTTGCCCCTGGCAACGGCGCCGAGGCCGAAACGATACGACACCGTTCCGTTCTTCCCCCAACCGGAGCCTCTCGCGGTTCGTTGATCCCACGCGCCGACCTGGCCGGCGATACGGATCAACGAACGAGATCGCGTCGAGGTCGGCGAGATCGCTGCGGGTTCGTTGATCCCACGCGCCGACCTGGTCGGCAACACGGGTCAAGGAACGACATCGCCTGGCGGTCGGGCGGGGTCAGTGCGCCGCGACGTAGGCCTGGGTCTGCTGGGTCACGACGTCGACCAGATCGCCCATCGTGAGATTGATGTCCACCACGTGCAGGCCCCAGTTCGGGGTGAGGTCGCCACCGATGGTGTCGGTGCGGGGGTCGTTCGGGTCGGCGTTGATCGTGACCTCGAGGTAGCTGTACCCGTTGCGCACCACGCACTCGGCGCGCAGGAAGCCAGGCATCGTGACGAACGCCGTCGTGATCGGCGGCGCCGTGGCCGGATCCGCGAAGGCGTGCGCGTCCTTGGTCTTCCAGTACGGGTGCAGGTCCGCCGCTCCCCCACCCAAAGCGGCGGGGTTCGTGCACGCGACCTGGCCGGTACCCGAACGCGGCTTGCCGAAGAGGCTGTTGTCCGGCGGCGGCGAGGTGGCCCGGAACGAGGAGTAGGCGATGACGCACCCGGTCTGGGTGGCGGCCCGGCAGAGCGGGACGTTGGCGAAGTCGCCGCCCACGTCCTTGCCCTCCGGCACGTTGATCCCGCCGCCGATCAGCAGAGCGGAGACCAGCAGGGCCCGCTCGGCATCGTTCTTGTCGATCTCCTCCTTGACCAGCCGGCTCAACATGCCGGTGCCCTGGGAGTGGCCGACGAGCACCACGCCCCGACCGTGGTTGTCGTGCGCGAGGTACTGCTTCCACGCGTCGACGACGTCGACGTACGGATCGAACGCGGGCGCTGCGGGGTCGGCCTTCTTGGCGCCGAACAGCGCCCCCAGCGTGCGCTGGCGGTAGTTCGGCGCATAGAGCTTGCACACCGACCGCAGGCGCGCCGCCTGGTTGAGCACGACGTTGCGCTCCTCCTCGCCGGGCACCATGTCGGCGTACACGGCATCATCGGTGCTGATGGTCGGGTACACGTAGAAGCAGTCGACCTTCGGATCGGCGGCCGGCACGAACGGCTGCACCTCGGTCGAGCCGTCGGCGTTCACCACGGTCGCGTCGAGGCTCTGGTGGCAGGGGTCGTCGGTCAGTTCGGGCCGGCACAGCCAGCTCTCGGGCTGGGCGAACACGGCGCTCGTGTAGTCCCCGCCGACCGGCGTGCCCGTGGGCGCCACGGACCCCGCCGGCGTGCTGCCTGCGGCGCCCGTCGCGTTCGCGGTGGAACCGGTCGGGCCGGCGGCGCCGGCTGTCGATCCCGGGGCACCTGCCGATGTGGTTGGGCCCACGCCCGTCGCCGTGGACGACGACGAGCACGAGGCGAGCGTGACGAGGGCGATGCTCACCAGCGCGAGCACCGGCACCGTCCATCTGCGCGAGACCGACATCGACATCCCCGAAACCTCCCCCGAAAGACTCGCACCCGAGCGCGCGACCCGGACCAGTCTGCCCGGTCCGAACCCGGAAGCCCGTGCAGTCGTGGCCACGATCGTCCCCGGCCCGGACGCCGGGGACAACGGCAGGGCACGGTGCCGGTGACGAGCGAGGTCCCGGCGCACCTCCGCGCGGCCTCGCCTGGCTGCCTGGTGCCGGCGCCGGTGGCGCCGTTCCGCGAAAGAAGGTTTGCATAGCTAAGTATCCCGGTAACCTCGAACCCGTGCCCACGACCCCACCCACCCCGACATCGAGACGGATCGTCGGCACCGGGCCGACGTTCGGTCCCAATTTCGGGGTGCGGGTGGGGATGGGGATGGGCGGATGAGCGCCTTCGGGGCTGCCGCCAAGGACACCTTCGCGTCGCTCCGGATCCGGAACTTCCGGCTCTTCTTCGGGGGCCAGTTGATCTCGCAGGTCGGCAACTGGATGACGCTGGTCGCCCAGAACCTGCTGGTGCTCAAGCTCACCGACAGCGGCATCGCGCTCGGCCTGCTGGCCGCCGCCCAGTTCGGGCCCGTGCTCGTGCTCGGGCCGTGGGCGGGCCTGGTCGCCGACCGGTCCGACAAGCGCAAGCTCCTCGTGATCGTGCAGTCGATCGCGATGGTCCAGTCCTTCGCCCTCGCGGCGGTCGCCTTCTCGCCCAACCCGTCGCTCGCCGCCATCTACGTGATCGCGTTCGTCGGCGGCCTGACCGTGGCGTTCGACAACCCGGCCCGGCGAGCCTTCGTGGTGGAGATGGTCCCCGAGGCCTCCATCAACAACGCCGTGAGCCTGAACAGCACGCTCATGACCGGATCACGCATCGTGGGCCCGGCGCTGGCGGGGCTGCTCATCACCACCGTCGGGTTCGGCTGGGCGTTCCTCGGCGACGCCATCTCCTACCTCGCGGTGATCGCCGCGCTGCTCATGATGCGCCCGGCCGAGCTGCGCCCCTCACCGGTGGCGACCCGCGGCAAGGGCCAGGTGCGCGACGGGCTGCGTTACGCCGCGAGCGTGCCCGAGCTGTGGATGCCCCTGGTGATGATGGCGGTCATCGGCACACTCGCGTTCAACTTCCAGGTGGTGTTCCCGCTCTTCATCGTCCGCGACCTGCACGGCACCGACGTCAGCTTCACGCTCATCTTCTCGGTCGTCAGCGTCGGCGCGCTCGTCGGCGCGCTCGCCTCGGCGCGGCGGACCACCATCGACATCCGCAAGGTGGGCGTCACCGGCATCGGGTTCGGCGCCGCCCTGGCGCTGATGGCGGTCGTGCCGAGCCAGCTGGCGGCGCTGCCCGTCGCGCTGCTCGTCGGGGCCAGCAGCATCGCGTTCCTCACCACCTCGACCTCGATCGTGCAGCTGGCCGCGGACCCGGTCATGCGCGGTCGCGTGCTGGCGTTGCAGGCCATGGTCTTCCTCGGCAGCACCCCCATCGGCGGGCCGATCGTCGGCGCCATCGCCGAGCACTTCGGGGCCCGCTACGCCATCGCCCTCGGCGCGGTCGCGGCGGTCGGGGCCGGCATCTGGGGCGTCATGGCGGGCAACCGCCACGCCCTGAGCCAGGATCAGGTCGCGGACGTGACCCTCCCCGCCTGACGCGGCAAGCAGGGATCGCCGCCGCGCCGTGATCAGCAGCGCGGCGTCCCAACCGCGTGGTGATCAGCGCGCCGCCGTTGATCGGCGCGCTGGCCAGCCGATCAGGGCGTCGTGGTGGCGCTGGCGTCGGCCGCCGGCGCGTTGGGATCGACGCGGAACGCGCCCCGCATCGACGGGTGGATCCGGCAGAAGTACGTGTAGGTGCCCTGGGGCAGATCGGTGGGGATGCTCCAGTCCACCCGGTCAGCCGTCGGCGGGCCGGCCTGGCCGAGCTCGCCCGAGTCGAACTGCACGTCGGCATCGGCGAGCGGGTAGGCGACGCCGGTCGATTGATCGCACGGCGCCTTGCAGGCCGTGATCGTGTGCCAGATGCCGACCCCGATCGGGGAGTCCTTGTTGATGAACTTGAGCGACTGACCCGGCTTGACGGTCGGCACGTCGGAGTAGATGCCGCTCATGTCGCCCGGGGCGTAGGTGAAGTCGGCGATCGTGACCGAATCACCGACCTTGCCGTTGGGCAGCTTGGTCATGTCGGCGAACTTGCCGCCCGCGTCGGCGCCGCCGTGGTTGTCGTTCTCGGGCAGGTGCCCGTGGGTGAGCACCCCGCGGGTGTCGACCTTCTTCTGGAACGGATCGGCCCCGACGTTCCCGTCGGTCGCCCAGACGATCATGATGCCCATCGACTCGTACCAGGACGCCCGCGTGGTGTCGTAGGTGGCCGAGATGGAGAGCGTGTCGCCCTTCTTGACGTTGACCCGCCAGTCGGGCTGCGTGCCGGTCATCGACACATCCCACGACACGGCCCCGGCGGGCTCGTAGTAGGCCGCCTCGGAGCGGAACACGTGCGCCTTGTCACCGGTGACCGACGCCTTGGCCTCGTCGCTGGCGGTCGCGCCGGCGCCGGTGCGGCTCACGTACATGTCCGTGTGGAGGCCGCCCGGATGGAGGTGACCGGCCGTGCCGATCAGCGTGCTGTCCTTGTCCACGGTCCACTCGTTGAGCGGCTCACCCTTGCCGTAGGGGTCCTTGGCCTGGTCCGGGTAGGTGAACGTGCCGTCGGTGCCGGTGCCCTTGAGCACGTCGAACACCGGGTAGATGTGACCGGCTTGGACGTCCATCCAGATCGGTCGGGCCGGCGTGATCTTCGCGGCGGCCGGATCGGTGGCCGGGATGAAGTCGAGGTCGTACACGATCGACACGGAATCCGGTGTCGAGAGCAGGTTGTGCAACATGTAGTTGATGGTCCAGCCGTCGGCCGCCTTGTAGACGTAGCCGTACCCGGCCGG
>JBBQHT010000143.1:0-11999 GCA_038324235.1 Acidimicrobiales bacterium
CCTTGGTGATGATGTCCTGGTACCAGCGGGGGAAGTCCTCCGCTTGGGGGGTGAGCACGGGAGGCTTGGCCATGGCCGGGGATGCTAACCGGCCCCCACCGGTCCTCCGATCGCGTTCGGTGCCGCCGGGCGCTGACGGGACCGACGACCCTGAACCGCACGCTATTCAGCGCGGCCGCGGGCCCTCCACCGGACCGGCGGGCCCAGGGGACGCGCCGTCCCGGTCCGACGCGGACGCGACGCCGGCGGACGCGTCGCCGGCGAACCCGTCGTCGGCGGGCCGATCGGCCGGCTTCGACCGCCGGGCCATCGCGACGAGCGACGCCACATCGGGTTCGGGGTCGGTGGATCGGGATTGCACCATCGGGGGGAACGTCCGCGCGCCAGGCGGCGGTGATGCCGCGTGACCCTGGAACGGCGCCACCGCGGTCGGCGGGGCCGGCTCGCCTGCGGCCGGCGCGCGCTTGGGGCGCACAGGAGCCTTTCCCGCCGCTGGCGCCACGAAGCCGCGGCGCGCCATCGGCGGCAGGGCCGCGGTCATCGCCTCCGGGGCGTACGGGAGGCCCGCGACGGCGGGCGGGGCGGGCGTGGACGATGGCGGCGCGAGGTCGGCAGGGGCGAACGTGGGGGATCCCGCGACGGCGGTCACCGCGTCGGCGGCGGCGGGTCCACCGGGCGCGCCCGCCGGGTCGGCGGGTGCCGGGGCGAGGTCCGCGGCAGTGACGGCCCAGCGGGGGTGGGCCGGCCGGGCCCCGGATCCACGATCGCCGAGCACCGGAGGAGGAGGCAGATCACGGACGGGGTCCGGGAGGGGCAACGTGGTGTAGGTCGGGACCAGGAACTCGCCGTCGATCGGGCCGCCGCCCGCGACCTCCGTCGGCACGCGACGGCGCGTCGTCACGGCGATCGTGCCAGCCAGCAGCGCCAGGAGCAGGATCAGGAACAGCGACGCGGTGCGGGTCGACGACGCCGCATTGGCGTCGGTGCCCGCCGGCAGGGCAGCCACCGCCGGCGCCGCGCCACCCGCCGCTGGAGCCCCGGTTGAGACACCGCCGGGGGACCCCGCGACACCGGCATCGGCACCGGTGGGGCCCGAGGGCTCCCCTGACCCCTCCCCCGCCGCCGGGTCGGCCGCGGCTGGGCCGCCGACCACAGGCTCGGCCTCGGACGACGAGGTGATCGCCTCATCGGCCCTTCGCGCCCGGGTCGAGGTGGGCGCGCGCTGGGTCGTGTCCGTGCGGCGTGCCCCCGGTGTCGTGGTGGCCGGCGAGCCGGGATCCGGGCCGGCCGGCACTGGTGGGGCCACGCTGGGGGCCTCGGTGGTCGCGACCGTCGGTGGCGCGGTCGGGGCTGGGGTCGGGGGGACCGTGGTGGCCACCGTCGTCGGGGGGGTCGTCGGCGTGGTGGTCGGCGTGTCGGTGGTGGGGACATCCGTGGTCGGCGGGTCCGTGGGCGGGGGGTCTTGCGCCCACGCGGACGGGCGCGACCCCACGGTCGTCGCCAGGAATGCGACTACGCAGAGCGCTGCCACAGTCACCATGCGCGCAGTTTGCCTCACGGGCCAGAGTGTAGATCGGTGGGGCCGGCCGTGGGTCGAACGACCTAAGCGGACCGATGCGGAACCGAGATGGTCGTCCGGCTCGAAACAGGGGCCACCACGTAGCCGAGAACGCGTCGTCCGGCTCGAAACAGGGGCCACCAGGTAGCCGAGAACCCATCATTCGGCCCAACAGGGGCCACCAGGTAGCCGAGTACGCGTGTTTCCGGGGCGGCGGACGGAGGTCCGTGCTCAGAGCTTGCGGATGATGTCCACGCGCTGCTCGTCGTGGTTGGCGTCGGTGCCCTGGGCGTCGAGGAGGGCCGCGCGATCCTTCTCCGCCTCGGCCGCTGCATCGTCGTCGGCGAACTCGAGCGCGGCGTCGACCCCGTCGGACGCGACGAGCTTGGCCCACTCGACCAGCGCCGCGACCATCTGGTCCTCGGGGACGACCTTGACGACCTTGCCCCGCACGAAGAGGTGCCCGCGGCGGCGGCCTGCTGCGATGCCGATATCGGCCTCGCGCGCCTCACCGGGTCCGTTCACGACGCAGCCCATCACCGCCACCTGGATCGGCACCTTGAGGTCTTCGAGCGCGTCCTGGGCCGCCTTGGCGACGGCGATGACGTCGACCTCGGCCCGTCCGCACGACGGGCAGGCGATCAGGTCGAGGCCCTTGCGCTCGCGCAGGCCCAACGCCTCGAGCAACTGACGCCCGGCGCGGGCTTCCTCGACCGGGTCGGCGGTGAGCGAGTAGCGGATCGTGTCGCCGATGCCCTCCGACAGCAGCGTGGCGAGACCTGCGGTGGCCTTGATGAGGCCGGCGGGAGGTGGACCGGCCTCGGTGACCCCCAGGTGCAGCGGGTAGTCCACGGCCTCGGACAGCATCCGGTACGCCTCGATCATGAGCGCCACGTTCGACGCCTTCACCGAGATCTTCACGTCGTCGAAGCCGACCTCTTCGAAGTACGCCAGCTCGCGCTGCGCGGACTCGACCATGGCCTCGGCGGTGACCCGCCCGCCGTACTTCTCGTACAGCGCGGGATCGAGCGACCCGCCATTGACCCCGATGCGGATCGGGATGCCCCGGTCCTTGCACTCCTGGGCCACGAGCTTGATGTGCTCGGGCTTGCGGATGTTGCCCGGGTTGAGCCGCAGGCACTGCACGCCGGCCTCGAGCGCCGCGAGGGCCATCTTGTACTGGTGGTGGATGTCCGCGACGATCGGCACCGGCGAGCGCGGCACGATGTGGGCCAGGCCCTCGGCCGCCTCGATCTCGTTGCACGTGCAGCGCACGATGTCGGCCCCCGCGCCGGCGAGCGCGTAGATCTGCTGGAGCGTGCCCTCGACGTCGGCCGTCTTGGTCGTGGTCATCGACTGCACGGAGATGGGCGCATCGCCGCCGACGGCGACCGAGCCCACCATGATCTGACGCGTCTTGTGGCGGGGGTAGCTCATGGTCCTATCGATTGGGGCTTGAGGATGTCGAGGAGCATGGAGGTGGTGCCGAGCAGCACGAGCACCGCGAACACGCCGTAGACCACCGGCAGCATCTTGGTGAGATCGGCCTGGTAGCGCTCGCCGCGGATCGCGCCCCGCACGCCCTCGTAGCCGGCGATCACGGCGTGGCCACCATCGAAGGGCAGGATCGGCAGCAGGTTGATCAGCGCCAGCGAGAAGTTCACGATGGCAACCAGCCCGATGAAGACCCACAGGCTGAGCTGCGCCGCTTCCGAACCCACCTGCACGATGCCGATGATCGACGTGGGCCGGGCGGCGTCGGTGCTGTTGGCGTCGGTCGGGGCCGCCCCGCCATCGATGGCGGTCAGCACCCCCGGCTGCGCGGTCGCGGACACCGTGTTCGACGGCCGGGCGCTGTCGGCCACCTGGCCGGCGTAGCTCTGGAGCCCGGACGGCGTGAAGAGGTGCCCGAACGCCGCCCCCGTGCCGACGAGGACGTCCTTCAGCTGGCCGGCGGTCTCGCCGGCCGCACCGACGGGTGACTCCTTGACGACGATGGAATCGTGCTCGACGCCCAGGAACCCGCCGGCACCGCCGGCAGGCAGGTTGGCGACCGGCCGGGCGACGACCAGTTCGTAGGAGTGCGTGTTGCGGTCGATCTGCAACGTGACCGGATCGCCCTGCTGGCTGAGCATCGTGCGCAGATCGGCCCACGTGGCGACCGGGGCCCCGTTCGCCGCCATCACCTGATCGCTGCGGACCAGGGGCGGGCTCGAGGGGATCGCCGCCGCGCCGTCGGCCGACAGGCGCCAACCCAGGTTGGCGCTGAGGGTCATCTGCTGACCGTCGCGCTCGACCACGAAGGGCACCGTGGTGCCGGCCTTCTCGTTGAGCTGGTCGCGGAAGTTGTTCCAGTTCGTGACCGGATCACCGGCCACCGAGAGGATGCGGTCGCCCTCTTGCAGGCCCGCCGCGGCGGCGGCGGTGCCCGGCTGCACCTTGCCGACCGTCCACTCGTCGGTGGGCGCGCCGTGCAGCAGGAACAGCGAGAAGAGCAGCACGACCGCGATCAGCAGGTTCATGAACGGCCCGGCCAGGACGACCGCCATGCGCTTGGGGGCGGACTGCTGACGGTACGAGCGGGCCTCGTCGGCCGGATCGACGTCCTCGAGGTTGTTCATGCCGATGATCCGCACGTACGCGCCGGCCGGGATCACCTTGAAGCCGTATTCGGTCTCGCCGCGACGGAACGACCAGATCTTCGGGCCGAACCCGACGAAGAACTCGGTGACCTTCATGCCGCAGCGCTTGGCGGTCCAGTAGTGGCCGAACTCGTGGAGGATGATCGACACGAGCAGCGCACCGATGATGAGCAGCGCGTAGGGCCCGAAGAAGTAGACGCCCACCGCCACGACCGCGACGGCAATCACCACGCGCACGTTGCTGTTGCGCACGTCGCCCGAGCCGGCACCGGCGGTGATCCAGGCGTTGGCGTCGTGGTCCGGGTGGTCGGGGTGGTCCGGGTGGTCCACGCTCGGGCCGGGGTGCGCGTCGAGGGCCGCGGCATCTGCGGGTGCCGTCTGATCGACATCAGGTTCCGCGTCGGGATCCTGATCGGACTGGAACTGGGTGGTGGGCCAGGAGCTCACAGGAGGGTCACCTCGGGGGCGAGGAGGATGGGCGTGTTCACGCGATCATCGCTCGGATGGTGCGGCGGGCCTCGTCGCGGGCCCGGCGGTCGGTATCGATGACAACGTCGAGATCGGTGGCCGGAGTTCCATCGTGGCGCTCGAGCACCTCGTGGAGCACCGCCGGGATCTGGATCCAGCGGATCTGCCCGGCCAGGAACGCCTCGACCGCGACCTCGTTGGCGGCGTTCAACCAGGCGGGGGCGGTCTCGCCGCGTCGCCCGGCTTCGTAGGCCAGCGCGAGGCACGGGAACGCGTCGAGGTCGGGGGGTTCGAAGTCGAGCCGGCCGAGCTGGCCCCAGTCGATCCGCCCGAACGGGGTCGTGATGCGGTCGGGGAACGAGAGCGCGTACCCGATGGGGAGGCGCATGTCGGGCAGGGACAGCTGGGCGATCGTGGCGGCGTCGGTGAACTCCACCATCGAGTGCACGATCGACTGCGGGTGCACGACGACCTCGATCTCGTCGAAGCCGATGCCACACCCCGCGTCGCCGGCCGGCGCGCCGAACAGCTCGAACGCCTCGATCACCTCGAGACCCTTGTTCATGAGCGTGGACGAGTCGACGGTGATCTTCGGCCCCATGCTCCACGTCGGATGCGCCAGCGCGTCGTCGACGGTGACTGCCGCGAGATCGGCGCGATCGCGACCGCGGAACGGGCCACCGCTGGCCGTCAGCACGATGCGCGCGACACGGGCGGGGTTGGTGTTGGCCCGCAGGCACATGTGGACCGCGCAGTGCTCGGAATCCACTGGGACGAGCTCGGCGCCGGGCGTGCGCCGGGCGCGCTGCACGACCGGCCCGGCCGCGATGAGCGACTCCTTGTTGGCCAGCGCCAACCGGCGGCCCGCCTCGAGCGTCGCCAGGGTGACCGGCAACCCGGCGAAGCCCACGACCCCGTTGACCACGACATCGGCCTCGGTGGCCAGACTCGCCAGGGCATCGGCGCCGGCACGGATCTCACACTCGGGGAGCGCCTCGGCGAGCGCCGCCGTGGTGGCGCCGTCGTCGGCGGCCACGGCCACCACCTTCGGGCGGAACCGACGGGCCTGCTCGATCAGCAGATCGAGCTGGCGCCCGCTCGCACCGATCGCGGTCAGTTCATAGTCGTGGGGTTCGGCTGCCAGCACGTCGAGCGTCTGGGTGCCGATGGAACCTGTGGAACCGGCCAGTGCGACCCGAACTGCCATCCGAACAGGCTACCGGTCCCAGGCGGTGCCCGGCCGCGGGGCCGGTGAAGATTCGGTGCACTCCCCCGCCCACCGGCAGACCGATCCGTCGGTCCCGCGACGCTCACGCCCATCGGTTGGTGGTCGACGACGAACCGGTAGGCCGATCCGTCGCTCCCGCGACGCCGACGCCTACAGGTTGGGAGGTCGGACCGGGTTGGGAGGTCGGACCGGGTTGGAAGGTCGGACCCGTTGGGAGGTCGGGTCAGAGGAGGCCGAGCATCCGCAGCGTGTAGTACGCGGCCGGCAACGTGAACAGGTACGCATCGAGCCGGTCGAGCAGGCCGCCGTGGGACGGGATGACGCTGCCCATGTCCTTGACGCCCAGATCCCGCTTGATCATCGACTCGAACAGGTCGCCGAGCGGCGAGACGACCGCCAGCACCAGGCCGAGCACCAGGGCCTCACCGATCGTGTTCACGCCCAGGTGGAAGAACCCGCCCAGGATCACCACGATCGCCACGGACGCGGTCATGCCCGCCAACAGCCCTTCGCGGGTCTTGTTGGGGCTGGCGGCCGACAGCGGGGTCTTGCCGATCTTGGAGCCCAACAGGTACCCGGCCACGTCAGAGATGGTCGTGCCGAACGCGATGAGGATGAAGTACTGCACACCCTTGTCGCCCGTGTTGCCCGGCACGTTCAACCACGGGCCGGCCCGCAAGATCAGCGCACCGTACGCGCCCAGCGCGCCGACGTAGAGCACGCCGGCCCAGGTGATCGCCATGTTGGCGACCGGTCGACCCTTGCCGGCACCGAAGAGGTACCAGGCCAGCGACGCCGCCACGGTGAGGAACAGGACGAGCATCATCCCGGACTCGCCGGTCGGGATCCCCCCGGTGTTGGCGCTGTAGGCGGCGACCGGCAACGCCCCCGCGGCGAGCAGGCCGATCTCACGGATCGGTCGGAACCCCGCGCGGGCGGTGGCATTGAAGAACTCGGCGAGCGCGCCGACGATCGCGGCGACGATCAGGATGAGCGGGACCCACTGCCACTTGAAGCCCAGCAGGAAGATGACCAGCGCGCCGACCGCCAGGCCGACGCCCACCTGGATCGCCTGCTCCTTGTCGCGGCTCCCGCCCGTTCCGGTGGGCACCGGCTCGTCCCGCGCCGCCGACGCGGCGGGCCGGGCCCGGGCGCGGGAGCGGTTGGCGGCGGCGGCCGGCGTCGGTGGCGCCGGCGTGCGACCCGAACGTTGGATCTTGATGGGGTCGTTGGCCGTCCCGCGCGGCGGGGCCTTGGGGGCGGCGGCGTCGGGCACCTCGAGGTCGTCGAAGGTGAGGTAGTCCTCATCCATCATGCGATCGCTCTCGTCGAGCGCGCCGAGGGCGGTCGTGTCGTCCTCGACCAGGTCCCCGAAGCCCTCGTGGTCCTCGTCTCGGGCCCAGTCGGTGTTCTCGTCCCGCCAGCGCGGCGTGGAGGTGAACGCCGCCCACCGATCGTCGTCGTCCTCGGCCGGGCCGGCGTCGCCGATGACCACGCGGGGCACCTCGCCGGTGGCCGGCTCGGTCCAGTGCGGGAGCTGGGTCTCGCCGGTGGGAGGACCGACCGAGATGATCGGCCGCGAACCGGTGGGATCGTCGGCGGTGGGGGGCGTGACCGACTTCGCCCGCGGCCGTTCGAGGGCATTGGGATCCGCCGCGTCCGCGAGCGGGAAGCGCATGGCGGGCTTCACATCCGCCGGCGGTGGTTCGGGGCGATCCCCGTACTTCTTCTCGTCGGGCCGGCGGCGCTTGGCCGTCTCGGCGCGCTCGGCCGCCTTGGCGACCTCCTCCGCGCCGAGCAGACGAACGCCTTCCTTGGTCTCCTCGGGACGGGGCTCGGCGGCCTCGTCGTCCCGTCCGAAGGGGGTGTTGGGCGCCATCAGTCCTCCAACAGCTCCTTCTCCTTGGCGTCGAGCGCGTGATCGATCTCGGCCTCGCGCACGTGGATCAGCTTGTCCAGCTCGCCCTCGTAGCGCTTGAGCTCGTCCTCGTTGATGTCATTGTCCTTCTTCAACGATTCGAGCTCGTGGCGCGACGCGCGACGGATGTTGCGCAGCGTGATGCGGCCTTCCTCAGCCATGTGCTTGACGACCTTCCCGAACTCCTTGCGGCGCTCGGCGGTGAGCGGCGGGAACGAGAGCCGGATCGAGTTGCCGTCGTTGGACGGGTTCAGTCCCAGATCGGACATCTGGATGGCCTTCTCGATCGCGCCGATCGATGCCTTGTCGTACGGCGTGATCAGCAGTTGGCGCGCCTCGGGTACCTGGAAGCTCGCGAGCTGCTGGAGCGGGACGGTGCTGCCGTAGAACTCGACGGGCACCTTCTCGACGAGGGCCGGGGCCGCTCGGCCGGTGCGGATGCCCGAGAACTGGGCCCGCGCATGGCTCACGGCGCTGTGCATCTTCTCGCCGGTCTCTTCGAGAACCATGTCGGCCATCTCGCTCACCAGACGCTCCTGTCGTTGTGTTCGAACGAGGACGGCGCCGTCGGGCAGACGGCGCCAAAACTGCGCACCGACCCTAATGCACGAGGGTCCCGATCGACCCACCCTCGAGGATGGCCCGCACGTTGCCCTGCCCGAGCAGATCGAACATCACGATCGGCAGGTCGTTGTCCATGCACAACGTGATCGCGGTCGAGTCCATGGCCCGCAGACCTTGGTTGAGCACGTCGAGGTAGGTGACCTCCGCGAGCTTCGTCGCGTCGGGATTGGTCTTGGGATCGTCGGTGTAGATGCCGTCGGTGCCCGAGTGGGTGCCCTTGAGCAGCACGTTCGCCTCGATCTCGACGGCCCGCAGCGCGGCGGTCGTGTCGGTTGTGAAGAACGGGTTGCCCGTACCCCCGGCGAAGATCACCACGCGGCCCTTCTCGAGGTGCCGGATGGCGCGGCGCCGGATGTAGGGCTCGGCCACCTGCGCCATGTGGATGGCGGACTGGACCCGCGTGGGCTGCTCGAGCTGCTCGAGGGTGTCCTGGAGGGCCAGGGCGTTGATGACCGTGGCCAACATGCCCATGTAGTCCGCCTGGGCCCGATCCATGCCGGCACCTGCGCCGGACATGCCGCGCCAGATGTTGCCGCCGCCGACGACGATGGCGACATCGACCTGCAGGTCCCGACGGACCTCGACGATCTCCTGCGCGAGGCGACGCACGACCGCGCCGTCGATGCCGTAGCCCTGATCGCCGGCGAAGGCCTCGCCGGACAACTTGAGCAGGACACGGGGCCATCGCGGTTCGTCTGCAGGGTTCTGACTCACTGGCGCTCCTGGTCAGGGGTTCGGGGCATGCTCGCAGGCAAGCACGAGTCTGGCAAGAACGGGCGCGTCGGGCCGCTCGCGAGGTGGTCGGCGCCCCGAGTACCATCGACCGTCCAACGAGGGAAGGCGGTGGCGAGTGCTGGGTGGTCTCGCGCGAGGCATGACGCGCCGCAACTGGCTCGTGGCCAGCGCCCTGCTCGTCGTGGCCCTCGCCGGTGAGCTCGTCGCCGTCGTGCGCATCCACCAGCAGTTCTCGGTCTTCGGCGAGCTCGTGGACCTCGGGGTGTACCGCATGGGTGGCCAGGGGATCCTCGACGGGACCCCGCTGTACGGCATGCACTACCGCGTGATCGGCCTGCCGTTCACCTACACGCCCTTCGCTGGCCTCGTGTTCGTGCCCTTTGCCCGCCTGACCCACGAAGCGGCCACGATCATCTGGACCGCGCTGTCGCTGACGGCCCTGTACCGCTCGTCCTACCTGCTGGCCCGGGAGATCGAAGGTCGGGCCCTGCCGTCGTGGACGCGGCTCGAACTGACGCTCGGGTTCTACGCGTTCGCCCTCGCCACCGAGCCGGTGTGGGCGACCCTCGAGTTCGGCCAGATCAACCTGCTCATCATGTGGCTCGTGCTCGAGGACCTGCTGTGGCGCCGGAACCGGGTCTGGCGCGGTGCCCTGATCGGGGTCGCCACGGGCCTCAAGCTCATCCCTGGCCTGTTCATCGTGTTCCTCGTGCTCACCCGTCGGTTCCGGGCCGCCGGCGTGGCCGCGCTGGCCTTCGGCGCGACGATCCTGGCGGGTTTCGCGGTCCAACCCGACCAGACCTGGCAGTACTGGACCCACATCGCGTACGACCCCAGCCGGGTCGGTCGGGTCGGCTACATCGGCAACCAGTCGCTGAACGGCGTGATCACCCGCACGTTCCCGCCCGATGGCAGCCGGGCGATCTGGTTCGCGCTGGCGGTCGCCGTCGTGCTCGTGAGCCTGTGGACCGCCACCCGCCTCTGGGATGCGGGACTGCGGGTGCCGGCGGTGGCGGCCGTGGGCCTGGTCACGTTGCTGGCGTCACCGATCTCGTGGAACCACCACTGGGTCTGGTTCGTGGTCGTCATCGCGGCGTTGCTCGAGCCGGCCCTCGGCCGGCCGATCCTGCGTTGGGGCCTCATCGCGATCACGGCGATGATCTCGGTCTCCCATGTGTTCTGGCTCGCCCCGAAATCAGAGAACCGCGACGATCCCTACTCGCTGGCCCAGTTCGTGGTGGCCAACGTGTATGCGGAGATCGCCGCGGTCCTTCTGGTCTACTTCGCGTATGTCGCGGCGACGATCAGCCGCCGATGTACACCTGGGCGAACCGAACCAGGGTGGCCCCGTTCTCGTCGAGCAGCTGCTGGATCGACTTCTTGTCATCCCGAACAAACGCCTGCTCGAGCAGAACTCGCTCCTTGAACCACGAGTTGAGCCGACCGTCGACGATCTTGGGCCAGGCCTGCTCGGGCTTGCCCTCGGCCTTGGTGATGTCGAGCAGCGCCTGACGCTCCTTCTCGACCTCGTCGGTGTCGACCTGGTCGCGGGTGAGGAACGGCGGCTTCGAGAACGCCACGTGCACGGCGATGTCGTGAGCCAGCTCCTTGTCGCCCCCGGCGAGCTCGATGAGCACGGCGTTGACGCCACGCCCGTCCTGCACGTGCAGGTAGGAGTCGAGCAGGTTCCCGTCGGCCGCTTCGAAGCGCACGACCTGGCCGAGCTCGATGTTCTCCTTCTTCGAGATCTTGAGCGCCTCAAGGTCCTCGGTGCGCTCGGCGACGGCCTCGACGCCCTTGGCGGCGACGAGATCAGCGAGGTCCTGGACCAGTGACACGAAGTCGGCGGACTTGGCCGAGAAGTCGGTCTCGCACTTGAGCTCGACGATCGCCCCGACGTTGCCGTCGACGACAGACGACACGGTGCCCTGCGAGTTCTCGCGGTCGGCGAGCTTGGCCACCTTGGCCAGGCCCTTCTCCCGCAGCCACTGGCCGGCGGCCTCGGCGTCCCCGTCGTTCTCCTGCAAGGCCTTCTTGGCGTCCATCATGCCGGCGCCGGTGGCCTGGCGAAGGGCCTGGACGTCTTTGGCGGTGAACTCAGGCATTGCTCAGGACTCCTCGGTGCTCGGGGCTTCGGTGGACTCGGCGACGGCTTCGGCGGCCTCGGCGACGATCTCCTCGTCGGCGACCTCGACGTCGGCCACGACGGCTTCGGCGACCGTGGCATCGGCTGCGGCAGGCTCGTCTTCCTTGGCGGCGAGCTCGGCGGCGATGCGGGCATCACGCTCGGCGGCCGCCTGCGCAGCCGCGTTGCGCGCGGCTGCCTGCTGGGCGGCGATCTCGGCTTCTTCCTCGGCGGTGCGCTCGGCGGGTGCGGCCGGAGCGGGCCCCGCGCCGTTGTTGCCACCACGACGCGAAGCGATGAAGCGGCCTTCCTCCACCGCGTCGGCGATGACGCGGCACATGAGGTTGCCCGAGCGGATCGCGTCGTCGTTGCCCGGGATCGCGTAGGTGACGATGTCGGGATCGCAGTTGGTGTCGACGACGGCGACGATCGGGATGCCGAGCTTGTTCGCCTCGGTCACGGCGATGTCTTCCTTCTTCGTGTCCAGGATGAACACGGCGTCAGGCGTCTTGGTGAGGTTGCGGATGCCACCGAGGTTGCGCTCGAGCTTCTCGAGCTCACGGCTGATCTTCAGCGCTTCCTTCTTGGGCATGGCCTCGAACTCGCCCGAGTCGCGCATGCGCTGGTATTCCTTCATCTTGTTGACGCGCTTGCTCATCGTCTCGAAGTTCGTGAGCATGCCGCCCAGCCAGCGCTGGTTG
>JBBQHT010000144.1:0-11969 GCA_038324235.1 Acidimicrobiales bacterium
GTCCTCCGAGGCCGACGACCGCCCCTTCTGGTCACGCCCGGGGTCGCACATCGGGCAAGCGCGACGAGCACCTCCCGGCAGATGTACTCGCCCCGGCAGCGAGCCCGGGCTGGGGAGAAGTGTTCAGAGTTCATTGCTCGACCAGGGTCCGGGGGTGACGATCCGGGCTCCTCGGAAGCATTCTGCGCCCAATCAGGCGGGCCTCGTCGCTTGAGGTCAGCGGGGCATGTTGATGTCATGCCCGTCGCAGGGCATCACGACAGCGGTTCTTGGCACGACCACCACGTCGTAGAACGTCGGTCCCACCACCGCTACAGCCCCGGCAGACTTGGCGGTCTGAAGCGCAAGCGTTGCCGCCGCTCCGACATCGTTTGCCCACACCCAGAACGAGAGGCCAAGCACGGCCTGCCCTTCCACACCGATTCCCTGATCGACGCCAGTCACAAGGTGATCGTCACCGTCGGGCTGCGTTAGGAGTGCTGCGAGTGCCTCAGCGGTTGGCTCCACTCGCCGCCCATCATGGTCCGGTGCGATCAAGTCGACGCGCACGTGCCACAGGTTGAGCCCATGACCTAGCGACGGCATCTTCCCATGCTTTCATCTGGGACCATGTTGGCGGGTGTCAGATGCCGACGTGGTGGAGTCACCGAGCGAGATGGCGGGGGCGATGCCCAACACGTACGGCTCGGCGAGCGGCGGATCTCGGCAATCCCCGCCGCGTTGGACCAAGTAGTGGGTGCACTGCATGAGTACGATCTGGGTGTGCGAGCAGACGGGGCGTGAGGCTGGTGCGAAGGCGACAACCCGTCCTCGTGATCGTGGTGGCGGCGCTCTGTCTGGCGGGATGTGGACGTTCGAGCGACCAAACCAACATCACGGACGGTCCATCCCGCGGTCAGGCCACCACGCGAGCCCCCGAGACCCTGACCACTGAAGTGGTCGCTCCCGTTGAGTCTCCCGGAGTCGACGCCAAGCTCGTGATCGGCGCGCTGCCCGCCGGGTGGGCCTACTCACACGAGAGCCATTCGAAGGGAGCGAGCGGCAACCCAATGACGATCAAGTCCTACGTCGGCGCCCCGGTCGACGTGAAGATTCCCGGTGGCGGCCAGGCCCATCAGACGATCTCGGTGGCCGCCGTCTGGTCGCCGGGCTACCAGTCATCGGGAAATGACCTTCGATCGCTCATTACGCCCGAGGCTTGGGAAGCCATCGGCTACCTCGACGCCACCGAGGCCAAGGTGGGGTCTCGGCCAGCCCTACTCCTCACGGTGAAGTCCCCGGTACCACCTGGCTCATCATCGGTCTCACCGTTGGACTACAAGCTCATGTTCGCCATCGGCGACTGGTGGCTGCAGTTGAGCGGAGAGAGCGTGGACCCCCAAACCTTGTCGGCAGTAGCTCAGGCGGTGGAGGTCCGATGAATAACGACGGTCGGAGCCTCTGAGGAGTGGCGGCGGAGAGGTGCCGAAGTAGCTCGCCTCGGCGAGCATTCCGATACACGTTTGCCTCTTCCCTCGTCGACGGCCTGGGCGTATCGTCGCGGTTGGGTCCGGGAGTGACCGATCCGAAGCGCCGGTGTTCAGGGTTCGAGCCGGCCGCGCTGGAACTACGAAGAGACGCCCCTGATTGTCCTCCCGGGCCCACTACCGCGCTGCTCAGGTGCCTCCGGCGATGAACGCGGCGACGATGTAGCTGGCGTGGCGGTCGAGGTTGTTGCGGGCCCGGTCGTAGCGGGTGGTGGTGCGGGGGTCGGCGTGGCGGGCGGCGATCTGGACGTCGCGGAGCGGGACTCCGGCGTCGAGGGCGGCGGTGATGAACGAGTGGCGCAGCGAGTGCGGGGTGATCCGTTTGGTGATCCCGGCGCGCCTCGAGATCCGCCGGACCAGCCGGGACGCGCTGTTGCGGTCCATGCGCCGCCCGCTGCTCGACAACAACATCGGCCCGTGAGCCCGGCCGTCGAGTGCCGCGTCGAAGGCTCGGGACACCCTCGGTGGGAGCGGGATGAGCGCGGGTTTGTGGCCCTTGCCGATGATGGCGATGGTGCGGTGGCCGCGTTGTTCGGCGAAGTCCTCGGCGTCGATGTGGAGTGCTTCGCTGATCCGCAACCCCAACAGCCCGAGCGCGCACGCCAACGCGTGGGGGGTCGGGCCGAGCGCTTCGGCGCAGTAGATGAACGCGCCCAGCTCGCCGCGGTCGAGACCCAGCGTCGTCGATTCGGTGTCCACCCGAGGACGGCGAACATGCTCGGCCGGGTTGGCGTCGATGTAGCCGTCGATCTCCGCGAACCGGTAGAACCCCGCCGCGGTGGCGAGCCGTCGCCCGACGGTAGAGCGGGCCAGATGTTGGATCTCCTCCATCTCGCGGGCCCACACCTCGATCTGAGCCCGGTGCACCTCCAGCACGCCGAGGTCGTGCTCGGCGCACCACCGGAACCACTGCAACAGATCCGACTGGTAGTTGCGGCGCGTGGTCCCGCCGTAGCGGGCCAGATACGCGGCAGCAGCCAACTCGGCGCGATCGAAGCACTCGTCGAAGCGACCTGGATGGACAAGATCGGCAGTCAGGTTCATGGCAGCGTCCCCTTCCGGGAGTCCTTGGGCTGCCACCAACGCGACACCCCGAACGCCCCGACCTCAACTCCCGGTGTGTATCGGAATGCTCGCCGAGGCGAGCTACTTCGGCACGTACCACTCGCCTCCGTGTCGTCGGACCGCTGAGCGTTACACGCCGTCCAAGCCACCCGCTTCCAGCCAGGTCGGACACTTCACCGGGTGGGTGATTCAGCGATCAGTTGAAGTACCCGATAATGGGTGGGTGACCAATCATCCGCACAGGCGACGGCGGAACTCCGCCTGGCACCCCGTGCAACGGAAGGGTCGCCCACTGTCCCCGTGGCTCTTTCTGCCATGGGCAGCTCTTATCGTCGCTGCGTATCTACTGATTGGACTTACCCGCTGGGACAGCGCCTGGGCGTTGGCGATCGTCTACGGCTGTTGCTTCGGCCCCGTGTTCGTGTGGATCATCCTCGCCGGGCCATCGGACGAGCAACTCCCGCAACGAAGCGTCGCCATCGCCAATGAGACGAGACTCCCCGGCTCTCCGAAGATCCCCGGCGGGTCATGGGAACCCACGTGGAGGAACGGTTGCTACGGGGTCGCCATCGGTGGCGCAGCCCTCGCGCTGTTGGCTGCGCTGAACGGCGCAGCTGACCTCGCGGTTATGATCGCGTTTCTCGGCCTGTTGTTCCTATCGGTGGCAATCGCGTGGCACCGCTCCGCACCGACTCGCCCCCGGTTCGTGCAGCGCTCCTGAACAGGGGCACGGCGCACTCCGCACAGATCGCCCCAGCCCGAATGCGCCCCCGAGGCGCGCGCTATTGCCGGGAGGGTGCGTGTCTGATGGGGGCACCGTGTGCGACGGCGCGCCGCTCGGTGAATCATTCCGGGGAACCAAGCGGTGTAGAGGTTCGTCGAACGCGACGTGCGCCTGCTCGGGCGCCGGGGAGGACACCTATGCGCGCAGGTTGGTGGCTGGTGGCGGTCGTGGTGGCGAGTCTCGGCGCTTCGAGCTGTTCCCCGGACCAGTCAGCAAGCAGTCCTTCCACGGTCCCGGCGTCACAGATCGCGCCATCGACAGTGCTCAACCCCTCCCCCGGAATCACCGTCCCATTCACCGCCGATGATGGCGCCTTCGTCGTCACTGCGGGGGCGGCGCCCGACACCGTCACCCAAGATCAGGCGGTCGCTGTGGCAAAGGACCTGCTCGGCTCGCTGCCGACAGCGCCACAGATTCGCACGGTCGTCGCTGGGCGGGTCACCTTCGCCCCCGGACTCACCTCCGATTCGGTCGTCGAGCGATCGGCGTGGATCGTCGTCTACACCCAAGAAAGCATCGGAGCATGTGTCGGACTCTCGACGACACCCGTCGCTCCGGCTTCGGCATCCAATCTCCAGGCCATCGTCGTGCTGGGCCAACCCACCCCGATCGGGGAGGACATCCGGGTTAGCCCGGCCCCCGTGTACGACTACCTCGGAGCTGGCCTGGTCGTCTGCTACCCGAGCACCCAGCCCAGAGTCCTCGACCTCTACCAGCTTTACAACGGCGCTAGGTGAACCAGCCGGCCATGGCGTACTCCACGCACTTCTCCCCAGCCCGATCCCGCCGCCGAGGCGCGCGCTATTGCCGGGATGCATCGGCGCTACCGCTGGGCTCAGAGTCGCAGGTTCACGGCATCAGCCTCAAGGAAGCTGAATGGAACACCCGGGTACCGTCGCTCGACGGCGGCCCGCAACGGCTCCAAATGTCCTGGACGTGCCGTAACGAACACACAGCCCTTGCCCAGGCCCACGCCCACGAGCCCGAGATCGGACCACGTCGAGCTGGAGATGACTTCCCGGGTCATTTCTTCACGGACGCCGTCCAGCTGCGCGTAGGTGATCCTGACCGGCTCGAAGCTGAACCGGAATGAAACACCGACGGCCTCAATCGACCGCTGTTCCGCATCTCTCACAGCGTCGACCAGATCGTCTGCACCAAGCGCACCCTCAACGACCTGGATTGTGATGTCGTCGTTGGTCGGGCCGCCGTATCGGCCCCCGTAGGACTCGGGGTAGAGGTCAGCAAGCGACTCCAGAACGGCGCTGATCTGCTCGAACGCTCTCGCCAGCGCGAGCTGGCGTTCGGGGTCGGGCGAACTCACGAGGTGAGTATCGCTCGCGTGCGCGGCCGACGCCCGCTGACCAGACGAGGGCGTACTACTTCGCGCACTTCTCCCCAGCCCGACCTCACCGCCGAGGCGAGCAACCCTGCCGGGATGTGCGGTCGAGAGTGATGTAAGACTCACACCGCCATGGGTGTCCACATGATCACCGATGAGATGCAGTACCAATCGACCAAGACCCGCCTGCACCAGTTCGAGGAAGCCCTGACCAACCTCCGGGCGCAGGCCGACGCGAAGCCGACCAAGCTCCAGCAGCTCGAGCTCGACGCGGTGAGGGCCCAGGCAGACGACCTCCGAGCCGAGCTCGCCGGGTACGAGCGACCTCCGCCATATGAAAGGTTGCTACCTAACACCTAACAGCCCTATTCTCTGCTCCATGACTCCTCGGACTGCCGCCGCCGCAATGGGGGCCGAAGCAGACCAGGACCTCACCGAGGTCCTGGTCGGTCTCGGCTTCGACGTTCAACGGTCATCGCCCACGGAGCGGGCCTACGACCTGGTGGCTCGTGCGAACGGCAATGAGGTGAAGATCGAGGTGAAGGCCTTCAGCGTGCTGACCCCCGATCGGGCAGCTCGTCTCGAATCGCACCTCGACGAGACCACCGCGGGGGTGGTGGTCGCCGATCAGATCTCGGCCGAGGCGCGGAGGGTGTTGGCTGATCGGGGCTGGGGGTACTTCGACCGGCGCGGCCGCCTCGCGATGCGAGCCCCCGGTTTGATGCTCGACGTACCGGTCGAGCCGGTGGCGCACCCTTCGAACGAACCACCGCCCTCCCCGCTGGCGGGTCGCGGCGGGATGAGCCTGGCGTGTGCTCTGCTGCTACGACCGGATGATCCGCCGTCGCTTCGCGAGGTGGCCCGAAGGGCCGGGTTCTCGGCCCCGACAATCAGCGCGGCCGGCAAGAAGCTGCGCGACCTGGCGCTCGTCCGTCCCGACGGCACCCCCCTGGTTCCTGAGCTCTTCTGGGCCGTGGTCGACGAGTGGAGACCGCATCGGGTGCCCGTCGCCACGCTGCCCCCCGCTGATTTGACAACCGTCGCCGGCCCGCTCGGGGCACTCGCGTGGGGCGCAACGGTCGTCGCCACCGCGGACTACCCACCCGACCTGTACGTCTCCGACCGGTCCGTCCTGCGGCGGGCGACTACCGGCCCACCGCCCCAGACCATCGAGCAGCGCGCCGCGACGGTCGCCGTGGCCCCAACCCCACTCGTGTGCTCGGAACCATCTGAGCTCACAACGGCCGGCCTCCCGGTGGCTCAGGCGCTGTTCGTCGCCTTGGACCTCGCCGTCGACAAGGCCCGCGGGCTCGAGCTGCTCGACACGTTCGACCCTCCCGGGGTCCAACGTGTCTGGTGACCACACTGCCCAGCCTGATGTGATCGTTCTCGCCGGTGGGGACGGTTCCGTGACCAGCCGCCTCCTGCAGGTCGTGGCGAAGCTCTCGTCGGTCCCGATGGGCCCCTACGCCGTGATCGGCGGCCTCGCCGTCTCCTGTCGTCTGGCTCAGGCACATCGCGCCACTGGTGACGTCGACACCCTCGTCGAGACCACCAGCCCCACCGCGATCCAACGCATCACGGCAGCCGTCGGCCATCGAGACCCGGACTCTGGAGTGCTCACCGTCGACGGCGTGAAGGTCGACGTCATCGACACCGAAGCAATCGACGCCGATGACCTCGACGGCATCGTCCGGCCTGACCGACTGTTCGTGGCCGGCCACCGGTACGCGCTCGAGTCCGCAGCCGTCGCCACGGTGGTCGCCGGAACCGGGGCCGACGCCCCCTCGGCGACATTCGCACTGGCGACGCCGGCCGGGCTGATCGGTACCAAGATTCACGCGCTGCAGACCCGACCCGAGCGCAACAGCCCCAAGCGGAGCAGCGATCTGTACGACATCTACCGACTGGCCGCCGCACACCACCAGGCCATCGTCGTCGCGTTGTGCGATGCCCCGTTCGATCTCGGCCAGCTGGTCGTCGACGCCCTGCACGAGTCCGTCCTGGACGACCCGACCCGGGCAGTGCGCCCGCTCCGCCTGGCCGACGACGTCGCACTCAACACCCTGACCGCCGACGACCTCGTCGATGTGCTCGGCCACCTGGCCCACGACCTGGCGAGCGGACGAACCGGGCCGGAATGACCCGGCAGTTCGCGGACCCGACCTGACACCGGATTGACACCGGACTTGGCGGTTCCGGTGTCAATTTCCGGCTCTGGCGGCTCATTCGTGAGCTATATGTGCTGGTAGAGCCACTGCTGCGACAACCGGACGGCTTTGGGAGCAGGAGGCCGGGAGTTCGAATCTCCCCACCCCGACCACCGGTGCCACGAGGCGCCGCGCGGCGCCTCGTTCCGGCAATTGCACCCCCAGGGGGAGGGCAATTGCAGGAACGATGGTCGGACGAGGGTCAGCCGGCCTCGGCAATCCACTTCAGCTTGACGCCGGGCGACAGCCCACCCGGGTCGTCGGTGCCCCGGGGCAAGAGCATCGAGATGCCGAGCCAGGCCACGGCGTACACGACGAAGGCCGGGCCGAGCGAGGGCCGGGCGGCGGCGACACCCAGATCGACGCGAGTGCGGTTGACCAGCAGGGCCACGCCCCCATACCGCACACCAGCACGCAGGCGCACGCCCAGAGCGCGCCGCGCGTCGACGCAGCCGAGGAGGTCGGGGCCGTGTCGAGGTCTCGCCGCGGCCCCACCGAGAGTCGCCTTCAGGCGGCGAGGATGCGGTACTTCTGGGTCGCAAACTCGCCGTCGGTGAGGCTCGCCGCCTCCTTGAGCTCCCCGAGCGCGCTAGCCGGTGAAGGCAGGCGTGGCCTGCACGGCCCGGGCCGCCGGCGGGGCCGGAGCGGTCGTGACCGTCGTGACCGGCACCGCGCAGGCGTCGGTGGTCGGGTCGTAGGTGATGCTGGCGGTGCCGTTGCCGATCGCCTCGGCCACCCCAAAGGTGCTGGTCGCCGGGCCGAAGCTCGAGCCGCCGCCACCACCGCTGGCCTGGCCCTGACCGGACATGATCGCTCCGCCGCCACCGCCACCGAAGTAGCCGCCGCCGCCACCACCGCCGCCGCCGTTGTGCGTCGCGTCCCCGGCACCGTTGCCGCCATCGACGCTCGAGCCGTCTTGACCGGAGCCGCTCACCTGGCTGTCGCCACCAGCCCCGCCAGCCGTCTGGGTGCCACCGAGGCCGGCTGAGCCGCGGGTGCCGTCGAGGCCGGGCGCGCCGGCCGGGTGCCCAGCATCGCCACCGTCAGACTTGCTCGGCGTGGGATAGGCGCCAACCCCGCCGCCGCCGCCGGCCACCACCAGCGAGGTCGTCCCGGCGAGCACCGAGGTCGCGCCGCCGCCGCCGGCGCCGGACTCGTTGAAGCCGTTCACCACCGAGGCGCCACCACCGTCGCCGCCTCCGTTGAACCCGCCCGGTGCGGCGACCACCGCGGAGCCATCGGCGGAGACGCCATCGGTACCCGCACCGCCGACGAGCACCGACAAGGTCGCAGTCGGTTGGAACGTGACCCGGGCGCTCACCGTGCCGCCGAGGCCGGGGTTGCCACCCGAGTCGTCGGTGTTGCCGCCCGAGGCCCCCTGAAGGGTGACCGTGACCGCGCAGATGCCAGCAGGAACGGCGTAGGACTGGGCCGCGCCGGTGTACGCGAAGTCGTGCGGCGCCACCGGGGCCGCCGTCGCGGCCGAGCCGAGCGACACGAGCGATACACCCCCGACCAGGGAAACGATCCCGCACGAACCAGCAGCGGCCAAGCCAAGTCGACGCTTCATGTCCCCAACCTCCGTCAAGCGGTCGCACCACCCGGCGCGCCGAACCACGGAGAGGATAGCGACCTCGCCGCGCTCAAAGGCTGGATCACCGGGCTGCTCGGGGCGGCCGATCCGCCCGACGCCGTCGATTCGGGTTCCCGCCGCGACCGGCCGAGCCACTACCGTGGGCCGCTTCGCGGGTGTAGCTCAATGGCTAGAGTCCCTGCCTTCCAAGCAGGCTATGCGGGTTCGATTCCCGTCACCCGCTCCACTCGCTCCCGGTTGTCGGCGCCGCGATCGGTGCCCGATCCTCACCTTCAGGGCCTCTCAGGCACCTGCACGGGACAGGTTTTCGTTGCTTGGCCCAGCGATGCGTGGTTTCTTTTTCTCGAGGCGGCACCCGGCAGAGGGGCTGGGAGGGCGAGACCTCGATATCAGAGGAGACCAACCATGAGGAAAGCACTTGTCGGCTTCGCGCTGCTCGTGAGCCTGATCGTCGGGACGGTGGGCGTCACCGCCCTGCCGGCTGGGGCGGCCATCACCTGCGTGCATTCGACCCAGTGGTTCCGGCAGCACCCGGCCAGCATCGGCGGGCCCGACATGAGCGCGAGCCTCGAAGCGGCGATCCTGGCCAAGATCGGCCAGGCGTCACTGGCCGACGTGCTGTCGGCCCCGTGGGCCTCTCTCGACGTCGTCGCCGCCAAGCCGCTCATCGCCGCCGCGTCGAACGGCTCGAACGGTGACCACGGGTTCACCGGGACGCTGGGCAACGCGTTCTACAAGCTGGCGCACTACTACGAGGGCACCGAGACGCTGTCCAAGTTCCAGGTCGCCTTGTACGCCGTGACCCTCGAGGTCTACAACGCCGGCTTCCTCGGCGTTCCGAGCTGCAGCTGGCACGCGTAGGGCCCGGACGGCCACGCGCGCCACCTGGGTCGGCTGGCCACCTGTCGGGTGGTCACCTGACCCGGGTGGCGGGCCCGACCGGACCGAACCCCCGAGCCAGCGACCTCCGCGCCGCCGACTGCGGGCCCTGGCGCGCTAGCCCGTGAAGTTCGGCGTCGCGGCGACGGCGACGGCGTTGGCGGCGGCCGCGGCGGCCGTGGTGGTGGTGCCGACGACCGTGCTCGTGGTGGCGACGACCGTCGTCGAGGTCGTGGGGGCCGTGGTGGTCGTCGTGGCGTTGGGATCGAGCACGGTGAACGGCTTCGGCTCGTAGTTGAACTGGACGACGCACTGACCCCACAGGGTGTAGTCGCCCGAGGCCAGATTGCCCGGCAGGGTCATCGTCGTGGACCAGGTGCCATCGACCGCCGGGGTGATCGTCTTCGAGACGTCGGCCGGCAGCTGGATCACCGGGCCGGCGCTCAAGAAGACCGACACGTTGTTGCCGACGCAACCCGCCCCGGATGCCGAGATGTCGGTGCCTGGCAACGCGGACGACGGGGACGTGACCCAGGCCGTGTCGGCCGAGGCCGGCTGGGCCACGAACAGGGTGGCGGCGGCGGTGAACAGGGCCAGGACCGGCAGCAGGCGCTTCATGCGAAAGACGCTACCGCGCCTCACGGCCACCCCTCCGGACTCCGCTCGCCTCGGGTCCTCCTAGGGTGCGCTGCGTGATCCTGGACGTGGCGCTGTCGATCGTCGCCAGCCTCGTCGTCATCTGGCTACTTCTCGTGATCGTGCTGGCCGTGACCCGACCCGAGAAGGCCACGTTGACGGCGACGGCCCGCATCCTGCCCGACACCGTCCGATTGATCCGCCGCCTCGCGGCAGATCCCGACGTCGACCGGGGCGTTCGGGTGCGACTCTGGTGCCTGCTCGTCTACCTCGTGCTTCCCATCGACGTGATCCCGGACTTCATCCCGGTGATCGGGTACGCCGACGACGCCATCATCACGAGCCTCGTTCTGCGCAGCGTGATCCGCCGGGCCGGGGCCGACGCCGTGCGGGGCCACTGGCCCGGCACGCCCGACGGGCTCGACGTGCTCGCTCGGCTGTGCCGCATCCCCGCGCTCCGCTCTCCCACCCCGCCCGCTGACGACACGTCGTCCACCGATCGGTCATCAGGCGGGCCGCCCAGAGTCGCCGCCGGCGAGGACGAGCGCGCCCGGCTACTGCGGCGGGGGTTCATGCTCGAGGCCATCACCCTCGGATGGAACGTGGTGGGCATCGTCGTCCTGGCCTTCGCCGCCGTCGCCGCTCGATCGGTTGCGCTGGGCGGCTTCGGGCTCGATTCGCTCATCGAGATCGGCGCCAGCACCGTCGTGATCTGGGAGCTCTCGGGCACCGGCGAGCGTCGGCAGCGGACCGCGCTGCACGTCATCGGCGTCGCCTTCATCGTGCTGGCGGCGTACCTCGGCATCCAGAGCACATGGGTGCTGGTGACGGCCCACCACGCGCATCCGTCCCCGATCGGCATCACCTGGACGGCGACCACCGCCGCGGTGATGTTCAGCCTCGCCGCCGGCAAGGCCCGCACGGGTGCGGCGCTCGGCAATCCCGTCCTGCAGACGGAAGGGCGGGTCACTCTCGTCGACGGTCTGCTGGCGACGGCGGTGCTGGTCGGCCTGGTGCTCAACGCGTGGCTCGGCTGGTGGTGGGCCGACCCGATCGCCGGCTACGTGATCCTGATCTACGGGCTGCGCGAGGGTGTGGCCGCGTTGCGGTCGTAGCCGTCCCGGGTCAGACGAAGACCGACGATCGCGACACTCCGGCGTGGAGCGACGTCGGGAACCGACCTGGATCTACGCCAGAGTGCGGTGCGGCGGCGCGCACGGATCCTGGTGGGAACGGGCCCGGATCAGGCGTCACCGAAGCGGTAGCGGGGCGGCCGACCGTCGCAGAGGTCGGCCACCAGCGACCCGATCAGCGGCGTGAACTTGAAGCCGTGACCCGAGCACGGCGAGCACACCACCACCGGGCCGTGCCGCTCGATCACGAAGTGCTCGTCGGGGGTGTTGGTGAACAGGCACTCGGTGGAGCTCACCAGCTCGGGTACCAGCCCGGGATGCCACCGCCGTACGCAATCGACGACCTCGTCGACCGAGGTGGCGTCCTCGACGCCGACCTTCACTCCCTCGCCGGGCGTCTCGAGGCCATAGGCACCGAACGACCGGGCGCCAGCGGCGCCGTCGACGTAGTGCACGAAGCTCGGCCACCGCTGGGCGGGGTCTCGGGGGCGGAAGTGGGTGGGGATCTCGTGGCTCACGGTGAACGGCGGCAACGCGATCTCATCGGGCACGACCTCGGCCACCCAGGCCCCGGCCGCCACCACGACGGCGCGCGCCGCCAACGCCCGCCGGCCGGTGTGCACCACGACGCCGTCGTCGGTCTGCTCGATGCGGGTGACCGGCTCGTCGAACGTGACCTCGGCGCCCAGCTCGGCGGCCAGCCGCTGGAGCTCGGCCACCGTGCGCTCGGCGAACACCCGGCCGCCATCGGGTGAGTGCACCACCGCCCGGTCGAACCGCATGCCCGGCCAGCGAGCCTG
>JBBQHT010000145.1:0-11925 GCA_038324235.1 Acidimicrobiales bacterium
GTCATGATGATCGGCGAGATCGGCGGCTCGGCCGAAGAGGAAGCCGCCGACTTCATCGCCTCGTCGATGACCAAGCCGGTCGCCTCCTACGTCGCCGGCGTCACCGCGCCGGCCGGCAAGAAGATGGGCCACGCCGGCGCCATCGTGTCGGGCGGCAAGGGCACGGCCCAGGGCAAGATGGACGCGCTGGCCGCGGCCGGCGTCCGCGTCGGGCTCAACCCGACCGAAGCCGGACAGCACATGGTCGACATCGTCCGCGAGCACGGCTGGGCCTGACCCATCGCTCGTGCGGCGGCGCCGGAGGCGCCGCCGACGTGAGGACGATCTGCTGCTTTGCAGGACCCGGGGTTCGCCCCGGGTCCTGCCGCGCCCGGCCTACGCTGCCAGGCGTGCAGGAACAGCCGCCGACCATCACGCCGAGTCCGCGCATCGACCTCGCCGTCACGACGGCGACGGGGCTGCCCATGCGTTCGACCACCTACAGCGGGTTGCTGCAGCTGGGACCGAGCGCGTTGATCGGTGAGGCGCTGGGCGGTCTGGCGACCCGCGGGTCCGGGAACTCGAAGTTCGTCGGCTCGCTGTACCTGCCCGACGGCCTGGCGTACCTGCGCGCCCGCCTCGGTGCGGGCTACCTCGTGCCCCACTTCTGGCTGACCAACGTCGAGCAGCACGCGTTCCTCCTGGGGGCGACCGCCGAGTTCGCCGACGATCCCCGCGGGGACGGGCACGCCTGGATCCGCCTCAACCTCGATCTCGTGGGGCGCACCGGCACCGCGGTCGGCTACCAGGTCACCGCCCTGGTCCCGCCCGACGCCGTGGATCAGCCGGGCTGATCCCGGGCGGCGGCGGCGGGGTCAGCGCGCCTGTCACCTGCTGGTCGCCCGAAAGGCGTCTTCGGGCGGGCTGGTAGCGTGCGGTCGATGTCGATGCGGGTTGCGGTTCTTGCCTCTGGAAGCGGGACGATCCTCGATGCCGCCCTCGCCGAGGGCGTGCCCGTCGAGGTCGTCGTCGTGGATCGACCCTGCGGCGCCACGGCCATCGCCGAGGCTCGGGGGGTGCCGTGGGAGCTCGTCGAGCGCACGACCTACGGCCCCACGTTCGACCGTGACACCTACACCGCGCAGGTCGTCGACCTGCTCCGGAAGTACGACATCGACCTCGTGGTGATGGCGGGGTACGGCACCATCTTCGGCGCGCCGATGTTCGAGGCGTTCGCCGGGCACATCGTCAACACCCACCCGGCGCTGCTGCCCTCGTTCAAGGGCTGGCACGCGGTCGAAGCGGCGCTCGAGCTCGGCGTGAAGGTGACGGGGTGCACTGTGCACGTCGCCACCGCCGCGGTCGACGACGGTCCGATCCTCGCCCAGGAGGCGGTGGCGGTGCTGCCCGACGACACCGTCGAGTCACTGCACGAGCGCATCAAGATCGTCGAGCGCCGCCTCTACGTCCAGACCATCAAAGAGATCCTCGCTCGAGGGTCCGTTCTCCCGAAGGCATGATCCGATGAAGGCATTGCTGTCCGTGTACGACAAGACCGGTGTGGTCTCCTTCGCTTCCTCGTTGCACGAGCTGGGCTGGGAGCTGCTCTCGAGCGGCGGCACGGCCAAGGCCATCGCCGAGGCCGGCGTGCCCGTCACCGACGTGGCCGAGCTGACCGGGTTCCCCGCGATCCTCGGTCATCGGGTCGTGACGCTGCACCCCAAGGTGCACGGCGGGATCCTCGCGGACCGCAACGACCCGGAGCACCAGGCCGACATGGCCCAGTACGGCATCGAGGGCATCGATCTGGTCGTGGCGAACCTGTACCCGTTCTCGTCGAACCCCTCGATCGAGCTCATCGACATCGGCGGCCCGGCGATGGTGCGCGCCGCGGCGAAGAACCATGAGTTCGTCGGCATCGTCACCGATCCGGACGAGTACGACGCGTTGCTGGACGAGCTGCGCGCCTCGGCCGACGGCAACTTGTCGCTCGTGACGCGACGACGCCTCGCGCGCGCCGCCTACGCGAAGACCTCGGCCTACGACGCCGAGATCGTGGCGTGGCTCGACGCTGGCGGACCCGATCAGGCCGAGTCGGAGGGCGCCGCGTCGTCCGGCGCGAACGCGACGGGTGCCGATGTGCTGCCCGAGACGATCTCGCTGACGCTGGACCGTGAGCAGGTGCTGCGCTACGGCGAGAACCCGCACCAGGTCGGGGCGCGCTACTCGGTGCGCGGGGCGTCCGGTTGGTGGAAGACCGCGACGCAGCACGGCGGCAAGGAGATGTCGTATCTCAACGTGTACGACACCGAAGCGGCGTGGCGGCTGGCCTACTCGCTCGGTGACGAGCCCGCGGCGGTGGTCATCAAGCACGCCAACCCGTGTGGCGCCGCCGTGGCCGACGACATCACCACGGCCTACCGTCGCGCGCACGAGTGCGACCCCGTATCGGCCTACGGCGGCATCGTCGCGGTGAACCGTCCCGTCACCGTCGAGATGGCCGAAGTCCTCGGACCGGTGTTCACCGAGGTGCTCGTGGCGCCCGGGTTCGAAGCTGATGCGTTGGTGCGGTTGCTCGAGAAGCGCAACCTGCGGATCCTCGAGGCGCAACCGCCAGGGCACCCGGCCTACACGCTGCGCACGATCGACGGCGGGTACCTGGTGCAGACGCCGGACTTCGTGACCGTCGACCGGTCGTTGTGGCAGGTCGTCACCAAGGTGGCGCCCACCGAGGAGCAGTGGCTCGACATCGAGATGGCGTGGCGGGTCGTCGCCAAGGTCACCTCCAACTCGATCGTCCTCGTGAAGGATCGCCAGGCGTTCGGCATCGGCTGTGGCCAGCAGAACCGGCGCGACGCGGGCCGCCTGGCGTGCGAGAAGGCCGAAGGTCGGGCGGCGGGCGGCGTGTACGCGAGCGACGCGTTCTTCCCGTTCGCAGACGGGCTCGATGGTGCCATCGAGGCCGGCGCCGCGGTCGTGCTGGAGCCGGGTGGTTCGATCCGCGACGAAGAGGTCATCGCCCGCGCCGACGATGCCGGTCTCGCCATGGTCTTCACCGGCGAACGCCACTTCCGCCACTGACGTTCGCGGTCCCGCCGACCCGGTCGCGACGCCGGCCCACGACCCCGAACCCGTCGGCGAACCTGTCGGCGAAACGGTCGTTGGGACGACGGTTGTGCCTACCGCTTCGTCGAGTCCGCTGAACCGGTAGGTGTTCGCGTCGTGGGGGCGACGGCTTCGCGCACAGGTTCGTTCGGCGACGCTCGCGTCGTCCAGGCGCGGAGCGGTCGGCCGTGGAGCCGAAGCAGGTCGTCGACGGTGTGGATCGGCAGGCCGACGACGTTGTGGTAGCTGCCGGTGATCCGCTCGACGAAGATGCCACCCCAGCCCTGGATGCCGTAGGCGCCGGCCTTGTCGAGCGGCTCGCCGGTGGCGACGTACCAGTCGATCTCGGCCTGGTCGAGCGCCCTGAACGTCACGCTCGTGGTGCACACATCGGTGGCGATCGGCCCGTGGGCGGCGATCGCGGCGACCGCGACACCGGTCTTCACCTCGTGCGTCTGGTCAGAGAGGGCGGCCAGCATGATCCGGGCATCAGCCGGGCCGGTCGGCTTGCCGAGCAGGTGGCCGTCGAGGACCACGATCGTGTCGGCCGCGATGACGAGGGCCTCGCCGCCGAGGATCGCCTCCGTGCCGACGGCAGCCGCGATCGCGCGGGCCTTGGCTCGCGCCAAGCGCTCGACATAGGCATCGGGAGGTTCATCCGGCCGGGGCGTCTCGTCCACATCCGCGGCCCGGACCGTGAAGGCCACGCCGAGCGCGGCGAGCAGGTCGGCCCGACGCGGCGAGGCCGAGGCGAGGATCAGCGCGGGTGGCAGATCGGCAGCGGGGGAGGGCACGCCCGATTCTGCCCCGGCAGGTGTGACCCGCGCCCAGCCCCGCCCGCAAGCCACGCGTTCCGGGCTCCGTGGTGGCCCGTGTTCACGCGTTCTCGGCTCCGTGGTGGCCCCTCGACTCCGCGGGGAGGGAACGCGCCGGGTGACCGACCGACCCTTCCCGCGCGGAGTGGGCGGGTGCGACACTCGTGCCATGAGCGATCATTCCGACATCGGCCCGTTCACCGTGATCGACCTCGACACCGTGGCTCGGCTGGTCCTGAACGGTTGGACCGCAGCGGCCGACCTCGACTGGTCGGTTCCGGCCGGAACGCTGACCTGGAGCTGCCTGCAGACCGCGGACCACGTCATCGACTGTGTGTTCTCGTACGCGTTGTTCTTCGCGTCCCGCAAACAGGACGCGTACCCGAACTTCGGAGAGCTGCATGCCCTCCCGGACGCCACACCCCGAGACATGATCGACGGGCTCCGCGCCGTCACCACGATGCTGGTCGCGGTCATCGCAACTGCGCCTTCCGACACCACCGCGGTCATGCTTCGGTTCCCGACCATCAGGACAGGCGGTCCGAATGATTTCGCGGCGCGAGGCGCGCTCGAGATGATCCTCCACGGCTACGACATCAGCGCAGGGCTTGGCCTGGACTTCCCGCCGCCCGATGACCTCTGCGGGCGCCTGTTCGCAGCCACCGTGTCCTGGCCTCAACCGATCGGCGTCGTCGCGAGCAGCGATCCGTGGGCGGACATCGTGGAACGGTCGGGCCGCCCTCGTCCCCGTTGACGGCGCGCCATCGGGAGGGGCCGCAGCGGAGCCGAGAAGGCTGGGTGGAGGGGCCGGAGCGGAGCCGAGAACGGGGATTGGGGGGCCGCCGTGTAGCCGAGAACGCGGGTTGGGGGCCGCCGTGTAGCCGAGAACGGGGATTGGGGGGCCGCCGTGTAGCCGAGAAGGGTGTGGGGAACGGTGGGGGGCGTCAGCCGCCGCTGGTGAGGGCGTCGGCGAGGGGGCCGGGTGGGGTGGCGCTGTCTCGGTCGGCCAGCCAGCCGTCGGGGAGGGTCACCTTCTGGGGGCCGCGACGCGTCCCGCGGGGCTGGTCGGCGGCGCCTGTGGGCAGGGCCAGCGAGCGGTCAGCCTGCGCGAGGGCGGCGCGGAAGGCGTCGATCGATTCGGTCGTCGTGAGCTCGCGGCGGATCGGGGCGCCGACGGGGTAGCCGGTCAGGTACCAGCCGACGTGCTTGCGGATGTCTCGCAGCGCCCGCTCGGGACCCATCCGGTCGACCAGCAACTGGAGGTGCTCGGCGAGCGTGTCGAGCACCTCACCGAGCAGGGGCGCAGGCTGGGGCGCACGGCCCTCGAACACGTCGACCAGATCGCGGAACAGCCACGGGCGGCCGAGGCAGCCCCGCCCGATGACGACACCGTCGCAGCCGGTCTCGTCCATCATGCGCACGGCATCGGTCGCCGCCCACACGTCGCCGTTGCCGAGCACGGGGATCGACGTGACGTGTTGCTTGAGGCGGGCGATCGTGGACCAGTCCGCGTCGCCCGAGTACAGCTGCGCGGCGGTGCGGCCGTGCAGAGCGACGGCCGCGCAGCCGACGTCCTCGGCCACGCGACCCGCGTCGAGGTAGGTGATGAGGTGCTCGTCGATCCCCACGCGGAACTTCATGGTGACCGGTACCCGGCCGCCGGAGGCGGCATCGGCCGCGTCGACCGCTGCGCCCACGAGCGCCGCCAGCAGGCGGGGACGCACGGTGAGGGCCGACCCGCCGCCGTGGCGCGTGATCTTGCGGACCGGGCAGCCGATGTTGAGGTCGATGTGGTCGACGTGGCCGACCTCGACCAGTCGGCGCACGGCCTCGCCCATCGACACCGGGTCGGTCCCGTAGAGCTGGATCGACCGCGGCGACTCGTCGTCGTCGAACGCGGCCCGTTCCCACGTCCCGGCGCCGCCTTCCACCAGGCCGCGCGCCGTGATCATCTCGCTCACATAGAGCCCGGCGCCGAAGCGGCGGCACAACCGGCGGAAGGCGGGGTTCGTGACCCCGGCCATGGGCGCGAGGACGACGGGCGGCCACAGCTCGATGGGCCCGATCGACAACGGCACGCGCTCCTGCATCTCGACAGCGTGGCGGACAGGCGCCCTCGGCACCAAGTAGATGGCTACCCTTGCGCCATGGCGCCGGTACCACCGACAACCACCCCGGGCGCATCCGGTAGCTCGCGCTCGGCCGCGCCGGGATCGACAGAGTCGACGGCATCGACGGCATCGACGCGATCGACGGCATCGACGGAAGCCGTGGAGCCGATCGCCGGCGTCCGCCACCTACCCCGACTGCTGGTGATCGCCTGGCCGGTCGCGATCGTCGCGTGCGCCGCGGAGGTGGCAGTCCTCCTCGCGGCCAGCGCCTTCTTGTGGCGACCCACGCGCGCACCCCTCGCCGCGCTCACGTTGCTGCTCATCGCCGGCGCGCTGGTGTGCATCCCGCTCATCGTCGTGGTGGTGTGGTCCGCCGTCGCCCCCGGCGCTGCTGATCGCGTGCCCTCGCGCCGCGGGCGATGGTCCGTGCTGCTCGCGGTCGGGCTGTTCGCGTTCGCGGTGGCGGGCACCTGGCTCGCGTTGCCGTCGGAGCACCCCGTGATGATCGACGGCGTCGGCGGCGTCCTGCACGCCCCGCTCCACTTCGAGGTGCTTCCTGCGGATCAGTACAACGCGCTGGTCCTGCAGCAACTGCGCTTCGTCAGCATCCAGTTCGTCACCGCGACCGGTTGGATCCTGTTGGCGTTGGCGGCGCAACGTCGACGCCGCGCCGGCGTCTCGCCGACCTCGTTGGCCACTGCGGCGCCGACGATCGCGGCGTCGGCTCTGGCCCCCACCGGGCTCGCTGCGCCGCACCGACCGCCGCCATCGTCGAGCGACCCGGCGGATCGGCGACGCCGTTCGTGGTTCACCCCGTCGGTCCTCACCCCGTCGGTCCTCACGCCGCCGGGCCTCGCCACGAGCAGGATGGGTGCTCGCCACAGCTGAGCGGTAGGTTCGACGCCATGACCGCGCAGACCCTCGACGGCGAGCTCGTCGCCGCCACGATCAAAGCCGAGCTCCGCACCCGCATCGATGCCCTCATCGACCGCGGCATCACCCCGGGGTTGGGCACGCTGCTGGTCGGCGACGACGGGCCCTCGGCCAACTACGTGTCGATGAAGCACCGTGACTGCGCCGAGCTCGGCATGATGAGCCGTGACGAGCGCCTGCCCGCCACCGCCACCCAGGCCGAGGTGCACGCGGTGGTCGAGTCGCTCAACGAGGATCCGTCGGTCGACGCGTTCTTGATCCAGCACCCGTTCCCGGCCGGGCTCGATTTCGAGGCAGCCGTCCTCGCGATGGATCCCGACAAGGACAACGACGGGCTGCATCCGGTGAACCTGGGCAAGCTCGTGCAGGGTGTCGATGCCCCGGTGGCCTGTACCCCGGCGGGCATCGTGGCGCTGCTCGAGCACTACGACATCCCGATCGCCGGCCAGCACGTCGTGATCGTCGGGCGCGGCGTCACGATCGGCCGGCCGCTCGCCAACCTCCTCACGCTCAAGCGCGCCAACGCCAACGCGGCGGTCACCGTCGTGCACACCGGCGTGGCCGACATCGGGGCGTACACGCGCGAGGCCGACATCCTCGTCGCCGCCGCCGGGTCGCCCGGTCTCATCACGGTCGACATGGTGAAGCCGGGCGCGGTCGTCGTCGCCGCGGGCGTCACGTTCGAAGGCAAGCGCATCGTCTCGGATGTCGCCGACGAGGTCGCCGAGGTCGCGGGTTGGCTTTCGCCCCGCATCGGCGGCGTCGGACCCATGACCCGGGCGCTCCTGCTGCGCAACGCCGTCGACGCGGCCGAGCGCCGCGCCGGCTGAGCGCGCCAGACCGAACCCGGCTGCACGTCAGCCGAACCTCAGCCGAACCTGAACCGAACCCTGGCTGATCCTCCCCGGCGGAACCTCTCGAAACGGCGCTGCGCTCATGGCTGAACCCACACCTCTGCTCGACGCGATCGCGGTGCGCCGCGACCCGGACCACCCCGGCCGTTGGCGATCCACGGTTCCTGACACGTGGGCCACCCCCAACGGCATGCACGGCGGGGTGCTCGCGGCGGTGCTGATCAACGCGGCACGCGCCGAGCTGGACGATCCGGAGCTGCGGCTGCGCTCGGCCCACATCTCGTTCCGGGCGGTGCCCAGCTCGTACGAGCTGGTCATCGAGCCGGTGGTCGCGCGCCGGGGCGGCATCACCGCGCACCTCGACGTCACCATCGGTGGCAGCGACCAGGCCGGCGGCTCCCCGGCCGCCTCGGGTCAGGTGCTCTTCACCCGGGACCGCCCGTCGGCGTCGTACCTCGACGGCGAGCAGCCCGCGGCGCCACCGGTCGACGAGCTCGCCGCCGGCCCGGCGCCGGGCACCGCGATCTTCCCGCCCGGCCTCGGCCGGGTTACCCCGCCGGCGATCTTCGACCACCTCGAGCTCGTCGGGGTGGAGGGCCGTTACCCGTGGGAACCCGGCTGGGTGCCCGGCCCGGCCCGCCACCTGCGCTGGGCGCGCTACCGCGCCCCGATCGCGGGTGCCGAGTCGATCGCCGACGGATCGACGGCCGAGCCCGCCGCCGGCCCGGATCCGATCCTGCTGGTGCCGCTGTCGGACTTCCCGGCCGCGGCGCTCTGGGTGAAGTTCGGCCTCGACCAGCCGTTCCACTTCGTCACGAGCCTGGAGTACAGCATCTCGTTCCTCGAGCTGCCGCAGTCCGAGATCGTGCTGACCGACATCCGGGCCCGATCGATGGCCGACGGCTACCTGTTCACCGAGACCGACCTGTGGTGCGAAGGCCGGTTGGTGGCGGTGTCGACGCAGACGATGCTCGTGCGTTCCGCCCCTGCCCTCGAGTCCGCACCCCCGGGCTGAAGCGCGCACGATCGGCCGCGTGCCCTGCGTTCGATCCGCTGGTCGGATCGGGGTCCGCGCGGCCACGTACGCGCGCCGCGAGCGGTCTCGGCGGTTCGCCGGAGGCCGGCCGACAAGGGAAAAGCGCCTACGCTGGGCCGCCTTATGGGCAAGATCAGCGACAAGCTCGCCGCCGGCCAGACGTTCTCGTTCGAGTTCTTCCCCCCGAAGGACGACGACGCGGCCCGCGACCTCGAAAAGACCATCCGCGAGCTCGAACCGCTCGAACCGTCGTTCGTATCGGTCACCTACGGAGCGGGCGGTTCCACCCGGGACCGTACGCGTGACATCGTGATTCACATCCAGGCCGACACCGGCATCACCGCGATGGCGCATCTCACCTGCATCGCGCACACGCGTGAGCAGCTCGTCTCGTTGCTCACCGAGTACCGCGAGGCCGGCATCAGCAACATCCTCGCGCTGGCCGGCGACCCGCCCACCGACGGCGGTGAGTACCCCAACGAGCTCACGTACGCCTCCGAGCTGATCGAGCTCATCGGCGAGGTCGGCGACTTCTCCGTCGGCGTCGCCGCGCATCCCGAGCTGCACCCGCGCTCAGGTGGGGACCGGGCCCTCGATCGGCGTCACCTCGCCGCCAAGCTCGAGATGGCCGACTTCGGCATCACGCAGTTCTTCTTCAAGGCCGAGCCGTACCTGCGCATGATCGAGGAGCTCGACGCCCTCGGCAACACCACGCCGGTGCTGCCGGGCATCATCCCGGTGACGAACGCGAAGCAGGTGCAGCGCTTCGCCCAGCTCGCCGGCGCCGAGTTCCCGCCGGACCTGGCGGCCCGCTTCGACGCGGTGGCCGATGATGCCGCGGCCGTGCGCGAGGTCGGCGTCGAGATCGCCACCGAGCTGTGCCAGACGTTGCTCGACGAGGGTGTGCCCGGGATCCACTTCTACACGCTCAACCGCTCGACCGCGAGCCGCGAGATCTACGCCAACCTCGGCCTGCACGCCTGATCGGGCCGCCGTTGACCGGCCCACCTCCCGGCCGCGGAGCCGAGAAGGATCGTGGGACGGCGGTGTGCTCAGCGGGTGTGGCGCAGGAGACCTTGGGATGTCGCGATGGCCAGCAGGGCGCCGTCCTGGGCACGGACCGAGGCGTAGGACGTGACCCCTCCGTCGGCCACCGAGCCGCGCGCATCGAGGCGCCGCCACGCGGGTGACGGGTAGGCGCCGGCACCGGGTTGCCAGGCGATCGAAAGATCGAGCGACAGCAGACTGGCGTCGTCGAAGCCGGTGAACTGGCCGGGCGCGTCGAACAGGTGGGCGTCGAGGTGCAGCACGTCACCGAGCTGGGCGTAGGGGAGCGGATCCACGTCCGCTCGGTCGGTCGTGTCGGTCGTGTCCGCTTCGTCGGCGATGCGAGCCCACAACGCGACCGAGCCGGTGCCGCGGGCGAACGCGTCCCAGGAGGTGGGGTAGTCGATGGCCCGGCGATCGGCGAAGCGCAGGGCGGGCCACATGTCGGTCATCCACGAGAGCGACGCGCCATCGTCGGGTCCGAGCGCACGACCGTCGTCGCTGGTGAGGTCAGCGAACGGGGCGGTGGCGGGCGCGGCCGCCGTGTCGTGCCACGCGTCGGCGACCCACGCCGTGGCCAACAAGATCGGTTTGTGCTCCTGGGTGACCAGCGCCTGGGCCGCCGTGGCGGTGCGTCCGGCTCGCAGTGGGGTGATGACCACCTCGACCGGACCCACCCGCCCGGCTTCGAGGAACTGGATGGAGGCCGAGGCGAGGGTGTCTCGCCCGAGGTCGGTGAGCAGCGCGCTAAGCGCGACGGCGGCGGTGTAGCCACCGAAGGCGCGTTCGCCGAAGCACCAGCTCTCGGGGATCGCCCGGGTGTAGCGGCCCTGGCCGCGTTCGAGGAGGAAGTCCTGCCTGACCGTCACCGCTGCACGCTACCGGTCGGCAACCGACGCCGGTGCGGTGGGCGTCAAAGGGCTCGGGTCGGCGCCACGGGCGCCACGGGCGCCACCGGCGCCACCGGCGCGACCGGCGCTGACTGCCTACGGCCGGACGGACTGGCGCTCGTAGGACGCGCGGGACCAGAAGAAGCTGCCGAGGGCGATGGCGGCGCACCACGCCGCGGTGGTCACGGCGCTCGAACCGATCGGCGTGCCGGTCAGCAGGCCCCGGATCGTCTCGATGAACGCGGTGAACGGCTGGTGCGCGGCGAACCAGCTCATCGCCCCGGGCATCGAGTCGGTGGGGACGAATCCGCTTCCGAGGAAGGGCAAGAGCAGCAGCGGCATCGGGAGGTTGCTCGCCGACTCGATGCTCTTGGCCGCCGCGCCGAGCGCGACCGCCAGCCACGTGAGGGCGAGCGTGATCATCAACATGATGCCGAGGGTGGCGAGCCACTCGAGGGGGGTTGCCGTCGGCCGGAACCCGATCGCCAAGGCGATGGCGGTGACGATCGTCAGCGCCAGCAACGTCTGGAGCGTGGCCCCGACGACGTGGCCGGACAACACCGCGGTGCGCGAGATGGCCATCGTCCGGAAGCGGGCGACGATGCCCTCGGTCATGTCGGTGGCCACCGAGATCGCCGTCCCCGTGGTGCCTGCCGCGACGGTGATCAGGAGGATGCCCGGCACCACGTACTCGATGTAGGCCTGGTGCGCGCCGGTCGCGGCGCTGAGGCCGGCACCCAACGTGCCGCCGAGGACGTAGACGAACAGCAGCAGGAACACGACGGGCATGCCGACGAGGATCACCGTCACCGAGGGGTAGCGCAGCTGGTGGCGGAGGTTGCGCCGCAGCATCGTGGCCGAGTCGCGCATCGTGGTCGATCGGGTGGTCATGGCCGCACCTCCTGCGTGTCGGGTTGCCCGGTGAGAGCGAGGAAGACGTCGTCGAGATCCGGGGTGTGTATGGACAGCTCGGCGATGTCGATCGAGGCGTGGTCGAGCCGATCGAGCACCGCGCGCAGGGACGCGATGGCGCCGTCGCTCGGGATGTAGAGCGTGAGCGCCTCCACGTCGAGCGCCACGTTCCCGAGGTGGCGTGCGGCCGCGTCGAACCGGTCGGTGTCGGCGAACTGCAGCCGGATGTGTCCGCCCGGGACG
>JBBQHT010000146.1:0-11749 GCA_038324235.1 Acidimicrobiales bacterium
CCCTTGAAATCCGGGGTGCGCTTCTCGGCGAAGGCGGTCGGGCCCTCCATCGCGTCCTCGGTGAGGAAGATGGGGCCGCCGACCTCGAGCTCGTAGGCCAGGCCGAGCTTCTCGGGCATCTCGCGGGTCATCCGCATGGACTTGAGCACCGCCTGCACCGCGAGCGGCCCGTTCGCCGAGATCTGGTCGGCGATCTCGCGGGCTTTGTCGAGCGCTTCACCGTCGGGCACGACGTGACCGATCAGCCCGACCTCCTTGGCCTCCGCCGCCGGAACGAAGCGGCCCGTCAGGAGCATCTCCGCCGCGATCGTGTAGGGGATCTGGCGCGACAGGCGGACCGTCGAGCCGCCGAGCGGGAACAGTCCCCGTCGCACCTCGGCCACGCCGAACTGCGCGCTCTGGGCGGCGACTCGGATGTCGAACGCCTGGAGGATCTCGGTGCCCCCCGCGATGGCGTAGCCCTCGACCGCCGCGATCATCGGCTTGCCCGGGATGAAGTGGCGGAGCAGCGCCTTCCAGTGCAGGTCCTTGTCCTGCGCGAAGCGCTTGGTCCACTCGTCGTCGGGATGCCCGGCCGCCATGGCCTTGAGATCCGCGCCCGAACAGAAGTTGCCCCCCGCCCCGGTCACGATCGCCACCCGGATGTCCGGGTTCGAGTCGATCTCGTTCCAGGCGTCGTGCATCCGCACGAGCATCTCGCCGCTCAGGGCGTTCTTCTTGGCCGGCCGGTTCAGCGTGACGATGGCGGTGTGGCCCTCGCGCTCGAACAACAGGTGCGGCTCGTCAACAGTCGTGGTCTCGGTGTCCCCCATGGCCCGTCAGAATAGAACGAGTTCTAGATCGGGGCCAGCCCCACCTCGATCTGTCGGCCACCACCGCGCTATCCAGCATCAGACCCGTGCCGATCTGGTCGGTCGGTCAGACGATGTCGGGGCGCACGAGGGCGTCGGTGCCGCCGTCGGCGAAGATCACCGCGCCGTGGATGTACGCCGCGTCGGGGCCGAGGAGGAACGATGCCACGCCCGCGATGTCTTCCGGCTGGCCGCGCTGCTCGAGCGGGATCGGGAGCGCGTCGACCAACGGGCCGAGCACGGGATCATCGAGCGAGCCCTGGAGCAACGGCGTGAGGATCGGGCCCGGCGCGATCGCGTTGAGACGGATGTGCGCTCGCCCCCAGTCGAGCACCCGGCTGCGCACGGCGCGCGCCAGCGCGATCTTGGTCATGGCGTACACCGACGAGCCGTCGAAGCCACCGCCGTCGACCAGCGCGATGGCCGCCTGCTCGCTGCCGTGCAAGAGCTCCTCGATGAGCGCCGGATCGTGGATGGGAACGATGCCGATCGAGTTCGACGACACGGCGAGCGCGGCGGGCCGATCGCCCGCCGCGAGCGCGGGACGCAACCCGTCGAGCACCTCGACGGCGCCGAAGTAGTTCACCGACACGAGGCTGGACAACGGCTCGACGTGGGGCCCGAGGCCGGCGCACACCACGAGGCCGTCGATCGGCCCATCCACGTACTCGAGCACCGCGTTCATCGCCGCCGCCCGCTCGGCCGAGGTGGACAGGTCCGCCTCGATCTCCTGCCGCTCGAGGTCGACCCCGACCACCTCGCACCCGTCGCTCTCGAGGCGCCGACGGATGGCGGCTCCCAACCCCGACGCCGAGCCTGTGATGACAACCGTGCGCATCTGGCCTTCCTGCACCTTCCCCGGAGCCTGCGCCCTCGGGCACTAGCATCGATCCACTCTCGTCCTGCCGAGCGACGATACCGGAGGCACGCTGCGATGACCGCAACCACCGAGACCGCCCCGCCCGTCGCGACGCTCGACGCCGCCGGGGTTCCCGTCAGCTATGAGGTGGCGGGCGAGACCGTCACCCTCCCGGTCGAGGTGCGCTCGGCGCGGATGATCGGCGCGCAGTACTTCGTGGATGCCGACGTGGCCCAGGAGATCATCGGCTACAGCGGGCTCACCGTCGCTCGGCCTCGGGGCAACTCGGCGGTCTGCTCGGTCAACGCGGTGCAGTACCTCGACAACGACCTGGGCCCGTACAACGAGATCGCCGTCGCCTTCGTCGTGCACGCACACGACGCCGCGCCCCGCACCAAGGTCGACATGCGCAAGCCGACCACCTTCATCCACCGCCTCCCCGTGAACCAGACCTTCACCTGCGCAGCCGGCCGTGGGATCTGGGGCTTCCCGAAGTGGGTCACCTCGATCGACCTCACGACCACCCCGTCGCGTTGGGGCAAGACCACCGAGGCCGTGCTCATCGACGACGGCGAGTTCGTGTTGGCCCTGTCGGTGCGCCGCAGCCCGGTCCCGCTGCCCGCGTCGGAGATGGCGATGTCGTGCTACTCGTGGGACGAGGGCGTGCTGCGCCGCACCCCCTGGACCACCCGCACCGCGCAGACCACGGCACTGGTCGGCGGCGCCCAGATCGAGCTCGGTTCGCGGCACCCGATGGCGTGCGAGCTGCGGCGCCTCGGCCTGCCCAAGCGGGCGTTCATGTCGATGACCACCGGCAAGATGACCGCCACCTTCGGCGCCGCCGAAGCGCTCGGCTGGCCCGACGACGCCTGAGCCAGGGTGCTCGGGAGCCGCCACAGTCGGTCGCCCCGGCGGGAGGTGGGACCTCCGAGCAGGACGGCCAATGCCCATGTCTCGACCGTCATCGACGGTTGAGGGCTGCCCCCGATGCGGCCTCAGAGGCTGCGGCGAGTCGCTCGCGGGCGCGAGGCAGGAGATCGCAATCGGGATCAAGCGCCTCGGCCTCGGTCATTGCGTCGCGCGCACCGGCAAGGTCGCCGAGACCGAGCAGGCCGATCACCACGTAACTCAGGTTCGTCGCCTTGTGCTCAGCGACGTCTGTGGCCGCGACCGACGCACGCAGCCGCGCCAGTCCCTGTTCGTACTGACCGAGTTCGATGAGGACCGTGCCGCTGGTGCCCTGCACCCCCGCGTCGTCTGGTTGCAGCACGAAGGCTCGCTCCGAGGCGACGGCGACCTCGGACCGGGCATCGGTTGACGCGCCCAACATGATGCCGGCCCAGGCCAGGCAGTTCTGCAGCATCCATTCCGGCTGACCCACCAGGTCCGAGCCCCGGAGCAAGGCCCGGGCCGCGTCCTGCTGGTCCGACCAGTCCACTCGCACCATCGCATCCATCAGCAGCACGACCTGCCAGACCGGGTGGCCCGTACCCTCGGCTCGTTCACGCAACTGCGCCCGGCTCTCGTCATCCAGGCGCAGGCCCTTGCCGTGTCGAGCCTGGGCCAGCGCGTACTCCAGCTTGTTTCGAGCAACGAACTTCGCGATCTTGGGCGCCGCGAAGAAGGGGATCGTGAGCAGTAGGTACCCGTCGGTGCGGCGCGGCCCGCTGGGGCCCGTCGTCCGATACGGCAGGAGGTTGGTCACGAGGACGATCAGGGCACTCCCGATCACCGCCCCGCGAAGCGACGTCGCGATCGGACCGCCTGTCGGGCTCCACCTGAGCGCGAGGGCGAGGATGGCCACGGACACCGCGGGGCCGGCAGCCACAAACGCCGCCATGCGAAGACGGTACGCCCGCGACGACCGCAGCGTGGCGACGGTGAGGCCGGATGCCGGCAGGGCCTTCGCCTCCACCTCCACGCCGCCGATAGTGCGCCTCCACAGCAACGGACCGTTGCCGACAGTGAGACCCAGGACATCGAAGCCCAACAGCTTCGCCGCGGCCACATGTCCGAGCTCGTGCGGCCAGCTCTGGAGAAACAGCAATGGGACCACGGCCCCGACGGCGACCAGCACCGCCGCAAGCTCGACGTCGCCGTCGAGCCAGAGCACCAGGCCAGTGACCACCAGCACGGATGACCCGATGAGCAACCAGGCCTCTCTGATCCCGATCGCGCGCTCCCGGCAGCCGGGGCAGAGCGACGGCGCGGCGACGCCGAATGCCGGATCGAGTGGCGACGACATCTTCGTGGGTCCAGCGCATCTCGGGCACCGGGCCGTCTCGCCGCCGTCGCCGGCGACTGCACCGGCGGGTTCGGCATCCCTGGCGCGAGCACGCGAAGGCGCAGGATCCGCGAGGCGTGCGCCCGCGTAATCTGCCTCATCCGGCACGGGACGCCGACGACCTACGAGCAGCAGCGCGCCCACCACCGCAGAGGCGCCGACCGCGATCATGGCGAGGATCAGCGCAGCCCGGACGTGCTCGCTTCGCTGGTTCTGGCACTTCGCGTCGGCCTGGGCCACGAACGACGGGTCGGCGGGCGGCGCGAACGCGTGCTCGTCGAGCGGGTTGGCGGGGTCGAACTGCGCTTGTCGCTGCGGGCCAAAGGTCGATCCGAAGGCGGGACAGTGCACGACCTCGACCTGCTCCGTCGGGACCGGCGCTCCGTCGAAACCGGTCGTGCCCGCCGGCACGGAACGCACCACGCCGACCGATCCCGGATCGAGCGCCCACGTCACCGCCGCCGTGAGCGCGAGCGCGCAGACGACGAGCCCCGCGAGGAACGGAGCGCTCAGTCGCCCCCGCACCCGCCCGCCATCGACTCAGCATCCGCCCGCGCCATCGGGGCAGTGTACCGATGGGCATCACCGGCGACTGCACGACGTTCGCTGGCTCCCCTCAGGCCGCCGCTCGCGATGGCGGCACCGACGGGCCACAGCGGAGCCGAGAACGTTCGTGGAGGGGCGTCACCGTAGCCAAGAACGCTTCTGGGCCACCCAGCGGGCCCCTGACGACGGCCGTGCCGTTGAGATCAGGGGCGTTGGGCGCGGTCGATCAGCTTCCAGACGAGGCCGGGGGTGAAGCGCCGGAGGCGCCACAGCGTCGGCGTGCCCCGTCCGGGGAACACGAGGAACTGGCCCCGCTCGAGGGCGTCCTCGATGGCCTCGAGCACCGCTTCGGGCTGGATCGCCGGCACGCGATCGAAGCCGGGCGGGGCGCCCGCGCCGACCTGGTCGAGCATCGGCGTGTCGACCACGGGCGGGCACACGCAGACGAAGCGCACGCCCGTCCCTGCGCACTCGTGGGCGAGCGTCTCGCTGAACGACACGACGGCGGCTTTGGTCGCCGAGTACGCCCCGAAGTGCGGGCTGGGCAGCCAGCCGGCGAGCGACCCGAACTGGATGAGGTCGCCGTGGCCGCGCTCGATCATGCCCGGCAGCGTCGCCATGGTCACGTTCACGACGCCGCCGTAGTTGATCTCCATGACGCGGCGGATGTCGGCCGCCGGCGCGTCGAGCAAACGGGCCGTCGGGGCGATGGCCGCGGCGTTCACGACCCGGTCGATCGGGCCGAGGTCCGCCTCGACCTCCTTGACGATCTGCTCGATCGCGTCGGTGTCGCGCACATCGGCCACGAACGGGCGGATCATCGGGGCGTGGCGGGCCGCACGGTCCAGGCCCGCTTCGTCGACATCGATCGCCGCCACCTTCACGCCCTGCGCGGCGAGGCGCCAGGCCGACAGCCGACCCATGCCGCTGCCGGCGCCCGTCACGAGGGCGACGTGGCCGGTGAACCCCATCAGCCGCGACGCGTCACGGCGACTCGGGCCGCGACTGGCATCAGCGGTTCTGACGATCGGCCAGGAGCGCTTCGATGGCGCCCAGCGATTCGACGAGGCGGTCGGTCTGCGCCCGCTCCTCGTAGATCTCGCGGATCAACCAGAAGCGCAGGTACCGGCTCAACGAGAAGCGCACGAACAGGGCGCCGCCGATGATGACGAACCCGATGCCGAGCGCCCCGCCCGACAGCAGGTACGGGATCTGCTCCGCGACGAGCGCGGTGCCCGACGCCCCGATGTAGCCGCCGAGGATCAGCACCATCCCCACGGCCATGGAGATGATGCCGGCGAGCAGGTACCACCGCTCGTTGCCGTCGGCCGGCGTCTTCACGTCGAGTTCAGCGATCTCGGTCTTGAACTGGTCGATGCGCTGGTGCCCACCGGTGGCCGCGGGGCGAGCAGCGGGCGCCGTGTGGGTGGGCGTCGTGGCGTTCGTATCCATGGTCATCTCTTTCACGCACCTAGGTAAGCAGCGGATAGTTCGTCTTCGAGCTCGTGCGGGGGGCCGACCCGCACGATCTGGCCGTGCAGCATGATGGCCGCGATGTCAGCGACGCCGAGGACAGTTCGCGCGAACTGCTCGACCACGAGGATCGACACGCCCTCAGCGGCGATCTGCGCCACGATCTCGTAGAGCTCCTCGACGATGAGCGGGGCCAGCCCCATCGACAGCTCGTCGAGCAGCAGGAGCGCAGGGTTCGTGGCCAGGCCCCGCGCCATCGACAGCATCTGCTGCTCGCCACCCGACATCGTGCCGGCGAGCTGCGTGCGTCGTTCCGCCAGCCGCGGGAAGCGGGCGTAGGCCACCGCCTCCACGTCCGCGAGCGACACGCCGCCGAAGGTCATCATCTGCAGGTTCTCGCGCACGGTCAGGTTGGGGAACACCCCCCGGCCTTCAGGGATCGTGCACACCCCGGACCGGGCCAGCTGATCGGGAGCGGCCCCGTTCATCCGGCGCCCCGCGATGTAGAAGCCGCCTCCGGTGGGCGCCATGAGCCCGCTGCAGACGCTCAGCGTCGTGGTCTTGCCGGCGCCGTTCGGGCCGAGCAGCGCGAAGACCTGCCCTTCGGGCAGCACGAGGTCCACGCCGTGGAGCACCTCGATGCGCCCGTACGCCGCGCGCACGCTGCGCAGCTCGAGCAACGGCACATCGTCGGGAGGGAGCTCCTCGGTGGGCATCAGCGACCCGCCTCCGCAGGGGCACCGAGGTAGGCCTCGATGACCTTTTGATCCCGGCGGACGTCCTCGGGGAGCCCGGACGCGATGACCCGGCCGAGGTCGAGCACGCAGATCCGCTCGCACACCCGCATCACCAGCGGGATGTCGTGCTCGACGATGAGGATGGCGAGGCCGGACTTCGCGAGCTTCTCGAGCAGCACGGCGAACGCCTCGGTCTCGTCGGCGTCGAGGCCCGACGCCGGCTCGTCGAGCAGCAGCACCTTGGGCTGGGTGACCAGCGCGCGACCGAGCTCGACCAGGCGGGCCTGACCCGTGCTGAGCACATCGGCACGACGGTCGGCGACGGCGGTGAGCCCGATGAGCTCGATCGCCGCGTCCACCCGATCCTCGGGCGTCGCGGTCGCCCCACCCCACGTCCGCTTGATCTCGGCCGCGACCTGCAGGTTCTCGCGAGCGGTCAGCGAGCCGAAGAGCTCGATCCGCTGGAAGGTCCGGGCCATGCCGCGCTGGGACCGCTCGTGAGGTGCGAAGCGCGTGATGTCGATGCCGTTGAGCGCGACCTTGCCTGACACCGGCGTCTGCAACCCGGTCAGCACGTTGAACAGCGTGGTCTTCCCCGCGCCGTTCGGGCCGATGAGCCCGGTGATGCGCCCGGCGTCGACCTCGATGTCGGCCTCGATGACGGCCATGTGGCCGCCGAAGCGGACGTTGATGCCTCGGGCTTCGAGCAGGGCCACGATCAGTCCCCGTTCCAGGATCGGCTCGCGCCGGCACTCGCGGTGGACACGAGGTCCTCGTCGAGGTCGAGCGCGGCGTCGATGATCGCCAGATCCTCGACGGTGAACGCGCGATCCACGCCGAGGGTCTCGAGGTCGATGCTCTGGCTGATCGACTGCGGGGACGGGGGCACGGTGTGCGACTCGCGCTCCACCCGGTACCGGTGCCACGCCCCGCGGAACCGGGCGGACATGTCGGCGACCGCCCCGTTGGGGTTCCGGCCGAGGCTGATGCCGATGAGCGCGGGGGCCAGCGCCAGCAGGTCGGCCACGAACACCTTGCCATCGATGCCCATGATGTCGAACGGCGGGGTGTGCTTCACGATGATGGAGAACGACGCGTAGATCAGGCCACCGAACAGCGCGCCGCTCACCAGCGCGATGCCGCCCGCGACGGCCATGAGCAGGATCGGCAGGTTGTTCAGCGCGTTGTAGTCGTCGACCTGCGCGGCCTGCTGCACCCCGGCGAGCATCGCCCCGCCCAGACCGGCGATCGCGGCGGACAGGATGAACACCTGCATCTTCGTGCGAGTGAGGTTGAGCCCGAGCGTGGCGCACGCGGCTGGGCTGTCCTTCATGGCCTGCAGCCGTCGCCCGAACGGCCCGAGCCGCAAGAAGACGACGCCGGCGCCCACGATGGAGAACACGATGGAGAGCAGGATCATGTACGAGCGGTTGGTGTCGAACATGATCGGCCCGAAGTGGAGGCGCTCGACTGCGATCGAACCACCCGCGACGAACGCGCGCTGCTGGAACACGACCTTGTCCACGAAGTACGAGAACGCCAACGTCGCGAGCGCGAGGTAGATGCCCCGCAGACGCAGCGCCGGGAGCGCGACCAGCGCGCCGACCGCACCCGAGACGACGACCGCGGCGACGAGCCCGACCGGCGAGCCGGTGGCTCCCCAGTGGGCCATGACGAACGCGCCGATGCCCGCGAAGCTCATCTGGGCGAGGGAGATCTGCCCGCCGTAGCCGGTGAGCGGGACGAGGGACAACATGATGATCGCCAGGGCGATGCCCCGGCTCCACCCGAGCAGGTCACCCTGGTCGAGGAAGCCCGAGATCAGCGAGACGGCCAACACCAGAACGCCGAACCCGGTCAGCGCGCGGGGCCACGTGGGACGGGCGACGCTCTCGCGGCTGCGCTGCAGGCCGTGGGTGCGCAACGGGGCGTTGGGCAGCAGCAGCAACGTGATGAACAGCAGGATGACCGGGATCGCAAGACGCAGCGGGGTGGCCAGGTCGATGCCGTCCGGCAGCCACGACGGGTTGTCCTTGATGTAGCCCTGGGCGTAGGACTGGGTGAGCCCCAGGATGATCGCCCCGAGGAACGTGTAGGGCAGGCTCGTGAGCCGGCCGACCACGGCCGCGGCGTAGGCGTTGACCACGAGGAAGGTCAGCGCCAGGGCGTCGAAGCCGATGCGCTCCTGGATCAAGATGCCGGCGAGCGCGGCCAGCGAGCAGCCGAGGGCCCAGCTGAACGACGAGGCGCGGCTCGGCTTGGCGCCATTGAGGCGAGCGAGCGAGCGGTTGTCGACCACGGCGCGCATCGAGACGCCGGTGCGGGTCTTGAAGAGGAACAGCCGCAGGCCGATCGCGACCACGATCGCGATGACGATCGCCGTGATCTGGTGGTACGTGACGCCGGCGCCCAGGATCGTGATGCGGTTGGCCCCGAAGAACGACTGCTGGGCGTAGCCCTTCTTGGGCGACCAGATGATCGGCGCCAGGGCGATCAGGCCGAACAGCAGACCGATCGACACGACCACCTTGGTGACCTCGGAGACATCCTCGAGGCCGCGCATGATGACGCGATCGATGAGCAACCCCATGAGGGGCGCGACCACGAGCAGCACGATGAGCACCGCCAGCAGCATCGGCACCCCCCACCCGACGTGGAGCTGCCAGAACACGTACGCGCCGATCATGCCGACTGCGCCATGGGCGAAGTTGAAGATGCCCGTGGTCGTGTAGGTCACCACCAGACCGCTGGCGGCGACGGCGTAGATCGCAGCGAGCACCAGACCGAAGATGGTGAACAGCAGGAAGTTCTCCACGAACCGCTACTTCCCCGTGGGTTCGGCGCCGACGCCGTAGTCACCCTTCAGCGGCACGATCGCCTCCTGCTGGGACGGGCAGGCCATGCCCTTCTGCGTGTCGTTGTTGTACACGGCGGCGTCCTTGTCAGGCAGCGGGTAGGCCCGGACGAACTTGCCGTCCTGCACCTTCATCATCACGAAGCACGTGGCCGGGATGCCGCCGCCCGGGTTGGACGTTCCGTGCAGGCCACCACCGTTCCACGTGGTGATCTTGTGGAGCTCGTCCATCAGCGTCTGGCGGGTGAGGTTGCCACCGGCGGCCTTGGCCGCCGTGGCGAACAGGAGGCCGGCGGACCAGGACTGCACACCGAGCTCGGCGGGCACGGCGTCGGGCACGGCCTTCTGGAGCAGCTCGAGGTAGCTCTTCATGGCCGGGTTCTGGTCGGCCTCCTCGAAGGGCCACACGGTCAGGCGCACGTAGGTGCTCGTGGTGTCCGCGCCCTGCGCCAGCGCCTGCTCGGGATACCGGGCGTCGTAGAAGTTGGTCTCGAGCTCGGTGACCTCAGGGTGGTAGCCCTGGTTGGCCATCTCCTTCTGCAGCGGGATGATCTCCTCGAACGACGACGTCAAGGTGAAGTACTTGACGTCGTTGTTCTTCATGGCGACGACGAGGGGGCCCCAGTTGCTCTCGTTCACGTTGGCCGACTGGCGGTAGACGAACTTGTAGCCGATCTGCTCGTAGCCCTCGACGAGGCGGTTGCTCTGCACCTCGGTGGTCGCGAACTTGGAGTAGATGGTCGACGCCTGGGTGATGGAGTCGGGGAAGACGCTCTTGACCCAGAGGCCGGGGCCGACGTTGTACTTCTGCGGCGGGTTCGGCAGGGGCTGGATCGTGAGCGAGCTGCCCGACACCTTCGGGCTGACCGCGGCGCCGGGGACGTTGGGCAGGCCGCAGTCCACGGCGTCCTGCGCACCGAGCTCATCGAGCACCCCAAGCCCGCCGACGAGGGCGAACGAGTCCTGGCACGCCTCCGCGATGCGGTCCTTGTACTGGACGAGCTTGGCGTCCTTGAAGTCCACGATGAGCTTGCGCCCGTTGATGCCGCCGAAGCCGTTGCACCACTGCGCGAAGGCCTTCATGGAATCGAACATGCCCTGATCGAGACCCGGCTTGGCCCCACCCGGATCCGAGATGGTGGTCACGTGGATCTCGTTCTCGGTCACCCCGAGGCCGGTTGCGGTGTTGGCGTCGCTCGACGTCTTGGGGCCGCACGGCACCGGGAGCGAGCCGAACATGTTCGCGTTTGTCCCTGAACCCGACCCACCGGGGGTCCCGGTTCCCGTGGTCGCGCCCCCGCCGGCGCCCTGTCCGGAGACGGCGTTGTTGCCGTCCGCGGTCTGGTCTTTGACACGCGTGCCGCAGCCGGTCACGAGGACCGTCAGGACAAGTGCGGTCATGGCGAAACGGAACTTCACGTAGAAACCCCCCGGTTGAGACGTGAGCGGCTGCACCCTAACGCAATGTCTCATGAGGGGACCGTCGCTGTACGAGCCTCGCCGCAATGAAACTGACGAGGCGTCAGATTGTTGCACGAAACATGACGAGGTGTCAGGTCTCTTCGGTATCACATTCCAATCCGAGGGTAGTTGAAGTTTGAAGTACTTCGGGTACGCTAAACCGGTCACGCTCTCGAACCGACAGGAGACCTCATGGGCGTCAAGGAACTCGGTCATCTGGTGCTGTACGTGCGAAACCTCGAGCGGTCGGCGGCGTTCTACCGCGACGTGCTCGGCTGGACGGCACTACCCACGATCCCCGGCATGCCCGCGGCGGCGTTCTCCGGGGGCCGCACCCACCACGAGCTGCTGCTGATCGAGGTCGGCGAGGACGCCACCCCGATCCCCCACGGCCGACGCGTCGGTCTCTACCACTTCGGGTTGAAGGTCGGTGACACCGACGACGAGCTGCGCGAGATGGTGGCGACGCTGAAGGCGCACGACGTCACCGTCGTCGGGGCGAGCGACCACACCGTCACCCACAGCCTCTACATCCTCGATCCCGACGGCAACGAGATCGAGCTCTACATCGACGTCGCCGGCGTGGATTGGGCCAACGATCCCGACCTGATCCTGGCCCCCATCAAGCCACTGCGCCTCTGAGCCCACCCGCCCACCCCCGAAATCGAGACCGTCAACCCCGTC
>JBBQHT010000147.1:0-11707 GCA_038324235.1 Acidimicrobiales bacterium
TTCTTCGCCTTCGCCCACGGCCAGATCCTGCAGTTCCCCGCCCTGGTCGTGTTCGGGCTCATCTTGGGGTGGATGGCGAACCGCTACGGGCGTCTGGGGCCGAGCATCTGGGCCCACATCGGGTTCAACGCCGTCACCGCGGTGACCCTCGTGTGGAACCTGAACCTGCCATGATCCGTTGGTACGACGTGACCTGCTTGGCCGCCGACAGCACTGATGGCCGTTTCGCCTCCTGGGATGACACGATGAGGACTCCATGACTGACGCCCTCACGGACCGCACCGCGGACGCGGACGACTCCGAACCCACCTCGTCCCCACCCGCGGCACCGGCCGGGCCGCCCGCGCCCTCCGACCACGTGATCAGCGACGCGCCGGCGCCGGATGCGCCCGAGGCGCCTCCCGCCGACGGCCCGCTCGCGGCGACGATGACCGACACGATGGCGCCCTCGCAGCCCACCGAGGAGCGGGCCCGCGTGCGCTCGTCGGCGCCGCCACCCAGCGCTGCGGCCCCGTCCCGTGGTGACGAGGACGAGCCGACCGGGCGCATCGCCCGGGCCTGGAAGCGACTGGTGGACATGCCGATCGAGGGCTACATCACCCTCTTCGTCGTCGCCGCCTGCGTGATCTTCGTCTTCGTCCAGTTGCACCCCAGCAAGATCTTCAGCGACACCACGCCCGCGGGTGGCGACATGGGCGCCCACGTGTGGGCCCCGGCCTACCTGCGCGACCACCTGCTGACCAAGGGCCGGCTCACCGGCTGGACCCCCGACTGGTACGCCGGCTTCCCGGCGTTCCAGTTCTACATGATCATCCCCTCGCTCGCGATCGCCCTCCTGAGCCTGATCATCCCCTACGGGATCGCGTTCAAGCTCGTCGCCATCAGCGGTTGTGTGAGCCTGCCGTTCTGCGCCTACTTCTTCGGCAAGATGGCCCGCCTGCCGTTCCCGGCGCCGGCGCTCATGTCGGTCGGTGCCCTCCTCTACCTGTTCGACCGCAGCTTCTCGATCTACGGCGGCAACATCGCGTCCACCCTCGCCGGCGAGTTCGCGTTCTCCATCTCGCTCTCGTTCGCGCTCCTCTACCTCGGCGTGCTCGCGCGCGGGCTCGAGACCGGCAAGTACCGGGGGTGGGCGGCCGTCCTGCTGGCCCTCACCGGGCTGTGCCACCTCATCCCGTTCATCTTCGTGATCGTCGGCACGCTCATCTGGTTCGCCCTGCGCCCCGGTATCGGCCAGATCAAGTACCTGTTCACGATGGGTCCCATCGCCGGCCTCCTCGTGGCGTTCTGGATGGTGCCGTTCTACGGCCGCAGCGGCTACATGAACGACATGGGCTGGGAGAAGATCGAGAAGTACCGCGACTACCTCTTCGACCGGGACAAGCTCGACCCGCAGCTGGTCAACGTCCCGGACCTGCGGTGGGTCATCGCGTTCGCCGCGGTCGGGCTCCTGCTCTCGCTCGTGTACCGGCGTCGGGCCGGGGTCTTCCTCGCGGTCACCGCGGTGGTCTTCGCGCTCGGGTTCGTCTACGCGCCCCAGGCGCGCCTGTGGAACGCCCGGCTGCTGCCCTTCTACTACCTGATGCTCTACCTGCTGGCCGCCGTCGGCATCGCCGAGCTCGGTCGGTTGCTCTCGGCGTTGTTCGCCCGGGATGTCAACAGGCCGATACGGGCGATCGCGATCGTCACGCCGATCGCGGGCTGCTTCATCGCGCTGATCATGTTGGGGATGAGCCTCCAGGTCATGCCCGGGGGCAAGGTCGGCAGCGACGGCGCCTACAAGTGGCTCGGGCTGTCCACCACCGATCGCAGCTTCATCGACTCGTGGGCCGACTGGAACTTCGACGGCTACGAGGGTGTGGACACACCCCTGCTCAAGGACGCCTACGGCAACCCGGTCCTCGATGCCAACGGCAACGTGCAATACGGCCCGGCCACGTACAAGAAGTCCTATCCCGAGTACAACGCGCTGATGAACACGATGAAAGACGTCGGCGCCCAGCAGGGCTGCGGCCGTGCGATGTGGGAGCACGAGGAGCAGCACGACCGCTTCGGCACCCCCATGGCGTTGATGTTGCTGCCGTTCTGGACGGACGGCTGCATCGGGTCGATGGAAGGCCTGTACTTCGAGGCCTCGACCACGACGCCGTACCACTTCCTCAACCAGGACGAGCTCTCGTGGGCGCCGTCGAACGCGCAGCGGGACCTGCCCTACGGCCCTGGGCCGCCCACCAAGTCCGAGTTCGACCTGGGCGTGAAGCACCTCCAGATGATGGGCGTGAAGTACTACCTCGCCATCAACGACAACACGAAGGCCCTGGCGGCCCAGAACCCGTCGCTCTCGTCGATCCGCACGACCGGCCCGTGGACGGTGTACTCGGTGGCCGACGCCCCGCTCGTGCAGCCGCTCGCCTTCCAACCCGCCGTGCTCACGGGCCAACCCACGACCGGACCGGCATGGCAGGACACCTCGGTGTGCTGGTACCAGAACGAGGCCGACTGGGACGTGTTCCTCGCCGCCGACGGGCCTGCCGATTGGCAGCGCGTCAGCCGTGACGTGGAACCCGCCGCGAAGGCCACGCCGGCGGAGAAGTGCCAGCCTGACAACAGCTGGGGCTGGTTCTCCTCGACCGGGGGTCCCGAGCTCAAGGCCCAGAAGGCCATCACGGTGGATCCGAGCTCGATCACGACCAGCGACGACACGATCTCGTTCGATGTGAGCGAGCCGGGTGTGCCCGTGCTGGTCAAGGCGTCCTACTTCCCGAACTGGAAGATCTCGGGCGCCGACGGGCCCTACCGCGTGACGCCGAACTTCATGGTCGTCGTCCCGACCTCGAACCACGTCGAGCTGCACTACGGGTACACCGGCCTCGACCTGTTCGCCTACCTGCTCACGTTCCTCGGCCTGGTGGGCCTGGTGTACCTGTTCAAGGCCAAGCCCGTCACCATGGCCGCCCCTCGCTCGTTCTGGGGCCGCGCCGAGCGTCCGGATCTGTACCCGGCGTTCAGCCCTGACCTGCGCTTCGAGCACGACACCTACGAATACGACGCTGCCGCCGTGCTCGCGCAGATCGTGCCCGAGGGCCTGGGCACCGCCGCGCCACCGGGAGGGGTCGCGGCGACGATGACCGAGCGAGACAAGACCGACGCGTTCGGGACCCCGCTGACCGATGTGCTCGCCGCCGGTCCGCCCACCCGCGACGCCCAGGCTCCGCCGCCGTCCATCGAGTGGATCGATCCTGTCGGCCCGCCCGACGCCAGCGCGCCGATGGACAGCGCGCCAGCGGGCGGCGCGTCGACGGGCAGCGCGTCGACGGACAGCGCGTCGACGGACACCTCGGCGGGCGACAGCGCGCCGACGGACAGCGCGTCGACCGACACCTCGGCCGGCCCGGCCCCTTCGGCGGACGCACCGGCGCCGCCCCGCGCGGACCCCGAGCTGTGAACCACCGCACGCGAAACGCGCTGACCGCCGTCGGGGTGGTGGCGCTGGGGGTGGTGCCGCTCGTGTTGACTCGCCGCGCGCTGCACGACCGGGTTCGCTCGGGCCTGCGCCAGCGTCGCATCCGGCCCGCCCCCGAGGGCTTGTACCGCCTGTCGGTCATCGTTCCCGCCTACCGCGAGGAACGCATCGGCGACACCGTGCTGCGCCTGCGCCACGAGCTCGAGAAGATCGAGCGGGACGGTGGGGTCGAGATCATCGTCGTGGACGACGGTTCCCACGACGACACCGCGGCGTTGGCCGAGGCGGCCGGTGCCGACCAGGTCATCCGTCAGCCCGTCAACCGGGGCAAGGGAGCTGCCGTGCGCGTCGGCATGCTCGCCGCGCAGGGCCGCACGGTGGCCTTCACCGATGCCGACCTGTCCTACTCGCCCGACCAGTTGATCGACCTGCTCCTGCAGGTCGAGACGGGTTGGGACGTGGTGGTGGGCAGTCGACGCCACACCGACGCGACCACGTTGGTGCGCACGGGCCGCCTGCGGGAGATCGGTGGGCGCGGCATCAACACGCTCACCCGCGCCGTGCTGCTCGGCGAGCACCGTGACACCCAGTGCGGCATCAAGGCGTTCCGAGCCGATGTCGCCCAGCTGATCTTCTCGCACTCCCATGTCGACGGCTTCGCGTTCGACGTCGAGGTGTTCCACCTGGTCGAGCGGTACCACCTGTCGCTCACCGAGGTCCCGGTCCGCGTGAAGAACTCGTCGCGCTCGACCGTCAACGTGGCACGTGACGCCGTCCGGCTCGTCCGGGACCTGTTCAAGATCAGGGGTTGGGCGGCGGTGGGCGTCTACGACCTCGAGCCGGGCGAGACCGACCTCGTCGCCGACTGATCCGCCCGCCGGATCGCCCTGCTCCGTCGGGGGTCACCGTGGTCCGGCGAGGCGGGCGCGACGTCCGGTGCCGGGTCCGCCTCGTGTTCCAGGGCTTTGCACGCGGGCGCTAGCGTGCCGCATGGCCATCGCAGCAGCTCGTCTCGATCCGATCTTCAAGGCATACGACATCCGCGGCACCGTCCCGGACCAGCTCGATGCGGAGATCGTGGAAGCAGTCGGCGCCGCGTTCGCCGCGTTCGCCGCCGCGGAGAGCGACCCGTCGCCGACCACGATCCTGATCGGCCACGACATGCGCCCGACGGGCCCGGAGTTCGCCGAGGCGTTCGCCCGGGGGGTCACGTCCCAGGGCCTCGACGCGGTGCACCTGGGCCTCTGCTCCACGGACGAGGTCTTCTTCGCGGCCGGCCGCTACGACGCGCCGGCGGCGCAGCTCACCGCCTCGCACAACCCGGCGGGGTACAACGGCATCAAGTTGTGCCTGACCGGCGCCCGCCCGGTGGGGGAGGACAGCGTGCTCGGGCAGGTCAAGGCCGATGCGATCGCGGGCCTGACGCCGGTGGCCACGCCGGGCACGGTCAGCCGACGCGACGACGCGCTCGCCGACTTCGCGGCCCACGTCCACTCGTTCGTGGATCTGTCCGTGCTCCGTCCGCTCAAGATCGTGGCGGACACCGCCAACGGCATGGGCGGCCTGATCGCCCCGGCCGTGTTCGAAGGGCTGCCCTTCGATGTCGAGATCATGTACGGCGAGCTCGACGGCACGTTCCCCAACCATCCCGCCGACCCGATCCAGCCCGAGAACCTGGTCGACCTGCAGGCGCGCGTGCTCGCCACCGGCGCCGACATCGGCCTCGCCTTCGACGGCGACGCCGACCGGGTGTTCCTCGTCGATGACCAGGGCGAGCTGGTGTCGGGGTCCCTGACGACCGCGATCGTCGCCAAGGTCATGCTCGAGAAGAACCCGGGCGCCACGATCCTGCACAACCTCATCTGCTCCAAGGCGGTGTCCGAGGTCATCATCGAGAACGGCGGCACCCCGGTGCGCACCCGGGTCGGGCACTCGCTCATCAAGAAGGTGATGGCCGACACCGGGGCCGCGTTCGGCGGCGAGCACTCGGGGCACTACTACTTCCGCGACAACTACCGGGCCGATTCGGGCATCATCGCCGCCATGACCGTGCTCGAGGAGCTGTCCAAGGACGGCCGCCCGCTGTCCGTGCTGCGCCAGCCCTTCGAGCGCTTCGCCGATTCGGGCGAGATCAACACGACGGTGCCCGACCCGAAGGCGGTCATCGAAGACGTCGCCGCGCACTTCGCCACCGTCGCCCCCGAGGCCCGGCAGGACCGGCTCGACGGCTTGACCGTCGACCTCGGCGACTGGTGGTTCAACCTGCGCCCGTCGAACACCGAGCCGCTGCTGCGCCTCAACCTCGAGGCCGCCACCCCGACCGAGGTCCAGAGCCACGTCGCCGAGGTCCGCGCCCTCTTCCCGACCTGACCCGCAGCGACCCCGAAATTGAGACCGCGACCCCCGCCAACCGGGCACCAGCGTCTCAATTCCGGCGGCGACCCCGAAATTGAGACCGCGACCCCCGCCATCCGGGCACCAGCGTCTCAATTTCCGGGAAGGGCCGGACTGGTCGGCGTCGCGGCGGTAGATTCCCAAGGCGGAACGCGACGGTCCTGCCGTTCGTCTCGTGGGCTGAGGCACGGCGCCGCCGGGTGCCGGCCCGAGGGGGGACCGATGCCATCGATGTCACCGAAGCGCCGACGTCATGGGTAGGCCAGCCCGTTACCCGACGCACCGCGAGCCGGACGGTGCGCCGCCGCTGCCGTTCCGACCCGGCGAGGTGTCCAACGGCGAGTTCGTGCCGTCGGCGCCGACGGCGCGAGACCGCGAGATCGTGCGAGCCACGTTGCGCCGTGCCGAGCAGGCGGCGGACCGGCTGGGCATGGATCGGCGGCGCTTCCTCCAGACGACCGGCGGCATGGCGGCGATGCTCGCGGCGGTCAACCTGTCGGCGTGCGCCGCGGGGTCGTCGTCGGGGTCGGCCTCGGGCACCTCGTCGAACGCACCCGGATCGGGTGGCGGGGGTGGATACGGCGGCACGTCGGCGCCGGTGCCCGGTTCGACCTCGGCGACGACCGGCCCGGCGCCCGGTGGCACCTTCGAGGTGCCCGCGCCCGAGGACACCGCCGCGTGCGACGCGGCGCTCGGCCCGCAGGGCGAGTTCATCTTCGACGTGCACACGCACCACGTCATGCCGGACGGGCCGTGGCGGCGGGTGGCGCCCGACATCGTCGCCATGCTCCGTGACGTCCTGCCGGCCAACTGCACCGAGGCCGACCCCTTCACCTGCATCGACCGGCAGCACTACGTCCAGGACCTGTTCCTCGCGAGCGACACGACCGTCTCGCTCCTCTCGGACGTCCCCAACTCGGGTCCGGGCGATGCGCCGCTGCCGTTCACCGATGCGGTCGGGACCAAGGACTTCGCGGCGGGCCTCAGCGCCGGAGGTGAGCCTCGCGTCCTCGCCCAATCGGTCCTCGCCCCGAACTTCGGCGACGTCGGGATGCACCTCGACACGATGAGCGCCCAGGTCGCCGACGGGAAGGTGGCCTGCTTCAAGGTGTACACGGCATGGGGGCCCAACCGGATGGGCTACTCGCTCGAGGATCCCGCGATCGGACTCCCGGTTCTGCAACACGCGCAGGACCTGGGGATCCGGGTGATCTGCGCTCACAAGGGCTTGCCGATCCAGGGCTTCGACCAGCGCTTCAACAGCCCGGCTGACCTGGTGGCCGTCAGCACCCAGTTCCCCCAGTTGCAGTTCGTCGTGTATCACTCGGGCTTCGAGCGCGAGACGACCGAAGGTCCGTACGATCCGGCGCGCGCCGCGCGGGGCGTGAGCTCGCTGCTCAAGGCCCTCGACGATCACGGGGTGCCGCCCAACGCCAACGTGTGGGCCGAGCTCGGGACGACGTGGCGCGAGACGATGTCCGCGCCGACCGCCGCCGCGCATGTGCTCGGCAAGCTCCTGACGCGGGTCGGGGAGGACCGCGTGCTGTGGGGCACCGACGCGATCTGGTTCGGCTCGCCGCAACCCCAGATCATGGCGTTTCGGGCCTTTCAGATCACGCCCGAGTTCCAGCAGCGCTTCGGCTACCCCGAGCTGACGCCGGCCATCAAGGCCAAGATCTTCGGCCTCAACGCGGCTCGCCTGTTCGGCCTCGATCCGACGGCGACCCGGTGCGCCGTCGATGCCTCGGCGCTGGGCGCGGCACCGGCGTCGTTCCGTCAGCTCGTCGACGACGGTGCCGTGACCGAGCCCTGGCAGGCCCGGGCGCCGCTGAGCCGGCGCGACGTGCTCACCTGGTTCCGGAGCAGCCCACCGGGCGACCTGCCCTGGTGATCAGCGATCCGGATCGGGTCAGCCCTCGGCGGTTGAGGACGCAGGACCGGCGGCGGGGCGGGTGCGACGGCGTGCACCGAGGACCGCCGCGGCGCCGAGCGCCACGAGAGCGAGGCCGGACGCGGCCGGTCCGGTCGGATCCGTGCCGGTGACGGGCAGGGTCCCGGCCGCAGGCGAGGCCGCGGCGGCGCCGGGAGGCGCGATCACCTGGATCTCGCCGTAGTACACCTGCGACTGGGTGGTGTCCTGGCGGCGACCGACCAGCGCGATGAAGTGGGTCCCGAGCTCGGTGGTCGCCGGGATCGTGACGCTGGCGCTGACCGTGCTGTCGGTGCCCGCGACGACCGTGGTCAACAAGATGGGCGTCGAGCACAGATAGACGGAGACATCGGAACCGGGAACGAAGCTGCGGCCGGCGATGGCGGTCGTGCCACCTGCCTCGACGACGCCGGGATCCGGGTCGAACCCGAACGCGAGGTCGGCTGTCGGGCAGTCCGACGGGGGCTTGTGGCTGGTCGGCGCCTGGCAATCGATCGTCAGGTAGCCGGTGCCGGTCCACCCTGGGAGCGTCGCGGGGTCGACCGGGAGGCCGTCACAGCCGATCGGCCACGGGACGGTGGTCGAGGCAGCGCTCGGGGCGAGCTGCGCCCCGGCCGATGACTGCCACGCGAGCGGGAGGGTGACGGCCAGGCAGATCGCGGTGAGCGCGACGGCGACGCGAGCCGTTCGGCGTCGCAGGCCACCTGCGCCACCCGGTGGTGTTCCCGTCCGTCGGCAGGAACGTCGTGATCCAGTCACATCCAGCCCTCCTCAGCTGCCCGCGTGTGATTGGGCCACCGTACCCTGCCCAGGTCCAGTGGGCCGTGACGGCGAGGTCGTGACCGCGCGACGCTTGTCGTCGCTGATCCCGCGCTCGCGCGAGCCGCGCGGGCGGGTCGATTACTGTGCTCCCCACGAACCGGCGTCGCGCTGCGCGGCCCCGCTGTCTGCCTGAAAGGTCAACCCATGGCCCTCGACGCCCAACTCCTCGAGATCCTCGCCTGCCCCGAAGACAAGGGCCCGCTGCTGTACTTCGCCGACGAGGATCTGCTGTACAACCCGCGCCTGCAGCGCACCTACGAGATCCGCGACGGCATCCCGATCATGCTGATCGACGAGGCGACGGCGGTCTCCGACGACGAAGCCGCCCGCCTCACCGCCAAGGCCGAGGCCGAGGGCATCGCGCCGACCTTCGCCGAGAAGGCCGAGTGAGCGAGCGGCTCGACACCCTCGGCATGTTCGACGCAGCGGCCGGGCTGCCCGAGCAACTGCGTGACGCCGCGGCGGCCGCCGCCGCCGTCGTCGACCTGCCGGCCCACGACGAGATCGAGAACGTCGTCGTCCTGGGCATGGGGGGCAGCGGGATCGCCGGAGACATCTTGACCGTGATCGCCGGTCCGTTCATGCCGGTGCCGATCGTGGTCCACAAGGGGTACGGCATCCCGAACTTCATCGACGAGCACACCCTGGTGTTCGCGATCTCGTTCTCGGGCGACACCGAGGAGACCCTCGAAGGGGCGGCCGAGGTCGCCCTCGCCGGTGGTCGGCTGGTGTGCATCTCCAACGGCGGGGAGCTCATGGAGATGGCCCCTGAGTGGAACGCGCCGCACCTGAAGATCGCCGACGGCATCCCGATGCCGCGTGCGGGCATCGGTGCGGTGAGCGCGCCGACGATGGTCATCCTCGAGACGATGGGGCTGTTCCGGGGCGCGAGCGCCTGGATCGACGCGGCGGTGGCGCAGCTGCAGAAGCGGCGCGACGAGCTCGTGGCCGACGGCAACCAGGCGCAGCAGTTGGCGCGCCGCATCGGGCGCACGATTCCGCTCGTGTACGGCGGGGCCGGCATCGGGGCAGCTGCGGCGCTGCGCTGGAAGGCCCAGTTCAACGAGAACTGCAAGATCCCGTCGTTCCACAACGTGATCCCCGAGCTCTGCCACAACGAGGTCTGCGGGTTCGGCCAGTACGGCGACGCCACGCGTCAGCTGTTCCACCTGGTCAACCTGCGTCACGAGTTCGAGCATCCGCAAATCATGCGGCGGTTCGACCTGGTGACCGAGGCGGTCGACGAGGTCGTCGCGGGTGTCGACACCATCACCGCCGAGGGCGACGGGCCGTTCGCGCAGCTCATGGACCTGGTCCTGCTCGGCGACTTCGTGTCACTGCACCTCGCGGCGCAGGAGGGCATCGACCCCGGTCCGGTGCCGGTGCTGACGGACATGAAGGCCGCCCTCGCCGTCGAGTGATCCTCGATGCGCCGTCGTTCAGCGCCGGCGCCAGAACCGATCGGGAGAGCGCACCAGCGCGTTGATGGCCAGGACGAGCAGGGTCCCGACCACGGCGACCACGCCGATCGTCAGCAGCGGCTGGGGGTTCGAGATCTCGGCTCGCGCGATCCACGAGGGACCGCCCCACGAGAGATCCCACTGGTGCTGCTCGAGCACGTGCGCCCAGATCGTCCAGGCGATCAGCCGGCAGGTGCCGTAGATGAACCAGCAGCGGTAGAGCGTCACGAGGGCGCGTTCGGGCAGCCGTCGGCCGAGCCAGGCCCAGGCACCCGGGTCCGCGGTGACGATCTGCGTGCGCCAGTATTCGCGGGTCAGGCAGCGCCACCCCGTGAGCGCGAGCACGAGCCACGCCACGTCCATGACGAAGCCGAGGCTCGAGTAGTACGCCGCCGCGTCGAGGTTCCGGCCCGCCGGCGTCACGCCGTACGCCCAGGCGCCGACGCTGAAGGTCTGGGTCGAGAACGGGAAAGCGAGCATCGTGCCGACGCTGTCGCCGACGTCGGTCAGCACGTGGATGCCCGCACCGAGGAGCACGCCGATGGTCCAGGGCCGGCTGCGCGTGGCGAGGTAGACGATCCCCGCCAGCACGAAGGCCCACAGGATCGAGTGGGTCACGCCGAGACCGGGCCAGCCTCGATGCCACTGGGCAGGCTGATCCGGGCCGTAGTGCGTGCCGTCGATGTCGAAGCCGTAGGCCCAGAGCTTGCCGAAGAAGTCGCACGACATGTCGCCGACGACGATGCCGAGGAAGCTGATGCGCCCGAGCCACCGCTTGGGCAGGTGACCCTGGACGGCGTAGTACTCGAACTGGTGGGCGGCCCAGCTCACGACGTGGCGTCCCCGGGTTCGCCGGGGATCGGATCGGTCCACCCCGTCAGCCGGCGGACCACCACGGGCACGAACCACATGCAGGCGATCGGCCAGATCGGTCCGACGATCCAGTTCAAGAGGAAGCGCAGGTTCAGCGCCACGGCGATGTAGATCACCGAGGACACCACGTAGATCACCGAGTACTCGTGTCGGACATAGAACGCGCGCACGCCCGAAAGGTAGTGGCCGCCCACGCCCGCCCCGACCAGCACGAAGAACCGGTCGAAATTGGGACGATCCGTCGGCTCGACGCCGACGATCCGCCTCGATGTCGGGAGGACCACCGAAATTGGGACGATCCGTCGGCTCGACGCCGACGATCCGCCTCGATTTCGGGAAGGACGGCCGGGGTGTCGACGTGGGGGCCGGGCGGCGCCTACACTCGACGACCCGGGCTGATAAGAGTGGTGTCAGCGGACCCCAGCCTGGACAAGCAGTTGTCCTTCTTTTCCCATCACCTGTTTCGCCGCGCCTTCGGGGTGCGCGCGAGAAGTGGAGTCCGCACATGTCCACCACCACCGCCGATTTCAAAGTCGCGGACCTTGCCCTGGCCGAGTTCGGCCGCAAGGAGATCCGTCTTGCCGAGCACGAGATGCCCGGCCTCATGTCCCTGCGAGCCGAGTACGCCGATGCGCAGCCCCTCGCCGGCGCCCGCGTCACCGGCTCGCTGCACATGACCATCCAGACCGCCGTGCTGATCGAGACCCTCACCGCCCTCGGCGCCGAGGTCCGCTGGTGCAGCTGCAACATCTTCTCCACCCAGGA
>JBBQHT010000148.1:0-11707 GCA_038324235.1 Acidimicrobiales bacterium
TGGTGGTCCGCCTGTTCCGTCCCCGCATCGGGATCGAGCACATCCTCGCCGGCATGGTCATGGCCTTCGGCGCGTTCTCGGCCACGTTCCTGCTGCCCTCCAACCTCTACTTCCACTACGCGCTCGCCCCGTGGCTGTTCGTCGTCGTGTTCCGCGGCGTGCACAGCGACCGGCCGTGGCGATGGGCCGCCATGTTCGCCCTCCTCGTGTTCCTGCCCGGCAACATCGACACGCCCGGCCTCGTCTACAACTGCGTGCCGTTGATCTCGGTGGCGCTGTTCCTGGTGCTGGTCGAACGTTCCGTGCGCGGCCGAGACGTCCTGGCCTGGATCGCCCGGGCGTTCGTGCTCACCGTGTGGGTCAGCGCGGCGATGCTCGCCAAGACGGCGTTCGCCGCGGGCGCGCTCGGCCAACGCCTCAACGACACCGAATCGGCCGACACCGCCGCCCTCACCTCGTCCTGGCCCGAGTCGATCCGCGGCCTCGGCAACTGGTTGTCGTACTTCGGTGACGGGCCCAACCTGCTCAAGCCGCAGGGTGCGGCGTACTTCAACAACTGGTGGGTCGTCGCGTTCACCTTCGTCCCCCCGTGCGTCGCCTTGTTCGTGCTCTGGCAGAGCCGGTGGCGCGTCCGCATCCTCTACATGATGACGGCGCTCTTCTCGCTCGTCATCCTGGTGGGGGCGTTCCCCAAGAGCAACGCCAGCCCCCTCGGCCGGCAGATCCTCAACGCCTACACGAACATCAAGTTCCTGGCCGCCTTCCGCAACACGTACAAGATCGGTTCCGGCCTGGTGATGGGCGTGGCCGCCCTGTTCGCCTACGGCGTGCTGCTGGCCTATCGCAGCATCCGGCGCCGCCAGCCGCGCTTGCGCTTCATCCCGATCGGTCTGGCCTTTGTGACGATCGCCGTCGTCGCGTTCCCGTTCTGGACGGGCGGGTTGTACGACCAGACCAAGCGCATGAAGGACCTGCCCGAGTACTGGGCCCAGACCTTCGACTACCTGGCGACCCTGCCCACCGACGGGCGTTCGCTGGTGCTGCCCCAGACCAGCCGCACCCGCTACCGCTGGGGCTGGGTCGGAGACGACCTGTTCGACGGGCTCGATGCGCGCAACCACGCGGTCGTCACCGGCGTGCCGCTCAGCTCGCCGATCGCCGGCAACGCCCTCGAGGGCGTCTCGCTGATCGCCAGCGACCCCAACTACAAACCGGGCGTGCTCGCCCCGGTGATGCGCCGCCTCGGCCTGACCGAGATCGTGCTGCGCAACGACCTGGACTGGCAGGACCTGAGCCGGCCCCGACCGTCCGCCTTCGACGCGTTCCGCCAGGACCCGGACTTCGAGCTGGCGGCGTCGTTCGGCGAGCCCGGTCAGAACACCACCTCAGCGTCGGACCGGGGTTCGCTCGCCGGCGCGGAGAAGTCCATCCCACCGGTCCAGATCTACGCGCTCAAGGATGCCTACACGGGCGTCCACACCGTCGGGCCCCAGGCACCGTTGCTCATCGCCGGCGACGGGTTCTCGTGGGCCTCGCTCGGCCAGACCGGCCTCCTCGACGGCGACAACCCACTGGCGTACACCGGCGAGATGGACAGTGCGAAGCTGAAGACCGACCTCGAGGCGGGTTCGCCGGTGATCATCACCGACTCGAACCGGCGTCGCCTGCGGGTGCTGCTGTCCTATGAGCCCGACTACTCGTACCTGCTGAGCGAGGTCCAGGACCTCGACCGGCCCACGCAGAACCTCTTCAAGGTCCCGGGCACGCAGTCGGTGGCCTGGTTCAAGGACGCGACCGAGGTGGACATGTCGGGCTCGCCGCGCAGCATCGGCGGCACCCAGCTGTGGAGCCGGCCGGCCAACGCGTTCGACGGCGACCCCAAGACCTCGTGGCAGATCCGGCGCATCGACTCACCGTTCCAGCACCAGTTCCACATCGTGCTGCGCCAACCGACCGACGTGACGAAGGTCAAGATCACCCAGCCCGAGAACACCAAGGACAACGGCGGCATCACCAAGGGGGTGTTCCGATTCTCGGACGGCACCGAGGAGGTGGTCGATATGTCGGGCGGGGCGACCGCCCCGACCGAGGTGACCTTCGCGCAGTCCCATCGCACCGACACCATCGACTTCGTGGCCTCCGACATCGGGGACGCGGCGCAGGTTGTTGGCATCGCGGAGATGGAGTTCCCGGACGCGACCCCCACGATCGACCTCCACGAATTCGTGCAGACCCCGGACGACGCGCTGCGCCAGGCCGCCTCCGACCCGGAGCTCGCCAACGCGCTGGCCAAGGCGCCGGTGGGCTACGTGTTCTCGCGCAGCGTGCAGACCACGACGGCGATCCCGCCGATCTCGGTCTTCAGCGGCTCGTCTTCCACCGACGAGGAGAACACCATCCGGCGGCGGTTCGCCATCATGGGCCAGCAGAGCTTCGACCTGTCCGGCACGTACCGATTGCGGCCCGACACTCCCGACACGGTCATCAACGATCTCATCGGGCGGGACCGCAACGCGGTCGCGACCAGCCGGGCCGATGGCTCGATCAAGGGGTTCGGCGACCAGGCCATCGATGGGGACCCGACCACCGGCTGGCTCTCCCCGGCGGTGACGGACGAATCGATCCGGTTGGGGTTCCGGCCCCAGAAGGTCACCTCCGTCACGATCCGCACCCACACGGATCCGGCGGACAAGGATGCGCCAGTCGGGATCAAGCGAGTGGTGCTCTCCTTCGACGTGCCGCGCCAGGACGGTGAACCGTCACCTCCCGTCAAGATCCCGGACGAGGTCGATCTCACGAAGTCCGGGGACGCCAACGGCCCCCAAACCGCCGGCAACCTGAGGCCCGACGACGCCAAGTGCCCGGCCACCGCGGTGTGCACGTCTTCGGTGACCATCCCGGTTCCCGCCACAGTCGCGACCCACGACAACGCCGATGGAACGCCCGACGACAAGGGACGGGCGATCGGTGACCTCGACCACGTCACGGTGACCATCAAAGAGCTCAGCGCCAAGCCGAACGCCTTCGGCAAGGCGCGCATCGACGAGATCGAGCTCAACGGCACGACGAACACGCCCCTGTACGACGACAAGGCGCCGTTGCCGGCCTGCGCCCGGATCGGACCCAAGATCGATGGGGCCGCCGACGATCAGCGCCTCCCGATCACGCTGAAAGGCACCTACGGCGACCTGATCGACGGCAAGCCGCTGCCCTTCACCTCGTGCGAACGGCTGGTGCTCGGCGACAAGACCGACGGGCCGACCGAGACCTGGCACCTGCTCGATGCGGGCGCGAACAGCCCGTTTGACCAGATCCAGCTCTTCACGCCGGACCTCACCGATCTGGCCGCGCGGGTCCAACCCGATCCCGGCCCGGATCTCACGATGAAGGCCCAGTCGTCCACCCAGCTCACCTTCACGGGCACCAACGCCACGAAAGGTTCGATCCTGCTGTTCGAGCAGTCGTGGGATCCCGGGTGGCGCGCCTTCGTCAACGGCAAGTCGATCGGCTCGCCCCGGGACTTCAACGCGGTCAACGGCTGGGTCCTCGACGACACCGGCCACCTCGACATCGAACTGCGCTACAACCCGCAACGCACCTTCGGTTACGCCCTCGTGATCACGATCGCGGGCCTGGTCGCGTGCGTCTACCTCGCGGTGCACACGCCCCGCCGGTTGAAGCGGCTCCGGGCGGGCGAGGGAGGCCGACCGGGTCAGCCGCCCCCGGCGGGAGCCTCGCCATGACCGACGGCCCGCAGTTCGCCGATCTGCCCCCGGACTACGACCCCGAGCTCGGGTGGTTCCCGGTCGAGGTCAACGGCCGCGCCCGCGTCGGGCTCGCGCCCCGTCAGATGTTCGCCTGGGGCGCGGCCACGGCGGTCGCCACCTTCGTCGTCCTCGCGACGGGCACCGTCACGGGCAGCCGTGCCCTTCTCGTGTTGGCCCTGGCGCTCGCGGGCAGCCAGGCCTGGGCCATCCTGCGCACCGGCATCGAGATCGGCCCCGACACCATCACCGTGCGGGGACTGTTCCGCCGCAGCCGGACCGTCGCGTGGTCGGCGGTGCAGGCCGTCGGCGCGAGCGACGACGGCCGGGTGCGCATCACGGTGGCCGGCGAACCGATCGTGGCGTTCGCGCCGCAGCAGCGGTGGCTGGTGCGCGATCCCGACTTCGACGCCAAGGTCCGCTACCTCAACGACTGGTGGCTCACCCAGCGGGGGTCGATCCCCCGCGCGGGTTCCACCGCAGGGTGGCCCGACCGCACCCACCCGAGCCCAACGCGAGCCGACGTGTTCGGAGCGCTCACCACGCGTCGGCCCCCGGGCGACCCATCGCCGCGCACGGGACGGGAGGCACCGCCCAGCGACCGCGGTGACGGTGTCGGCTTCCCGCTCGGCACGTTGCTGTTGCTGCTCGGCAGCGCGGTCTTCGTGGGCTACCTCTTCGTCGGTCGCGATGTGCTCATCCTCGCGATCGGGCTCGTGGTGCTCCTGCGCTTCGGTCGGGATCCGGGTCGACCGCTCGCCCTCGCCGCGTTCGCCTTGCTGGTGATCGCCGCGATCGCCACGATCGCGCAAGACCCCGCCGGCGTGATCACCACCGCCTACGCCAGTCGGCGGACGCTCGCCTCCGAGGCCGGGGCGATCGTGGGCGTCTTCCTCGTCCTGGCCACGATCATCTTCGCGTTCACCGAACGCGATCCCGAGCCCGCCCCGACCCGGCGGGTCTTCCGCGGCATCTCGCTTCTGGACCTCGACGCCGCCCGCCGCGTGGCCCCCCGATGGATCGTGTTCGCCCTGCCCTACGTCGTGATCGGGTTCGTCGCGCTCGCCGTCCGCGCCGTCCTCTCGCCGCACGCGCTCCCACCCGAATACGACCTGCTCATCGAGAACCTGCGCCTCGGCACCGGCTTCAGCGTGGCCGTGCCGTCGGGCGGCGTTCCGCTCGGGGTGTTCCCGCCGCTGACCGTCTCGCTGGTGGCCTACTTCCCCCTCGGCCCGACGGTGGCGCTGCTCCTCGTCTCGCTGGGCACGGTCGCCCTGGCGGCGCGTGTGGCCCTCGACTGGTTCGGTCGGGGCGCGTCCGTCCTGACCGCCGCGATCGTCGCCGTCGTCCCCGCGTTCTGGACCCAGCAGCTGCCGATCCAGCTCGCCAGTGCCCTCGTGCTCGGTGGCGTGATGCTGGCCGATCCACGGCGGCTGACCACCACCCGGGCCGCGCTCGCCGGCCTGTGCCTGGGTGGCGCGTTCCTGGCCCGACCCGACGCCGGGTTGGCGGTCATCGTCGTGCTCGCGTGGCTCGCCCTGCAGAAGGGATGGGCCGCACGGGGCGAGATCGGCGCCCTCGCCCTCACCACCGTCGTCGTGATCGCGCCGTGGCTCAACTTCATCTGGACCGAGTTCGGTCTGCCGTGGCCGATGCGCACCCTCGCCGCCACCCTCAACGATCCCAGCACGCGCTCACGGCTCCCGGCGGCGCTGACCTTCCTGCTCGGACTCGTCCTGGTGGCGGCGATGGTGCCCGCGCTGCGCGCCCGCCGTGACGACATCCGCGCGTACCTTCCCTACATCGTGCTGCCCGTCCTGTCCCTCGGGCTGATGTTCACGAACCTGCCCAATCGCGAACCCCTCGGCTGGACCGCGCCCCTCGCGGCCGTGATGATCGGCCCGTGGCTCGCGATGTGGGTGCGCCGGACCTGGCGCAACTACCGCTACTCGTCGTTGGCCCGCGCCGAGGTCCCCACCTGGGAGGACGAGATCGAGGCCGCCCGGGCCCGCGTCGGTGCCGGCGCGACCTGGCGGTGGAGCGAGGGCTACATGGATCCGGACCAAGCCGTCATCGACCCCGAGCCCGACGACGATCACCTGTTCATGTGACCTCGGGTCCCGAAACCGACCCACGGATCCGCTCGAAGAGCCCGAAATTGAGACCGATCGTCGGTTGACCACCGACGGAACGCCCCAATTTCTGGGTCCGGATCAGCGCTTGCTCGCCACTAGGTCGACGAAGTCGCCCACCGTCACCAGATCGTGCAGCTCGTGATCCTCGAGCTGCACGCCGAAGGTGCGCTCGAGCACGCCGGCGATCTCGATGAGATCCACCGAGTCCGCCTCGAGCGTCTCGCCCAGCTTGGCGTCGGGCGTGATCAGGTCGGCGGACGCGTCGAGGATCTGGGTCGCCTCGGCCTTGATGACGTCGAAGATGTCCTGGTTGTCCATATCGATCCTTTGCTCAGAACTGGAAGTACACGAACGGCTGCACGACGCCGCCCGTGAACACGACGATGAGGCACAGCATGAGACCCCACAGCACGGCGCGGGGGATCGTCGGCGGGTCCGACCGGCCCTCGGCCAGCTCCATGCGGTGCTCGCGGTGGTCGATCACGATGACCGCAAGGATCGCGTAGACGAAGAGGCCCACGTTGTCCCAGTCGAGCGGGGTCCAGGAGAAGGCGAAGATCTCGCGGTAGTACGCCAGCGCGTCGCTGATGGTGGGGGAGCGGAACAGCACCATCGAGAACCCGAGCACCGCGACCACGTACACCGAAGACCCGACCTGGCGCAGCACCGCCTGGGTGCGGGTCGGTGCGCGGGTGAGCACGGCGGTGTCGCCCCGACCAGCGTCGACCTCGGCCTTGACCCGGGCGAGGCGATCGGCTTCGCGGTAGCGGTTGACCTGGATCTCGCCCGCCACCCAGCACCCCACGAAGAGGCCCCACAGCACCCAGCCCCAGCTCGCGACGTGCCACAGCCCGGACAGCGTGAAGACCAGGATCAGCAGCAGCGACGATCGGACCGGCGAGTCGTTGCGGAGGCGCAACGGGCGCAACACGTAGTCGCGGAACCAGGCCATCAGGGTCATGTTGTGCCGGCGCCAGTAATCCTGGAAGTTGCGCGAGCGCGTGATCGGCTGGCGGAAGTTGTACGGCAGCTCGATGCCGAGCAGCTTGGAGCTGCCGCGGGCGATGTTCGAGTAGCCGGCGTAGTCGAGCACGAACTGCACGACGCTGGCGGCCATGCCGACGAGGAGCATGAAGAAGTTGCGGTTGGCCGATACGTCGGCGGCTGCGAAGAGCTGCCGGGTGAACGGGGCCAGCGCGTCCGCGATCGCCACCTTCTGGAAGACCCCGATGAGGATGAGCTCGAGGCCCTGCTGCCACTTGATGCGATCGATGCCGGCTGGTAGCGCGGTGAACTGGGGCAGCATCCGCTTGCCGCGGGTGAGGGGACCCGCGAGAAGTTGGGGGAAGTACGCCACGAAGACCCCGAACGCGAGCGGATCGTCGGACGGTTCGAGCTCGCGGCGGAAGATGTCGACGACGTAGCTCAGCGTGTGGAGCGTGAAGAACGAGATTCCGAGCGGCAGGATGATGTCGAGCGCCCAGGTCTCGTGCAGCCCGAACGTGTTGAGCAGCTCGGCGAAGCTCTCGACGAGGAACCCGAGGTACTTCAGGATCCCGAGCGCGCCCAGGGTCGACCCGATCGAGACCCACAGCAACAGGCGGCGGCGCGACGGCTCATCGGTCCGCCCCAGCTCGCGCCCCACGACGTAGTTGACGACGGTGATCCCGGCGAGCAGGAAGCAGAAGCGCCAGTCCCACGTCGCGTAGAACAGGTACGAGGCGAGGAGCAGCAGGACGAGCCGAGCGCGCCGGCCCGCGGCCTCGTTGGCCGCGAAGAGGCGAGGCAGGACCCAGTAGACCGCCACGACCGCGGCGAGGAAGAGGGCGTACTGGATCGAGTTGAAGAGCATGCCCTGCTGGGTTTGCACGGCGGTACGTTAGTGGTCGCCACCCCCCACGGTGAGCCGAACGGCACCCGTGGGCACCACGGCGCTCGCCACGGTCAACGAGCCGGGTCGCAGGAGCGGGCCGGGGCCCGCAACGAGCCCCGTCGCATCAGCGAGCCGGGTCGGGGCTGAGCGATCGAAACGTGAGCACCGGGGCGAAGCGGGCCAGGTTGGCCAGCGTCTGGCTCGGGCCGGCATCGATCGCGCGGTCCACGTCCAGCGCCGCCACCGCCTCGAGGGTCTCGACCCAACGCACCGGGAGCACGAGCGCCCGCCCCAGCACGACCGGGATCTGGTCACGCGAGGTCACAACGGTCTGCGCGGTGCACGACACCACCGGGATCGCGGGATCGTGCAGCTCGAGGGCGGCGACCGCGTCGATCAGCGGTTGCACCGCGGGCACCATCAACGGCGAGTGGTACGCCCCACCGATGGTCAACGGGCGGGCGACCCCACCCAGCTCGGCGATCAGCTCCATCGCCACCGCGGTGGCCTCGTGGTCGCCGCTGAGCACGAACTGCCCCGGACCGTTGACGACCGCCACCTCCAACGCGCCGGCATCCCGGGCGACCACCTGCCGGCGGACCCACTCGACCTGCGGGCCGTCGAGGCGCATGACGACGAGCATCCGGCCGGGCCGCTGGGCCTGCACTGCGTGGCCGATCGCCGCCCGCCGGATCACCAGATCGAGCCCGGCCTCCGCGCCGAACGCACCCGCGAAGGCCAGGGCGGCCAGCTCACCGAGGCTGTGCCCGAAGGCCGCGACCGGGGCACCGGGCTCGCCCGGACGGGGGACGTCCTCGAGCGCGACCTGCACGAGACCCGCCGTGTACACCGCGGGCTGGGCCACCCGGGTGTCGAGCAGATCGAGGCCGTCCCAGTCGTCGGTCCCGAGGCGGGAGGCCAACGTGGCCACCAACGGGTGCGCGGCGCCGGCGTGCAGTACCCGGGCCAGATCTCGCGGGTCCACGCCCTGGCCCGGAAACGCGATCGACTCCCGCTCACCAGGCATGTCGCCAACCTACAGCCACGTGCGCTGACCCCGCCCGGGGACACGGGCGCCCGGCCGGAGGCCGTTCCCGCCGACCTGCCCGGGATTCGGCGAGGTCGACGGCTACGATCCTCGCCCGGTACCGTCCCCCGCCCGGCTCCCGCCGGATCGCTCCGGAGTCCCTGTGGTCGTTCACGACGAGTCGATCGGCGCCGCCGATCCCACCACCACCAAGCCCGCCGCCGCCGGGCCGGCCACCGCGTCGCCGCGACCCTCGTGGACCGCCCGGATCTTCACGCGTCCGCGCCACCCGTGGATCACCGCCGCCGCCGTCGTCCTGGTGGTCATGTTTCTGTTCGAAGGTTTCGTGCGGGTCATCGAGAACCAGTTCGAGACCTTGCGAGCGGGGGACTCGTCGGAGATGATCCTCAAGGCCGAGCGCCTCGCCGAGCTCAGCGGCGACGATCGACACGTCGGCGTCGTGTTCTTCGGGAACTCGATGATGGACACGGCGATCAGCCCGGCGTTCTTCACCAAGAACTCGACCGCGTACAAGAACGTCTACAACGCCTCCATCGTCGGCGCCCCGCTGCAGACCCGCTTGCGGTGGAGCAACGAGATCGTGCTCAAGGACCTCGACCCGGACCTGATCGTGATCGGGATCCATCCGGTCGATCTGCTGCACACCGACTTCCTCAAGTTGAACCAGGACCCCCAGCAGGCCGACGTGATCTTCGGTCGGGTCCTCCGCGAGACCGATGCGTCGGCCACTGGCGAGGTGGAACGGTCGCTGAACGACAACATCGCGATGGTGCGCAACCGGGGCGTCCTCCGCCGCCCGCGCACCGTCTGGGACGCGACCCTCCGCGAGGTCCAGGGCAAGCCCAAGCCCAAGGAGTTCGACGTGCGCACCGAAGAGGACTGGCAGCAGATGCTCAAGCCCGACGGTGAGGTCTCGATGTTCCACGGCCAGGACTTCAAACAGGACTCGATCAAGAACACCGGCCCGAAGCTGAAGGAGAACCTGCTGGCGTCGAACTACAGCACCCTCGAGCTCGACAGCCTCCTCGACAACCTCGTGGCCAGCGGCAAGAAGGTCGTCGTGGTCATTCCGCCCGTGCCCCTCGACGCGTGGAAGGCCGCCGGGGTGGACATCGACTCGTTGCACATCGGGAACCAGTTGATCACCGACGCCGCCGCCGCTCGGGGGTTGCGCGTGATCGACTTCACCGACAAGGGCTACAAGAACGGCGCGTTCGGCGACATCCTCCACGCCAACGACAAGGGCTCGCTGCAGTTCAGCAAGCAACTCGCCCAGGCACTGGATTCGCCGTCGTGAGCCGCCCGGCCGCGCCGGATCAGGACACGTAGTCCTGGTACACCTCGTCGGCCTGGGCCAGCAGATCGGCGTAGCGGGGCTGGGCGAGCTGCTCGAGCAACCAGTCCTTCTCGGCCTTGCGCAGATCCGAGGGCCGGGGCACGACGTTCTCGGTGCCGCCGTGGAGCACGCGGTGGTTCTCGTCGATCGCCGCGAACACCGCATCGGTGTTCTCGTCGGTCGGGTCGAAGCACGCGAAGTCGGTGGCGAACATCTCGTTCACCCGCGCGGTCACGGCGCCGAAGTCCTTGGTGACCTGGTCGAACGAACCGATCACGAAGCGGTCGCGGAACGGCAGGATCTCGCGGTGGTGGTGCGTGTACTCCTTGATCGCGGCGTCGAAGGCCACGTGGGGAGCCGCGATGAGCAGCGAGGTGATCACGTCGACGGGCTTGCGGATCACGACGAGGGTGGGGAACCGCTCGGTCACCGCCAGCTTGACCTGCGACGGCGTGTGCACGTGGCTCGAGATGTTGACCGTGCGGCCCGCCTGCTGCTCGGCGTAGGTGAGCGCGAAGAACGCGAACGTGTTGCCGGAGCGCGGAAAGCCCTCGATCACGATCTGCGTGGCATCGGTCAGCTTGCGCACGGTGCCGGTCGGCGTGGCTCGCAACACGATCGGGAGGAAGACCGGATCGTCGCCGAGCAGCTCACGCGTGCGCCGCAGCGCGCGCCGGGCGGTGTAGCGCCAGGACGACTGGGTGAACGGCGCGCTCGGGTCGTCGGTGGACAGGTGCTCGGGCAACTTGCCCAGGGCGGTCATGTCGCACCTCCTGCGGTGCTGCGGCGGTCATCGATCCGCTCGACCATGATCAGGCAGTTCCACGTGACGACCTCGCGCAGGCCGGGCACCTTCAGCACCCAGCGCTGGGAGGGGTAGTAGCGGGGCACCGCGTCGAGCACGCGCAGTTTGGTGCGGCTGTGCACATCGCTGAGGACCCGACCGATGTAGGTCGGCCACAGGCCGTCGAACGGGGGATTGCGCTCCGCGGGGCCGCCGTGGATCCGCTCGTACACCTTCGGGCCCATCTTGGGACCGAGCAGGTGCCAGGGGGTGATGTCGTGGCCACCCCACGGCGAGTACCAGTTGGTCCAGCTGATCCACGCCCAACCGCCCGGCTTGAGTACCCGCTCGATCTCATCGATGACCTGCGATGCCTCGGGCACGTGCTCGAGCATGTTCGAGCAGAAGATGCCGTCGAAGGAGGCGGCCGGGAACGGCAACCGGGTCGCGTCGGTCTGCACGGCGGCCAGGCCCGCCTCGCCGGCCTTGCGCATGTTCTCCGCACCGAGGTCGATCGGCACGACGGTGGCGCCCGCGCGCTGGAGCGCGGCGGTGTAGTGCCCCGGCCCGGCGCCGAGGTCGAGCACGAATCGATCCAGGAGCGGGAACGGGAACTCGGCCACCGACCGGTCGGCGAGCTTCGTGTAGAAGGGCTCGGGGTCCTCGCGCTCGGACAGGAACAACATGAAAACCTCGGACTTAGAGGCGATCGGCGGGGGCGTGTGCGCCTCGCGGGGCGTGGCGACCACGTCAGCCGACGGGGCGGC
>JBBQHT010000149.1:0-11680 GCA_038324235.1 Acidimicrobiales bacterium
CATCGCCGGGCATCGGTTCGACATCCACGAGGCCCGGCCACGGCTTGGCGCGGCGGGCGAGCAACGGGAAGTCCTTGCGCAACGGGAACCCTTCGAACGCGGTCGGCAGGTACAGGTTCTCGGGCCACGGGTGGCCGGTGAAGGTGAACCCGAACATCTCCCGGCACTCCCGCTCGTGCCAGTTCGCGCCGGCATAGACGGGCACCCAGGTGTCGAGGGCGAGGTCGTCGTCGGGTAGATCGACCTTGAAGGTGACGCCGTAGAACGCGGTCGGGCTGATCGCCCGGGCGAAGACCTGGAAGCGGGTGTCGCCCCCGGCGTAGCCCGACGCCATCGGCGCGGGCTCCTTGGCGTCCTTGCCGTGGACCACGATGTCTTCCTGGCTGTCCATGTCGCGCCCGTAGGGCGATGGCATCCAGTCGAGCCCGGAGAGGAAGTCGAAGTAGGCGAGGCCGAGCTTGCGCTTGGCGACCTCGGCCGTGGTGCGCCACGCGTCCCGGGTGACCCGGACCCACAGGTCGTCGCCGGCGCGGATGTGCGAGCCGACGACGGCGTCGCCGAGCTCGCCCGTGATCAGGGCCAGCAGGCCCTCGCGCAGCTCGTCGCGCGGGGTCTCGTCGGCATCGGCCGGGGCGTCGGTGACGTCAGCCGACGACAATGGGATCACCCTTCCAACGCTCGGCCGGGTCCTCGTTGAGGATGCGCTCCTGCAGCAGCAGGATGCCCTCGAGCAGCGCCTCGGGGCGGGGCGGGCAACCGGGGATGTACACGTCGACCGGGATGATCTGGTCGACGCCCTTGGTCACCGAGTACGAGTCCCAGTAGGGACCGCCGCAGTTGGCGCAGCTGCCCATGCTGATGACGTACTTGGGGTCGGGCATCTGCTCGTACAGGCGGCGCAGGGCGGGAGCCATCTTGTCGGTGAGGGTGCCCGACACGATCACCAGATCGGCCTGGCGGGGGCTGGCCGGGAAGGGGATGACCCCGAGGCGCATGATGTCGTAGCGCGGGGCCACGAAGGCGGCGCCCATCTCGATGGCGCAGCACGCCAGGCCCCACTGGTAGCACCACAGCGAGTACTTGCGCGCCATGTTGAGCATGCCGGTGATCTTCTTGGGCATCTTGCCGGACTCGACGAGACCCATCAGCGAATCGCTCCTCTCAAGACAGCCACTGGAGCACCTTCTTCCGCCAGGCGTAGACCAGGCCGAGGACCAACAGGGCCATGAAGACGAGCATCTCGATGAGACCGAAGCGGTCGTAGGTCTCGAGGTTGGCAGCCCACGGGAAGATGAAGACCGCCTCGACGTCGAACATGACGAAGAGGAGGGCGAAGATGTAGTACCGCACCTGACTCTGGGACCAACCCGACCCGACCGGGTCGACGCCGCTCTCGTAGGTGAGGAGCTTCTGGCGCTGATAACGACCCTCGCGCCGCTTGGGCCGCAGGATCAGGGAGATCCCGAGGAGCAGGCCGACAAGACCAATCGCCACCCCCGCCAGGATGGCGACGGTGAGGTACTGGCGGAGGAAGTCGGAGTAGTCGAGAGGACAGCCGTTGGAGCCGGAACATGCGGCCGTTGCGGCGTCGGATACCTGGGCGAGCATCGTTCGGAAACCCTAGTGAACGGAAGCACAAACCACGAAATCCGCCGCGTCCCTTTCATGCCCGTCGGCGCGGCCGCCCACGCGGGGTCGCCCGCCACCCGCCAAGATGTGCTCAACCCGGGCCACCGAGGTGCCGATGCACAGCAGATGACCCCTCGCCCGCCTGCAACTACGGTCACCGTTGGCCACGCACCCGGTACGTGGCCGGCCTTCACCGAACGTTTCGGCATCACGGCCGCGTGCGGCCTCATGGCCGCGATCGTCGCCACCTGCCAAGGTGTCAACGCCGGGCTCACGACGCCGGAGCCGTTGACCGTGGCCCGCCTGTACCTCGTGCTCGTCATGCTCGGGTGCATCGCCGTGCTGTCCTACCGCACCGTGGCACCCCGCCCACCGACCTGAGCGGTCAGGGCGCGGAGGGCGTCGGGGCTTCGGCCGGTTGCTGCGTGCCGGTGTCGGTCGCCCCAGTTGCGCCTGCACCCTGGCCCGAGCTCTGCGGGTCCGAACCCTGGGGGGCCACGCCGAGGCCGGTCCCGGCGGGGGCCACGGCGGGCGGCTCCGCCACGTTCACGAGCACCGAGGTGCCGTTGCCGGTGAAGTCGGTCAGCGGGCCCGGGAAGATCCCGGCCCCGATGGTGACCAGCAGGCACACCGCCAGCGCCAGGCCGGCACCGAACGGGATCTTGAGGCGGCTGGCTCGCGTCGCGGGGGGCATCGTGCCGTCCTCGACGCTGCCGCTCATGTACATCGACACGATGATGCGCAGGTACAGGTACGTGGCGACGACCGAGGACACCATGCCGATGATGGCGAGCCAGGTGGCGCCGCCGTCGATGGCCGCGATCACCGTGTAGAGCTTGGCCACGAACCCCGAGGTGAACGGGACACCGGCCTGTGACAGCAGGAAGATCGTGAAGAGCAGGGCGAGGCCCGGGTTCGTCGAACCCAGCCCGCGGTAGTCATCGAGGGTCGTGCGGCCGTCGCCCTTGCGGGCCACGATCATCACGATGCCGAACGAGCCGGCGACCATGAACATGTACGTGATGAGGTAGAAGAGGATCGCCTGGTTGCCTCCCGTCGAGGAGGCCTGGAGCGCCATCAAGATGAAGCCCGCGTGGCTGATCGACGAATACGCCAGCGTGCGCTTGACGTTGGTCTGCACGATGGCGAGCAGCGAGCCCACCACCATCGACAGGGCCGCCAGCGCGGCGATCACCGGCCGCCAGTCGCTCGAGTAGGTCTGGAAGCCGACGGCGAAGATGCGCACCAGCGCCGCGAACGCCGCGGCCTTGACTGCGGCCGCCATGAACCCGGTCACGGGCGTCGGGGCGCCGTCGTAGGCGTCGGGGCTCCAGAAGTGGAACGGCACCGCCGCCACCTTGAAGCCGAGGCCGACCAGCATCAGGCCGAGCCCCAACAGCAGCAACGGGCTGTTGAGGTGCCACCCCGGGGTGAACGGGCCGATGTCGTTGGTCGGGAGGGGGGCGGCGATCCCGGTGGCGAACAGGGTCTTGATCTTGACGACGTTGGTCGTGGCGGTGGCGCCGTAGACCATGGCCACGCCGTAGAGGAAGAACGCGGAGGAGAAGCCGCCGAGCACGAAGTACTTGAGCCCGGCCTCCTGGGACTGCACCCGCTTGCGGTGCATCGCGACCAGGACGTAGACGGCGATCGAGAGGGTCTCGAGGCCGAGGAAGACGATGATCAGGTCGTTGGCCACGGCCATGACGATGCCGCCGGCACCCGACAGCAACATGAGCACGTACAACTCGGGCCCGTCGAGGCCCTCGCGCTGCAGGTAGTCCGCCGAGAACAACGCCCCGAGGATGATCGAGGCGCAGATCACCATCGTGATCGCCAGGCTGAAGCCGTCGATGCCCACGGCACCACAGGACGGTCCGAGCGACGCGCACGACGAGCCGAGCGTGGAGAACGGCCCGGTCGTCCCGGTGTCGAGGTTCCACCACAGGAGGTGGTCCCAGCCCTGCACCCGGGCCCACAGGGGCACGGTCGAGGCGAAGGCCAGACCCGCCACGGCCACGGTGAAGAGCGAGAAGAACGACTTGGGGAGCTTGGCGCGCACGAGCGACGAGATCGTGATGAGCAGCACCGCGCCCACGCCGAGGATGATCAGCGGCGCGAGCGCCCGCCAGGCCACGTCCGGCGTGGTGAGGGTGGTCGCCGAACTGGCGATGCGCCCGCCGACGGTCGGCGCCGTCGGTGCGCCCCCGGGGTTGGGGGTGTCGACGCCGGCCTGCGCGAACACGGCGACGTTGGTGAGGGTGGCGAGCAGGGCGCTCATCGGGGCGCCTCCGTGCTCGGGCTGGCCGGTTGCTCGGCGTTGCGGGACTCGGGTGTCGGGCCCTCACCGTGGGGCTCGTGCCAGCCCTGGTCCTTGTTCGCCTCTTCGACATGGGCCACGAGCGCCTTGACCGACGGCTCGATGCGGTCGAGCACGGGCTTGGGGTACACCCCGAGGAACACGATCAGCGCGATGAGCGGGACGAGCACGAGTCGCTCGGCGGTGCTCAGGTCCGGGAAGCGCTTGTTGTCCTCGCTCGGCTCGCCGTGGAACACCCGCTGGTAGGCCCACAACAGGTACAGCGCCGCAATGATCACGCCGGTGGCCGCCACGATGGCCCACCAGCGGTACGCGATGAAGGTGCCGAGCAGAGAGAGGAACTCGCCGACGAAGCCGTTGAGCCCGGGCAGGCCGATCGAGGCGAGCATCACGAGCGTGAAGGCACCGGCGAACCACGGGGCGACCTTCTGCAGGCCGGAGAGCTCCGCGATCTCGTAGGTGTGACGGCGCTTGTAGAGGTAGCCGAGGAGGATGAACAGTGCGCCCGTGGCGATGCCGTGGTTGATCATCACCATGACGCTGCCCTCGATGCCGATCGTGGTCAGCGAGAACAGGCCGATGACCGCGAAGCCCATGTGGGACACCGACGAGTACGCCACCAGGCGCTTGAGGTTCTTCTGCATCGCCGCGACCACCGCGGCGTAGATGATGCCGATCACCCCGAGGGTCAAGATGAACGGGGCGAAGTAGATCGACGCTTCGGGGAACAGGTACAGGCCGTAGCGCAGGAACCCGTACGTCCCGAGCTTCAACACGACCGCGGCGAGGTCGATGGAACCAGCCGTGGGTGCCTCGGTGTGGGCGTCGGGCAGCCACGTGTGGAACGGGAACAGCGGGGTCTTGACGGCGAACGCCACAGCGAAGCCGAGGAAGAGCCAGCGGGCGAGGCCCTTGTCGACGGCCTGGGAGGCGACGACCTTCTGCAGGTCGAAGCTGATCGAGCCGGCATCACCGGCGTGGGCGTTGACCGCCAGCACGACGATGGCGATCAGCATGAAGACGGACCCGAGCAGCGTGTACAGGAAGAACTTGTTGGCGGCGTACACCCGCCGGCCGTGCCCCCACTGGCCGATCAGCATGTACAGCGGCACGATGGTGAGCTCGAACATGATGAAGAACAAGAAGAGGTCGAGGGCCAGGAACACGCCCATGCAACCGGCTTCGAGCAGCGTGATCCACGCGTAGTAGCCCTTGTCGTCATGCGTGGGCTTCGCGGCGAACAGCGCGAGCGGGAACAGCACGGCGGTGAGCACGACGAGGAACAACGAGATGCCGTCGACGCCCAGGTAGAACTTGATGTCGAGCGACTGGATCCAGGTGGCCTGGCTGACGAACTGGAAGCTGGCGTTGTCGGGCTCGAAGATGCAGAGCATGTAGATCGCGAGCGCGGCGGTGCCGATGGCGCTGACGATGGCGGTCAGGCGCACGAGATCGGGCCGGCTCCGCGGGATGAGGGCGATCACGAACGCGCCCACCACCGGCATGAGGACGATGGCCGGGAGCAGCGGGAAGCTCACGGTGGATTCGGAGGCGAGGACCACGGCACTCATCCGGACACGACCTTGGTGACGAGGAACCCGAGGAGCACGACGCTGCCGAGCGCGATGCCGAGCGCGTACCGGCGGACGTAGCCGCTCTGCGAGCGCCGCGACCAGGCCGCCGCCTCGACGGTGGCGACCCCGACGCCGTTGACGATGCCGTCGATGACCGTGCGATCGAACCAGGCCTGCGCGGCGAACGCAGCCCGGCCCGGGCCCCCCATGAACCGGGTCACCATGATGTCGTAGTACCAGGCGTTGCCGAAGAACGCCGGCTGCAACGACCGCTGGTTCGACCGGCTGCGGTGCCACACGAGGTAGGAGAGGCCGCACCCGGCGATCGCCACGAGCGCGCCCAGTGCCAACAGCCCCAGGATCTCGCTGGAGCTGTAGGTGAGCTCGGCGGGGTGGCCGCCGGCGAAGACCGGCTCGAGCCAGTGCTCGAGGAACTGGAGCTGGCCGACCGGCAGGGGCAGGTTGATGAACCCGGCGACCGCCGCGAAGAACGCCAGCACGATGAGCGGGACGGTCATGGTCCAGGGCGATTCGTGGGGGTGGTGCTCCGCCCCGAAGTGCCCGTGGGTCGGTTCGGGGTCGAAGGACAGGTCGAGGTCGGGCACGAGGGCCAGGGCGGCGGCCCGCTCGTCGTCACCGGCGCCGGCGAGCGCCTGGGCGAGGGTCTGATCGTGCTCGGGGACCGGCACCACCGGCCACTTCTCCTCGCCGTAGAACGTGCGGTAGACGACCCGGCCCATGTAGTAGGCGGTCAGGAACGCGGCGACCAGGCCGACCACGTACAGCGCCGGGTTGTTGGCGAGGGCGTAGGTCAGGATCTCGTCCTTCGAGAAGAAGCCCGAGAACGGCGGCACGCCGGCGATGGCGAGCCAGCCCACGATGAAGGTGGCCGAGGTGATCGGCATGTACTTCTTAAGGTTGCCCATCCGGCGCATGTCCTGTTCCTCGTCCATGCCGTGGATCACCGATCCGGAGCCGAGGAACATGAGCGCCTTGAAGAAGGCGTGGGTGATCATGTGGAAGATGGCGGCCCAGTAGGCGCCGACGCCCACCGCGAGGAACATGTAACCGAGCTGGCTCACGGTGGAGTACGCGAGGGCCTTCTTGATGTCCATCTGCGCCGTCGCCATCGTGGCCGCAACGAGGGCGGTGATGACCCCGACCCACGCGATCGTGGTCGGCACCCAGCTGGCGGAGAACGCGAGCACCGGGTTGATGCGACACATCAGGTAGACACCCGCGGTGACCATCGTGGCCGCGTGCACCATGGCCGACACCGGCGTGGGGCCCGCCATGGCGTCGGGCAGCCAGAGGTACAGCGGGATCTGCGCCGACTTGCCGATCGCCCCGATGAAGAGCATCACCGCGATGATCGTGAGCGCGGTCTGCGCGGCGCTGTGGGCCTCGGGCAGGAACTCGGCGTAGTTGAGCGTGCCGAAGGTGAAGAACACGAAGAACATGCCGACCATGAAGCCCCAGTCACCGACGCGGTTGGTGATGAAGGCCTTCTTGCCGGCCGACGCGTTGGCCGGCTTCTCGAACCAGAACGAGATGAGGAAGTAGGAGCAGGCGCCCACGCCCTCCCACCCGAGGAAGGTGAGCAGCAGGTTCCCGCCGAGCACCAGCACGAGCATGGCGGCGATGAAGAGGTTCAGGTAGACGAAGAACTTCTCGTACTTGGCGTCGCCGTGCATGTACCCGACCGAGTACAGGTGGATCATGGAACCGACGCCGGTGATGAACAGCACCATCGCCATCGACATCGGATCGAGGAGCACGTTCATGTCGACGTGGAAGGCCCCGGCGGGGATCCACGTGAAGTACGTGTGCTCATAGGTGTGCTCGGGCTGGTTGAGCAGGCCGGCGAACACCACCAGCGCGGTGACGAAGGCACCGCCACACATGAGGGTCGCGAGCCAGCCCGCCCACGGGTCGCCCAGGCGCTTGCCGCAGCACAGCAGCACCAGGAACCCGACCAGAGGCAGGGCTGGGATGAGCCAAACGAGAGAAACCACCGCTATCCCCTCAACACCGTGATGTCATCGGCTGTGGCACCGGGTCGGCGGCGGGCGATGGCGACGATGATCCCCAGGCCCACGACGACCTCGGCGGCCGCAACCACCAGGACGAAGAACACGATGACCTGGCCGGTGATGTCGTTGAGCATCCGGCCGAAGGTCACGAACGTGAGGTTGACGGCGTTGAGCATGAGCTCGACGCACATCAACATGACCAGCGGGTTGCGCCGCCGGAGCAGGCCGGCCGCCCCGAGGGCGAACAGCATCGCGGACAGCACGAGGTAGCCGATGGTCAGCGAACCGCCGCTCATGCCAGCTCCTCCGCGTCGGTCTCGATGTCGTCGACGTTCTCGTAGCCCAGGTCCTCGGGTTCGGGGATGGGCTGCACGTCGGTGGGCTTCTTGGCGAGCAGCACCGCGCCGACGACGGCGATCGTGAGCAGGCCGGCGGTGATCTCGAACGCGAACGCGAAGTCGGTGAACAGCACGCGACCGATCTGGTTGACGTTGGGCCGATCCGCGACGGTCTCGAGACCCTTGTCGACCGCGACGCACTGCTGCTCGTAGGCGTTGCCGGTCGTGACGACCTTGCCGTTGGTGCAGTTGGGCTGGCCGGTGACGACCTTGGGCCCGCCGATGATGAAGACCCCGAACACGATCGCGAACAGCGCCACGCCGACGATGGCGCCCAGGGTGCGCTGGCCCACCAGCGGCTCGGTGTAGATGTCCTCTTCCTGGTCGACCCCGAGGAGCATGATCACGAACAGGATCAACACGACGATGGCACCGGTGTAGACGATGACCTGCACGGCGGCGAGCAGCTGCGCGTTCTGGTTGAGGAAGAGCACGGCCACCCCGAACAGGGTCGCCACGAGGCTGAGCGCCGAGTGCACCGGGTTGCGCGACCAGATGACGCCGAACGCGCCGGCGATCACGATGAGCGCACAGACGAAGAACGTGATGGTCTCGACGGTCATCAGTGACCACCCCCGTGGTCGTGGTCGTCGTGATCGCCGTGACCGGGGTCGTCGCCGTGACCGTGGTCGTCGCCGTGCCCGCTCGCGGGGGTGGCGATGACGTCCTCGAACGCCTGGCCCTTCTCGGCCTCGCGCACGCCGTAGCCCAACTCGCCGGACCAGGCGACCGTGTTCTCGAAGTCGGCATCGCCCGCGGGTGAGGTGGCGCGCATCCATCCCGAGGTGTGTTGATCCTCGCCCGGTCGCCAGTCCTCCCAGGGCAGGTGCTGGGGCATGCCGTCGTCACCCACGAGGAGCTCGGTCTTGGTGTAGATCGCGTCCTGCCGGTTGGTGAAGGAGAACTCGAACAGCTTCGACTCGGTGATCGCCTCGGTCGGGCAGGCCTCGACGCAGAGATCGCAGTGGATGCACCGCAGGTAGTTGATCTCGTAGATGAAGCCGTAGCGCTCCCCCGGCGACACCGGGTCGTCTTCGGGGTTGTCCGCGCCGCGCACGTAGATGCAGCGGGCGGGGCAGACACCGGCGCAGAGCTCGCAGCCGATGCACTTCTCCATGCCGTCCTCGTAGCGGTTCAGGACGTGACGGCCGTGGAGGCGTTCGGGCTTGGGGGCCTTCTCGCCACCCCCGATCTCGTACTCCTTGGTGATCGCCTTCTTGAAGACCTGCCGGAAGGTGACACCGAATCCTTCGAGGTAGCCCATCAGCTGCTCGTCTCCTCGAGGGCACGCTTGGCGTGCCCGGCCGTCACGGCGGCGCGCAGCAGCAGGTAGCCACCGAACCCGACGAAGATCACGCCGGCGGCGACGATGGCGGGGTTCCACTTCTCCTGCACGGTGAGGATCACGGTGGCCAGCAGGATCAGCCAGGCGAGCGCCAGGGGGATCAGGAGCTTCCACCCGAAGTCCATCAGCTGGTCGTAGCGGAAGCGCGGCAGCGTGGCCCGGAACCACACGAACATGAACAAGAAGCACAGGACCTTCAGCACGAACCAGAACACGCCCCACAGCCAGCCGGGGCCGAACGGGGCCGGCCCGCTCGGGCCGCCCAGGAACATGGTGACGAAGATCGCCGACATGGTGATCACGTTCATGAACTCGGCGAGGAAGAACAGCGCGAAGCGGATCGAGCTGTACTCGGTGTTGAAGCCGCCGACGAGCTCCTGCTCGGCCTCGACGAGGTCGAACGGGGGCCGGTTGAGCTCGGCGGTACCGGCGATCACGAAGATGACGAACGGGACCAGCCCCGTGAGGAACACCGCCCAGTTCGGCACGACGTTGCCGGGGCCGGCGCCGGCCTGCCAGCCCACGATGCTGTGGGTGCTGAGCACGCCGGTGACGAGGATGACCGCGATCACCGACAGGCCCATGGCCGCCTCGTAGGAGACCATCTGGGCCGAGGCCCGGACCGAGCCGAGCAGCGGGTACTTCGACCCCGAGGACCAGCCGGCGAGCATGATGCCGTAGACCGCGACCGACGACATGGCCAGCGCGAACAGGATGCCGATGGGCGGATCCGCGAGCTGCATGTAGGTGTCGTGCCCGAAGACGGTGATCACGCCGTTGTTGCCGTTGTTGAAGTCGCCGCCGATGGGGACGATCGAGAACAGCAGGAAGGCGGGCACGAACGACAGGAACGGAGCGAGGATGAAGACCCGCTTCGCCGCCCGATCGGGCAGCAGGTCCTCCTTGAAGAAGAACTTGATGCCGTCGGCGAGGGTCTGCAGGATGCCGAACGGACCCGCTCGGTTGGGCCCGATGCGGTTGGTCATGTCACCGTGGATCTTGCGCTCGAACCAGACCATGAACATGGTGGCGACGAGCAGCAGGACGAACACGATGAGGACCTTGGCGAGCACGATCAGCACGACCGCCAGATCGATGGGGCCGGCGAGCAGCGGATCGCCCTGGGTCGAGGCGTTCACCGGCACCGACGTGGTGACCTGGGCCAGCAGCGCGGCGCTCATCCCTCGGCTCCCGTGTCGACCCGCAGGTCGGTGACCCGCTCGGTGGCGTCGATGAGCGAGGTGATGGTGATGCCGGGCTGGTTGACGTAGACGCCTGCCGCGCCACGGGGCACCGTGGCGTCGACGGTGATCTCGGCCATGAGCATCCCCTTCGGGGTCTTGACCCGGACCTGGTGACCGACCGACACGCCGAGGCGATCGAAGTCGTAGGGGTTCACCCGCAGCACCGTGCCGGGGGCGAGCGGCGCCAGCGATGGCGACTGCTGCACGAGCGTGCCGAGGTCGTAGAGCTTGCGGCTGGCGATGAGCCGGAGGCCGTAGGCGTCGAGCGGCGCCGGCTCGATCGGATCGGCGGGCTGGTAGACGAACAGCGCCGGGGCGGCGCTGCCGTCCTCCGCGGGACCATCGACCGGGGCGGCGCCGACCAAGGCTCCGTCCACCGGGGCGGCGTCGACCAAGGCTTCATCGACCGCAGCCTCGGTGTCGTGGCTGTCGTGGTCCCCGGCGGGACCGTCCTCGGCGAGGGCGGTGACCGCGTCGACCGGCGGGGCATCATCGGGCAGGGGTTCGCCGGCCTCAGCTGCCGCCGCGGCGGCCTCCGCGGCCGCGGCATCGGCCGCGGCCTTGGCTTCGGCCGCCGCGGCAGCCTGCTCGGCGGCGAGGGCGGCGGCTTCGGCGGCTGCGGCCTCGGCCGCGGCCCGGTCTGAGGCCTCGGTGCGGACCGTCGGCAGCGGGAGCAGCACGCCGTCGTTGGCGACCGGCCCGCCGAGCGCCTCGATCGTGATGTCGCCGTAGGCCGGCGCCACCCGGGTGATCTCGTCCCAGATCTGGTCGACCGATTCGAGCTGAAGATCGGTGCCGAGGAGGTACGCGAGCTCGGCGGCGATCATCCAGTCGGTGCGGGCGGTGCCGGGCGGTGTGACCTTCTGGCCGAGCGTGCTCACCCGGCCCTCGAGGTTGGTCGTCGTGCCGAACGTCTCGGTGAAGCCGGCGGCCGGCAGGACGATGTCCGCCTGCGAGCTGGACTCGGTGAGGAACAGGTCGAGCGAGATGATGGTCGGCACGGCGGCGAGCGCCCGCTCGGCGAGATCGCGGTCCGGGAAGTCGGCGAGCGGGTCGGAGCCGAGCAGCACGAGCACCTCGATCTCCCCGGCCGCCGCGGCGGTGAGGATGCCCGTGGCATCGAGCCCGCGGGCGCTC
>JBBQHT010000150.1:0-11518 GCA_038324235.1 Acidimicrobiales bacterium
GTCGAAGCGATCGCCCGCGCCCTCGCGGATCCAGCTGAGCTTCTCGTCGGTCGCCTCCGCCGTGGCTCTGGGACCCGCGGTGGCATCGATGCGCCCCGAGCGCAGGTCGATGTTGAGCCCGACGATGTCGGCCTCGCGGCCCGCCAGGGTGAGGACCTTGCGGCCCCCGCCGCCGATCAGGATGGGCGGGTGGGGACGCTGGACGGCGGTGGGCGTGCCGCGCATGCCCGCGATGTCGTAGTGCTCGCCCCGGAAGTCGAGCGGCTCGTCAGCGAACAGGCCCTTCACCACCGTGACCGCCTCGGCCAGCCGGGCGATCCGCACGCCGGGCCGGTCGAACGGGATGCCGGCCTGGCGGTACTCCTCAGGGGCCCACCCTGCGCCGAGACCCAGTTCGAGGCGACCGTCGGACAGCAGGTCGACCGTGGCCGCCTCCTTGGCCAGCACGACCGGGTGGTGGTAGTCGTTCGCGTAGACGAGCGCACCCAGGCGCAGGGTCGTGGTCGCGGCCGCGGCTGCCATCAGCGCGGGTGTGGTGGCGAACTGGTCGTCGAGGTGATCGGCGACGGTGAGGGTCGCGTAGCCGAGGTCCTCCACCTTGCGGGCCAGTTCCTCCCACGCCCGGCGGTTCGGCGCGGTACTGGCCTGGATGCCGAACCGGAACGGTCGGGCCTGGGGACGGGAGGTGACGGGCATGAGGTGGCTCGCTCGGGAAGGGGGGTCAGATGATCGGGACCGGCGTCTGACCGGCGACCGCGTCGAAAGGTAACGGACGCGAACCGGTCGGGTAGTGTCCGCCGGTGGCTGACGACGACCTGCACGACTTCACGAAGACGACGTTCACCTTCGAGGGCAAGACCCGCGATGTGTACCGCAAGGGCGAAGGACCGGCGGTCATCGTGATGGCCGAGATCCCGGGCATCACGCCCAAGGTGGCCGACTTCGCCCGGCGGGTCGTCGACAACGGCTGCACCGCGGTCCTGCCCGTGCTGTTCGGCACACCGGGCAAGCCTGGCTTCAAGGGCACCCGGCCCGACGTTCCCTACGTGGTGTCGTCGATCGCCCCGGCCTGCGTGTCGAAGGAGTTCGCCGCCCTGGCCGCCGGCAAGACGGCGCCGGTGACCAACTGGCTGCGGGCGCTCGCCGCGCACGAGTTCGAGGCGTGCGGGGGCCTCGGTGTCGGTGCGGTGGGCATGTGCTTCACGGGTGGCTTCGCGCTCGGGATGATGGTCGACGATCACCTGCTCGCGCCGGTGCTCAGCCAGCCGTCCCTGCCCATCGGCGTGTCGCACAAGAAGAAGGCCGACGTCCACCTCTCACCGGCGGATCTGGCCAAGGTGAAGGCCCGCGTGGCCGACGACGGGGTGTGCGTGCTCGGGGTGCGCTTCACCGGCGACAAGCTGTCGCCGGGCGATCGCTTCGAGACGTTGCGCCGCGAGTTGGGCGACGGGTTCATCGGGGTCGAGATCGACTCGTCCAAGGGCAACGCCTGGGGCCACCCCACCAACGCGCACTCGGTGCTGACCGAGCACCTCGTCGACGAGCCCGGCCAGCCGACCCACGATGCGCTCGAGCAGGTGCTGGCCTTCTTCCGGGAGCGCCTCATCCCCGCCTGACCGACGACCGGGTTCTGTCGGCGCTGGTGGCGCGAAAATCCGGGCCTGGACGCGAAAGAGGCCCGGGCCGCCGCCCGGGCCTCTTGCACTATTTTCGCTTGGTGCCCGGGCGCTCCTCGCCGTAGCCGCGGGACCCGTAACGGGGGGGACCGTAACGGGCCTCGCCGTAGACGCCCTCGCCGTAGGGGCTGGGTGCGTGCGCTCGGACCACATACTCCGGGATGTCGTAGATGGCGCTATCGGGCATACGCATTCCTCCTGCTCGGCGGATGGACAACTGCAGTGTGCCGGGCCCCCGCGACGGCCGGGTCACCGCCGCGTGAGCACTCGATCACTGCTCTCTGACGCGACTCTGTCGTGGTCCGACCGCCGACCCAGCTTGCGCCAGGCCGGCGTCGACGCCACCGCCGCGTCGACGCCACGAACGGCGGCCGGGTCGGTCGATCCGGGTGGCGGGGCATCGGCATCAGGCTCGACCCCGAGCTCGTCCGTGGCGGCGACGGCGACGTCAGGGGGTTCGGGATCGGTGATCCAGCAGCGATCGGGATTGGTGGCGTCGACCCGGGCGACGGTGGCCAACTGCTGCGCGACGGCGTCGACGTCGGGGAGGGGGACCCAGATCTCGAAGCCGGCTGCCGGTCGCACCGTCACGTTCTGCGAGCCCCGGAAGACGCCGACCGACCGGATCTCGGCTGCCACCCGTTGCCACGGGTCCAGTCCGAGCCGGCTGATCTCGTCGATGACGGACTCGACCATGGGCGGATCCACGACGAGGTGCAGGCACGGGTGGATGCCCCGGGCCACGGTGAGGGCGTCGGTCTCCTCGTCGCCCTCGGCGGCAGTCAGCATCGCCGCAGACTCCGCCGGGCTGAGGATCCGCACATCGGCTTCGACTCCTCTCGTGGCGAGCACTGCGAGCACCGCGTCCACGGTGGCGGGTGACACGATCGCCGTGAGCCGGCACCGCACGGCCACGGTGGGCACCGAGCTGCCGCGGAAGCTCTGATAGGCCGTGTACTCCTCGGTGGTGAACGACACGCCCACGTCGAGGTCGGTCAGCGCCCGGTCGAGCGCCGCGATCTGCGGCGGTGGCGGGAGGGCTTCGACCAGGATCGTCGAGCCGTCCGGCAGGTCCTCCGCCGCCCACCCAGCGTGCCGTCCGGGAGATGGGTGACGTACGCCCACCCGAAGACCTGCTGCTTGGCCTTGTCGATCTTGCTGATCTCGCCACTAGCGAACTCGGTCACGACTACGCCCTCTCTATCGTGTAGTTATAGTCGTTCAGCGAGCCAGCGAAGATGTCCCACGGCCACCCAGCTTCCATGGCGTCTTCTGCGATCTGACGGATCTCCCCCTCACCATAGAGAATCTGCATGATGCGATTGGAGGGTAAGTCGATATCAAGCGTTAGATCAATCCCGTTGTCTGCACGGGTGATGATGTTGATGGCTGTCATTGGTTATGGCCTCCCGTATTTCTTCATGATCTGGTCAGTCAACTCATCGACGTGGGTTCGGATGTCGTTACCCCGGAACAAAGCCTCTTCGGTCCAGTCAAGCATGTAACGGTTAGCAACTGCTGAGTGGCCTTTCGGATCACCACTGTCATCGAAGTAGTCCGCGGTGTTCCCCACGATTCTGGAAAGGGTGTTGGTTTCCTCAAGCTTTGCTGTGGCATCAGCAAACTCCTGGACAGCAGCCCGGACCTTATCCCGATCGTTGCCGAGAGCGGCTACGCCGTTCTCCATCGTCTGCGTCACCCGGCTATGGTGCTTGCCAAAGTACTCCTGGGCCGTCATTCCGTACGGATCGTCGCCATTCATGAAGCCCTGGGTGTTGAGACCAAGCCCGTTGTCGATGTTGACCATCCGAGTCCCGGTCGCCACCGGTTCGGGTACTGGTGCCGGCGCGACGGCGACGGGTGGCGTGCTCGCGATGGGCGCAGGAGGCGGGGGCAACGTGGGGGCGCTCTCGCGCCGCTCGAGGCCACCGATGCGATCGATCACGTGCACCTGGTGCCGGGTGAGCACCCGATCCAGCGGCGCGAGCAACAGCGTCCGCTCACCCCGCGCCCACGAGCCGCGCGGACCGGACCCGGCGGGCGGCTCCACGACGGCACCCTCGACCAGGTAGTCGCGGACGGTGTAGCGAGCGCCGGTCGCCTCGTCGGGCGTGTCCCAGTCGATGGCGATCTTCGGGGGTGGCGCGACCGCAGGTGGCTTCCACCCCAGCATCTCGAGATCGGCGAACAGGTCGGCGGGTGGGGTCTTGCCGTTGTAGGACACGACCAGGAACGCCGTGTGCGGGGGGCGGGCGCAGATCTCGACCGTGAGCAACGGCACCAGGGAACCGGCGGATGCGCCGGATGCGGGGACCTCTCGAGTGGCGATGGGGGGCTCCTTGGTAGACGGGACGAACCACCGCTGTCAGGATCGGCCACCGAAAGTGCAACTGTGGCAACGGACCGTAAGCATCGAGTGACCGTTGGCTGTCGGGTTGCTGTCGGGTCGACTCGCCCCTGGTTCAGATGGCCCATGGGCCCTTGCGCAGTCGCGGGAGGGCGCACCGGCCCGGCCGTGTCGGCGCGCGCCGGTAGGGTGAAACGGACATGTCTGACCGGCCGCCCACCCTCTTCGACGCCCCCGACGGTGGCGACCCCGCCGGCCCGACTGGCCCGACTGGCCCGACCGACACCACGCCGACTCGGCTGGCGCCCGACGCGTACGAGGACGGCCCCTTTCCCGACGAGCCCTTCACCGGGGAGTCGTTCACGGACTCGGTCGGCGATCCCGATCTCGCTCGCCCCGATCTGCTCGACGGGTTGAACCCGGTGCAGCTCGAAGCGGTCGTGCACACCGAAGGCCCGCTCCTCGTGATCGCCGGCGCCGGGTCGGGCAAGACTCGGGTGCTCACCCACCGCATCGCGCACCTGATCCGCAACGAAGGTGTGTCGCCGTTCGAGATCCTCGCCATCACCTTCACCAACAAGGCCGCCGACGAGATGAAGCAGCGCGTGGCGCGCCTGGTCGGCCCCGTCGCCCAGAAGATGTGGGTGTCCACCTTCCATTCGGCGTGCGTGCGCATCCTGCGCCGCGATGCGAAGGCTCTCGGCTTCCCGTCGTCGTTCACGATCTACGACCAGTCCGACGCCGTCCGCCTCGCCGGGTACGTGGTACGGGATCTCGGCCTCGATCCCAAGAAGTTCCCGCCCCGTTCGGTCCACGCCACGATCAGCGCCGCGAAGAACGAGGGGCGCGACGTCACCCAGTACGCCGAGCAGGCCCGCCAGATCTACGAGCGCAAGATCGCCGACGTCTACCGCGAGTACCAGGCCCGCCTGCTCAAGGCCGGGGCGATGGACTTCGACGATCTGCTGTCCAACACGGTGGCCCTCTTCCAACAGCACCCGGGCGTCCTCGAGCACTACCAGCGCCGCTTCACCCATGTGCTCGTCGATGAGTACCAGGACACCAACCCGGTGCAGAACGAGATGGTCCTGCTCCTCGGCGAGCACCACCGCAACGTCTGCGTCGTGGGCGACGCCGACCAGTCGATCTATTCCTTCAGGGCTGCTGATATAAGAAACATCTTGGAGTTCGAGACGGCGTTCCCCGATGCGTCGGTCATCGTGCTCGAGCAGAACTACCGATCGACCCAGACCATCCTCGACGCCGCCAACGCCGTGATCGCCAACAACTTCGGGCGCAAGCCGAAGGAGCTGTGGACCGAGCAGGGCGAGGGCGAGAAGATCGTTCGCTACCACGCCGACGACGAGGGCGACGAGGCGCAGTACATCACCCACCAGATGGCCCACCTCCACGACGGCGGCCAGTACCGCTGGGGCGACATCGCGGTCTTCTACCGCACCAACGCCCAGAGCCGCGTCATCGAAGAGCAGCTCATGCGCACGGGCATCCCGTACAAGGTCATCGGCGGCACGCGCTTCTACGACCGGCGCGAGATCAAGGACGCGGTCGCGTACCTCCGCGCCGTGATCAACCCGGTCGACGAGGTCAGCCTCAAGCGCATCATCAACCTGCCCAAGCGCGGGGTGGGGGACAGCTCGATCGGCCGGCTCGACGCCTGGGCCAACAGCCATGGCGTCGCGTTCATCGACGCGTTGCGCCATGCCGCCGACGCGGGAGTCACCGGCCCCGCCGTCAAGGGCATCGCCTCGTTCCTCGCACTGCACGACGAGCTCACCGAGCTGCGCGACGGCGGGCCTGCCCCGCTGCTCGAGGCCATCGTGCACAAGTCGGGCTACCTCGCCGAGCTCGAGGCGGAGCACACCATCGAGTCCGAGGGCCGCATCGAGAACCTCGCCGAGCTCGTGGGGGCGGCGCAGGACTTCGAGACCATCGATCAGTTCCTCGAGCAGATCAGCCTGGTGGCCGACACGGACGAGATCGAGGCCGACGACGACAGCCATGTCGTCATGATGACGCTGCATGCCGCCAAGGGTCTCGAGTACCCCGTGGTGTTCCTGATCGGCCTCGAGGACGGGGTCTTTCCCCACCTCCGCTCGATCGGTGAACCCGATCAGCTCGAGGAGGAGCGCCGGCTGGCCTACGTCGGGCTCACCCGGGCCCAGGAGCGCCTCTACATCACCCACGCCTGGTGCCGCACGCTGTACGGCAGCACGCAGTACAACCCGCCGAGCCGCTTCGTCGACGAGATCCCGGCCACGCTCGTGCACGAGGTGAAGGGCGCGCGTCGCGCCTCGCGCCGCGCCGGCACCTTCGGAGGCGGCTCGGCCAGCGGCGGTGGCGCTGGTTCCTACGGCGGCTCGTACGGCTCCGGATCGGGTTCGTCCTACGGCAGCGGCTCCGGCTCCGGCTCCGGGTCCGATTCCGGGCGCCGCGCCACGGTGTCCTCCTACGACCCCGACGAGGACGATCGGCGCGCCCGGGAGGCGCACCGCGAGCGGGTGGTGGAGTCCGCGCTGCGACCCACGCCCCCGTCGCCGAGCGGGGCGGACCAGCTCGGACTGCGGGTCGGTGACGACGTGCGCCACGCGAAGTTCGGCGAGGGCGTGATCTTGCGCATGCGAGGCGAAGGCGACAAGACCGAGGCCACGGTCCGGTTCCCCGCAGTGGGCGAGAAGACCCTGCTGCTCAGCTGGGCGCCGCTCGAGAAGCTCTGAACGCGCGGGTGGCGGGGACCCACCCCCCAGCACCGCGTCCGTCTCGATGGCACCAACCTCCTGCACGCGAAGGGTGGGTGGACCGACCACGGCCCGGTGGCGTCGCGCCACTGGCATCGCTCACTTCCGCCAGCCACGGGCCGATGGACGTGTGTGACCGACCCCACGCCGGGACTGCATGACCGTTCACGTGCGACGAGCGAGTCGACGTCGCCCGGGCGACCCGACGGGTGGACGCCGAAGCCCGCGCCAGCTGTGACTGGGCGCCGTCCGCGCGACTACCTCGGTCTCGTCGCGATCGTGGCCATCGCATTGGCGTTCGTCGCCGCGACGGTGATCGTGTTCGGTGGCCGCGCTCCGGGAATGCATCCCGAACGCTTCGTCGCGCTGCGGACGCCCGTCACCCTGACGTCCGTGAGCTGGGCCAGCATGGCGGGCGCCGCATCGCTGGACGTCTCCGGTTCCCATGTGCGACTCCACGATGAGGCGGCGACGACCAACGCGTCATCGGGCTCGGATGGCGATCTGACCGTCGAGGGCATCGCCGGCCTCAGCGAGGTCGGCGCCTTGATCACCGAAGAGGACCTGTCGCACCACGACTGCGCCGGGGCCGCAGTCGACCGGCCCTGCTTCGGGTTCGGCATCGTTATCGATGGGCACCTGACTCGAGTCGTGTACGACGAAGTCTCCGTGCCCGAACATCTCCAGCCGCTCAGGAAACTCTCGGCACAGCTGCGAGATGCGCTGGCCGACTGCAGTTCGAGCCGCCTGCTTCAGACATGTCACCAGGGCTGACCGAATCCGCGCCACCGCCGCCTGACCACGACCCGACCCCGCGTGTCAGTCCCGCGCCAGGTCAGGGCGCGGACTGGCAACGCGGACGATTGTTGGGTAAACCCGTCGCGATGTGCCGATGCGGCGGAGGCTCGTGGTGAACCTGGTGAATCCGGTCAAGACGTTCAAGCGGGTCGAGCTCGTCTTCCGTCGCGACGAGACGCTCGGCACGATCATGCAGAGCCTGGCCGAGATCCACGGCGGCAACCGGCTGGTCGAAGAGGATGCCGGCGGACTGCGCATCACCTACGAGCAGGCGGCCAAGCGCGTCAACCGCTGGGCGGGCGGCATCCGTGATCGCGTCGATCCCGGCGATCGGGTCGTCATCGCCACGCCCAACGGCTACGAGCAGCTGCTGCTGTGCCTCGCGGCCTCGCGGGCGGGGGCCATCCCGGTTCCCATCAACGCGCAGATGCGCAACGACGAGGTCCGCCACGTCATGTCGGACTCGGGCGCATCGCTGATCGTGCGCAGCGCCAACGAGATCGACGGCTCCGAACCGGTGGAGGTCCCGGCCGACGTGGACCCCGGCGACCTCGCGGCGCTCTTCTACACATCGGGCACGACCGGCAAGCCCAAGGGCGCCGAGCTCACCCACCGCGCCCTCGTCGGCCAGGTCATCGCCGGCGTCGCCTGGCCCGCCGGCTTGCGCCGTGACGAAGCCGTGTTCGCGTTGCCGGTGGCGCACATCATGGGCTTCGCCACGTTGATGGGCTTCGCGTGCGCGGGCATCCCCGTCTACGTCATGTCGCACTTCCGGGCCGATGCCGTGCTCGATGCCATCGAGCAGCGCCGGGCGACGGTGTTCATCGGCGTGCCGGCCATGTACCGGCTCATGCTCGAGGCGGGCGCTGAGGACTTCGACCTCACCTCGATCCGCGTCTGGGGCTCCGGCGCCGACGTGATGCCCACCGAGCTCGCGCTTCGGTTCAAGAAGATGGGGGCCACCTTCACGCTGCCCCTCGCCGGTCCCGTGGGCGAGGCGCTGTTCGTCGAGGGTTACGGCATGGTCGAGGTCGGCGGCGGCGTCGCCGCCAAGTTCTCGCCGCCGATGATCAACCTCGGGCTCGGTGAGTCCGTCGGACTGGGCCTGCCCAACTACAAGTTGAAGGTCGTCGACGATCACGGCGATGAGGTCAACGCCGGGTCGGTCGGTGAGCTGTGGGTCAAGGGGCCCGGCGTGCTCAAGGGCTATTGGAACGCGCCGCAGGCCACCGCCGACGCCGTGACCGACGACGGGTGGTTGCGCACCGGCGACCTCGCCCGTCGGGGTCCGTTCGGCGCGGTGATGTTCGTGGGTCGCTCCAAGGACGTGATCAAGCACGGCGGGTACTCGGTGTACGCGCTCGAGGTGCAGGAGAAGCTCGAGGAGCACCCCGACATCATCGAGGCGGCGGTCATCGGCCTGCCCGACGAGCGCTTCGGTGAGATCCCCGCGGCGGTCGTGCGGCTCACCGACGGCGTCGAGCTCGCGTCGCTCGACCTGCCCGCCTGGGCCAACGACCACCTGGCCCACTACAAGGTCCCCAAGCGCTTCCTGGCGGTGGAGGACCTGCCTCGCACGGGTACCAACAAGGTGCAGAAGACCGAGCTGCACCAGCTCTTCTGATCGTCCGCGGGCCTCGCTCGCCGTCCGGTGTCCGGTGTCCGGTGTCCTACTTGGTGATGATCACGCTGTTGTCGGTCGTGGGTGCCGGCCCTGGGCTCGTCGTGGTCGAGGCGCGCGTGGCGGCGTTGAGGTCGACCGAGAGCTGATCGTCGGCGTTGACCGTGATCGGGTAGCGCGGCAGGCCGGCGCCGTCGGCCGGCACGGTCGACTTGTCGCACGGATCGGTGAAGACCTTGGTGGTGTTGTCCCAGGTGAGCGTGCAGTCGCGGCTCTGACCCGGGCGGTGGGCATCGAAGGCGGTCCAGCCTTTGATCGGGTCCTCGCCGACGTGTTGGACGTAGATGTCGCGTTGGCCGTTGGCGACGTCGGAGAACAAGAAGGGCCCGGACTCGGCGATGAGCGGGGCCTTGACCCGGGCGTTGCCGAGCGGGAAGGTCTCCGCGCCGAGCTTCACCTCGATCTTGCCGGACTCGGTGAGCTTGGGAATGGCGAAGACGAAGAGCGCCAGCACGAGCGCGATGCCGATCACCAGACCGCCGACGGCCAACACGAGCGACCGGGGGTTGCGCTGACGACTCGGGGCGACGGGGCTCATGGGGTCACCAGGATCGCGGATGCCCGGTCGCGCAGCCAGTCGGCGACCGTCGGGCGTGGGCGGCGGGACGGTCGCCGGGCGTAGGATCGCCGGCGTGAAGCGGCACTATCGCGTGGTTGTGGCCAAGCCCGGACTCGATGGGCACGATCGCGGGGTCAAGATCATCGCCCGCGCCCTGCGCGATGCCGGCTTCGAGGTGATCTACACCGGGCTGTTCCAATCGCCTGAGCAGGTGGCCGAAGCGGCGGTCCAGGAGGATGCCGACGCAGTCGGGCTGTCCGTGCTGTCCGGCGCGCACAACACGCTGTTCCCGCGCGTGATCGAGCAGCTGGCCGCCCGGGGCCTCGACGACGTCGTGGTGTTCGGCGGGGGGATCGTGCCCGACGATGACATCGTGGCGCTCCAGGCGCTGGGCGTGTCGGCGATCTTCACGCCGGGTGCGCCGCTCGACGAGATCACGGGCTGGCTCGAAGCCGAGCTCGACGCCCGCGAGGCCTGACGCGACAGGTTCATCTGGCGTTTGCCGCGATGCCCACCGCGCGTCGGGGGACGAATGCCGCTGCCCGGGACTGTCCACTAGCGTGCCCCCGTTCGATTCGTTGTTGGTGAAAGGGTTCCCATGTCTCGTCGTCTGCTGCTGCTGGTGAGCGCGCTCGCGCTCGTCCTCGCGGTCGCCGGTTGTTCCACGGGCACCGAGGTCGCGTCGCCCACCCGCACCCTGCCGGGCGGTACCGCCGCCCCCAAGGGCACCGTCGCTCCCTCGGTCGCCGGCCAGCCCTGTGTGGCGGCGGCCGATGTCCCGCCCGCCGAGGGCAAACCGACCGTGAACGTGCCCGTGGGCCCGCCGCCGACCACGTTGCAGACCACCGACCTCAAGCCCGGCGACGGTCCCGCGGCCGTCGCCACCGACAAGGTCCAGGTCCAGTACGTGGGCATCGCCTGCTCGACCGGCAAGCAGTTCGACTCGTCATGGGACAAGGGCCAACCGGTCACCTTCGGTCTCGACCAGGTGATCAAGGGCTGGCAGCAGGGCATCGTCGGGATGAAGGCCGGCGGCCAGCGTCAGCTGGTGATCCCCCCGGAGCTCGCGTACGGCGACTCGCCGCCGCCCGGCTCGGGCATCGGGGCCGGCGAGACCCTGATCTTCGTGGTCGACATGGTGGCGATCAACCCGCCCGCGGCGGCGACCACGACGACCGCCGCCGGGGGCGCGGCCTCCACCACGGCGCCGGCCGCGTCGGCCAGCACCACCACCACCGCCGGCAAGTAGGCCGCGTCCGCGGGACATCCGCGTCGCCTCTCGGCGATCTGACAGGTCATCAGGCGAGGGTTCGCCACCTGTCTGGAACTTGACTAGGTTCTCGGCCGTGGATCTTCTCGAATATCAAGGCAAACAGTTCTTCGCCACCTTCGGCATCCCGGTGTCCGACGGCCGTGCGGTCACGAGCGTCGCCGACGCCGTCACTGCGGCCGCCGAGGTCGGGTACCCCGTCATGGTGAAGGCCCAAGTCCATGCCGGCGGTCGAGGCAAGGCGGGTGGCGTCAAGTTCGCCCCCGACCCCGACGCGCTGCGTGAGCACGCGACCAACATCCTCGGCCTCGACATCAAGGGCCACATCGTGGCCATCCTCTGGATCGAGCACGCGTCCGACATCGCCGAGGAGTACTACGGCAGCTTCACCCTCGACCGCGCGGCCAAGAAGCACCTCGGCATGCTCTCCG
>JBBQHT010000151.1:0-11489 GCA_038324235.1 Acidimicrobiales bacterium
GCCATGAAGTCGTGCAACACGAAGCCGACGGGCACGAACACGACCCAGCGCTGGGACAACCCGTGCAGCGCGCGCCCCGCGACGTAGATGGCGGGCCAGCCGACCAGCAGGGCCACGGCGCCGGCGATCCAGGACTGCGCAGCCAGCAGCAACGGGCCCGCGCCGGCGCCGACGACGCACACGAGCCAGGCCAGCTCCAGCGGACCGGCGAGCAACGCGGCGGGGGGCCGCAACGGCATCCGCCGCTCGGCTCCGTAGGCCGACCCGTTGACGTAGACGTCGCCGGTCACCGCCGACAGGACGGCCACGGTGACGATCACGCCCATGGCGATGGCGGCCACGGCGGCCACGCCGAAGGAGGGGGACACCAGCGCCGCCCAGAGCGATGCCAGGAGGGCACCGGGCATGATGATCCTCACCACCGTGAGCGAGGTCGTACGGGGCACCAGGGCGGCTCCCAGCGCCACCGTCCAGAAGCCCCAGAGCCCGGCCGCCGCCACGACCTGGACCGCCCGGCTGCGGGGATCGAGCGCATCCGCGAACGCAGGCCCGGCGGTGAACGGCAGGGTCACCCAGAGCGCGGGCACGCCCCATCGGCCGAGGAGGGCCGCGACGTCTCGGGTCGGGGTGGGGGTCACGGCGGCGGTCATGGACTGACGAGATTTGCGCAAACGCGGCAGTGGTCGCTATTCCATGACGTGTGAATGCTCGCGCCGGACCCTCCGGTGGGGCCGCGACTGGTCGGATCTCGGGAACGTCTCCGTCGGGGGCGAAGGTCTGGTCGCTGGTGCCGAACGAGCCCAGGGGGCAGGTGGAACGTGGGGGATGAGCGGGAGGTGTCGCTGCCGGTGGGACTCGCGACGTCCATCGGGAGCCTGCCCCACTTCGATCCCAGCGAGGCCGTCGACTTCATCCTGCACGCGCAGCCGCGCCTGCCGGCGGCGCCGACCCTGCCCGCTCGTTCACGGCGGGAGGGCATGATCGCCCAGGCGGCCCACGGCGTGGTCGGCATCGAGGTCAACGACGACGGGTCGCTCACCATCGACGACGCCGCGCTCGACCCCGAGGCGCCGCTCACCGACCCAGGGTTCTCCTCCGACGGCTTCGTCGGGCTGCGGGCCTTCGTGAACGCGGTCGCCGACCGCCACGGCCCGATCAAGGTGTCGGTCACGGGGCCGGTCACCTTCGGCATCGCGCTGTCCGCGGCCGGGGTCGAGCCGGACCTGGCGTTCCGGGTGGCCGGCTCGGCGGTCGGGCAACGGGCGCGAGCGCTCGGGGAGTACGTGTCCCAGCGGGTGCCTCAGGCGCAGATCGTGGCGTTCGTGGACGAGCCGGCGATGGGTAGCGCCATGTTCCCGGAGTTCCCGATCCGCCCGCTCGACGCCGTGGATCTCGTGTCGGGCGCCCTCGCCGCGCTCGAGCCGTGGTCGATCACGGGCCTGCACGTGTGCGGCCCGGCCGACTGGCGGCTGCTGATGCAGGCCGGCCCGCAGATCCTCTCGCTGCCGACCGACAGCGGCATCGAATCCGCCGCGGGGGCCCTCGCGTCGTTCCTCGAACGGGGGGGCTGGGTGGCGTGGGGTGCCGTCCCGACCGATCGGCCCATCGGCACCACCGTCGAGCGCCTCTGGCGCATGCTGTCGATGTTGTGGTGCACGCTCGTCACCGAGGGCGGCTGTGACCCGGTGCGCCTGCGGACCCAGGCCATGATCACGCCGGCGTGTGGCATGTGGCGCCACGGCATCCCGCAGGCCCAGCAAGTCCTGCAGTTCACGAACCGCCTGGCCGAGCGCCTGCACGACCAGGCCATCGGCGTGCGCCTCAGCGTCGGCGCCTGACCAACCCCGTTCATCCGAAATCGAGACCGTCCGTCGGCTCGGCGCCGACGTTTCGCCTCGATGTCGGGGTGGAGCCACGGGGATCGGCGTGTCACCGGCCGTCGTTATGCTGCGGGACGTGGCTGAGCCGACCGATGCGCCGACCGATCCGACCGACGAAGCCGCCGGCGCGAGCGGCGCGAGCGGCGCCACCGGCGCCTTCGCCGCCGACGAGTTGACCGCGGTGGATCGGGGCGAGCTGGATCCGGTGGCGCGCATCGACGAGCTGCGGGCCACGATCGGCTACCACAGCCGGCGCTACCACGAGCTCGACGCACCCGAGATCCCCGACGCCGAGTACGACGCGCTCCTGCGCGAGCTCCAACACCTCGAGGCCGAGCACCCCGATCTCATCACGCCCGACTCGCCCACCCAGGTCGTGGGGGGCGCCATCTCCACCACGTTCGCCGAGGTCGTGCACTCGGTGCCGATGATGTCGCTCGACAACGCGATGGACGAGGCCGAGCTGCGCTCGTGGGGCGAGCGCACCGCGCGGGCCCTCGCCAAGCTCGGGGTCGACGCCGATGCCGCGGCCACCGTCGGCTACGTGTGCGAGCTCAAGATCGATGGCCTGGCCGTCTCGCTGCGCTACGAGCACGGCGCGTTCGTGCTCGGCGCCACGCGCGGGGACGGGCGCAAGGGCGAGGACGTCACCGCCAACCTGCGCACGATCGAGGCCATCCCGACGCGGTTGCCGAAGGGCGCGACGACGCCGGCGGTCATCGAGGTGCGGGGCGAGGTCTACATGCCGATCGCGGTGTTCGAGGCGCTCAACCGCAGTCAGGCCGAGGCCGGCGGCCACCTCTACGTCAACCCGCGCAACACCGCGGCAGGGTCGCTGCGTCAGAAGGACGCGGCGATGACCGCGAGTCGCAAGTTGGCGTTCTGGAGCTACCAGCTCGGCGAGATCGCGATGCCCGACGGCACGCCGCCCACCTTCACCACCCACCACGAGACCCTCGACCTGTTGGGCTCCCTCGGCTTCCCGGTCAACCCCGAGATCCAGCGTCTCGGCACCCTCGACGAGGTCTACGCCTTCTGCCGGCACTGGCAGGAGCACCGCCACGACCTCGACTACGAGATCGACGGCGTCGTGGTGAAGCTGGACGACCTGGCGTTGCGCGAGCAGCTCGGCGTCACGGCCAAGGCGCCCCGCTGGGCCATCGCGTTCAAGTTCCCGCCCGAGGAGCGCACCACCAAGCTGCTCGACATCCAGGTGCTCATCGGGCGCACCGGTCGCGCCACGCCCCAGGCCCAGCTCGAACCGGTCTTCGTCGGCGGTTCCACCGTCGCCCGGGCCACGCTGCACAACCAGGATCAGGTCAAGCTCAAAGACGTGCGCCCCGGCGACACGGTCATCGTGCGCAAGGCGGGCGACGTCATCCCGGAGGTCGTCGGGCCCGTGCTCAGCGAACGGCCCGAGGGCCTCGCCGAGTGGGTGTTCCCGACGCACTGCCCGGTGTGCGGCACGGCGCTGGTGCGACCCGAAGGCGGGGCCGATCATCGCTGCCCGAACACCTCGTGCCCGGCGCGGGTCGCGGGCTCGATCGAGCACTTCGCCGGGCGCAGCGCGCTCGACATCGAAGGCTTCGGGGAGTCCAGCGTGCGGCTCTTCCAGTCGATGGGCATGTTGGGTGGCATCGCCGACATCTACTCGCTCGACTTCGACCGCCTGGCCGGGGTCGAGGGCTTCGGCGACACCTCGATCGCCAACATGCGCGCCGCCATCGAGGCGTCCAAGCAGCGGCCGTTGGCGAACCTGCTCGTCGGCCTCAACATCCGGCACCTCGCCAACGCCGGCTCCGAGGCCCTGGCCGGGCACTTCGGTCACCTCGACCAGATCGCCGCGGCGTCGCTCGACGACCTGCTCTCGGTCGAGGGCGTCGGCCAGATCATCGCCGAAAGCGTGCGCGCCTGGTTCGACGACCCGGACAACCTCGCCGTGATCGAGAAGCTGCGCGCCGCGGGCGTGAACTTCGTGGGACCGGAGGCATCGGGCAAGCCCCAGACCATCACCGGCAAAGCCGTCGTGGTCACCGGGATGCTCGAGGCGTACAACCGCGACGAGGCCGAAGCGATCATCAAGGCCCACGGCGGCAAGTCGCCGGGCAGCGTGTCGAAGAAGACGTTCGCAGTCGTGGTCGGCGACGGCGCCGGGGCCTCCAAGCTCACCAAGGCCACCGAGCTCGGCGTGCCGGTCCTCGATGAGGCCGCCTTCGTGCACCTGCTGGCCACCGGCGAGCTGCCGGCGGCGTCGGCGTAGGCTGGCGCCATGATCGACGCGGTGGTGTACGACTTCGGTGGGGTCTTCATGGCCTCGCCGTTCGAGGCGATCCGCCGGCTCGGCGACGAGAAGGGCCTGGCGTCCGAGGTCGTGCTCGACATCGTGTTCGGCGAGTACGGCGCCGACACCGATCACCCGTGGCACCGCGTCGAGCGGGGCGAGATCGACCTGACCACCGCTCGCGAGCAGATCCACGAGCTGGGGTTGGCCCAGGGGGTCGAGGTCGAGCTGTTCGAGATGCTCAAGTACATGGGCAGCGACGGAGGCATCCGTGAGCCGATGGTGGCCTCCGTGCGGCGGGTCCGCGAGAAGGGCCTGCGCACGGCGATCCTGACCAACAACATCGTCGAGGGGCGCGAGTTCTGGCGGCCGATGCTCCCGCTCGACGAGCTGTTCGACGTGGTCGTGGATTCGAGCGAGATCGGGATGCGCAAGCCGAACCCGGCGATCTACCGGTACACCCTCGAACAGCTCGGCGGGCTCGAGGCGGGCCGCACCGTCTTCCTCGACGACTTCGCCGGCAACATCGTGGGGGCCGAGGCGGTCGGCATGATCGGCGTGCTGGTCGAGGCCGACCCGACGGCGGCGATCGCCCGCGTCGACGAGTTGCTCGCCCTGGTCGACTGATCGGCGGGGCGACCGAGGCTGTCCGATGGATCGGGCGGCCGCGGGCGTGGATCAGATGACCGTGAAGCACCACTGCTTGGTGAAGGACTGGTCGGGGCCGGTCAGGGTCTGCCAGTACGTCAGCGTCATGCAGTTCTGACCCGCCGGGAAGTACTCGAACGCCTTGCCCGGGCCCGGTTGGAACTTGATGAGGCCCTGCTCGCGGACCTTGACCAGCTGGTCGTCGGGGATCGGGCGCTGATCAATGGACAACGTGCCGTCCCAACCGGCGAGCAGGTCGACCGTGATCTGGCCCTGTTGGAGGATCTTGTCGCCGTCCTTGGGGTCGGTGGACTCGACGATCGAGTTGACCGGTTGGCTGGGCCCGCTGCTCAGGCGGGTCAGGCCGAAGAGCGACCCGGCGACGATGATCAGCAGCACAGCGATGATGGAGCGACGGACGGCGGTGGGCATCGTCGCTATTCTGCCCGAGGCCTTCCCCGATGCGGGCATCGGCCCCCGACACCGATCGATGCCGGTTCCGCGCCGGCGGGCAACCGCACGGGCTTGTCCCCGGTGGCCACACGCGTCCGGCCGGCGGTGGCGCGATTGCGCGAGAGGTTCCCACTACCCTTGCCGGGTGCCCGTGTCCCGCCTCGCTGAACGGGTCGGTCTGGTGCTGGGTGGCCGCTACCGGTTGCTCGCCCCGATCGGTACCGGCGCTTCCGCATCGGTGTACCTCGCCGATGACACGGTGCTGCGCCGGCGCGTGGCGGTCAAGATCCTCCACGCCGCCCTCGCCGACGACGAGGCGTTCTTGCGGCGGTTCCGCGCCGAAGCCCAGGCGGCCGCCGCGCTCAACCACCCCCACGTCGTGGCGGTGTACGACTGGGGCCAGGACGCGGGGGCGGACCGCGTGGGCGGCGCCGGCGCGCCGGTGGCGTGGGCGGACTCGACGCCCGATCCCGCCGCGGGCATCCCGTACCTCGTCACCGAGTACCTCGGCGGAGGCAGTCTGCGTGCGATGTTGGACCAGGGGTCGCGGTTGAGCCCCGCGCAAGCCCTGCTCGTCGGCCTCGAGACGGCGCGCGGCCTGGAGTACGCCCACCGTCGCGGCTTCGTCCACCGTGACATCAAGCCTGCGAACCTGCTGTTCGACGAGGACGCTCGCCTGCGGATCGCCGACTTCGGGCTGGCCCGGGCGCTGGCCGAGGCGGCCTGGACCGAACCGATGGGTGCCGTGCTCGGCACCGCCCGCTATGCGTCACCCGAACAGGCTCGCGGCGAATCGCTCGACGTCAAGAGCGACGTGTACTCCCTGGCCCTCGTCGTGGTCGAGGCCGTCACGGGCCGCGTGCCCTTCGCGGCGGATACGACGATCGGCACCCTCATGGCCCGGGTGAACCAGCCCCTTCCGGTGCCCGATGACCTCGGTGCGCTGCGGGATCCGTTGCGCTGGGCGGGCAACCCCGACCCGCGCAGTCGCCCCGACGCGGCCGAGTTCGGCGCCGCGCTGATGGCCGCGGCCAGCGGCTTCGACCGTCCCGCGCCGCTCCCGCTCGCCGGCGCCAAGGGTCTGCGCGACCTTGCCGGGCTCGGCCCCGATCCAACCGCGCACCCGCCGTCCATCGATCTGCGCGACGCCGGTCCCGCGGCGGTTGCCGCCCATGGCCCGGACCTGGACGCCGGTCCCGACCAGGACCCAGCCACGCGCGCGCCATCGGCGCCGTGGGTGGGGGGCTCCATGCTCATCGCCCCGGGCGCCACCGGGGCGCACCTGGCCGTGCCCGCCGCACCGCCGGATGCACCGTTCGACGCGGTGACCCGCACCGACGCCCCCGACGACCAGGCCGAGGATCAGGCCGTCGCCCGGGCCGTCGCCCAGGCCGAGGACCAGACCGCCGATCAAGTCGCCGCCGCCGAGGACCAGACCGCCGATCAAGTCGCCGCCGCCGAGGACGCCGCCGAGCCCGGCACCGACCCACCGGCGGCGCCGCGCCGGCGCCGCCCACGCGTCAGCCACCTCTTGCCCATGACCGCCGGGGCCGCGCGGGGCGTGGGGCCGGACGAAGACCGGCCGGATCTGACCCCCACTGCCACGACCGCCGCGGCCCCCACCGCCACGACCCCCACCGCCGCAACCGCCGTGGCCGCGGCCGCCACCGCGGCGCCGGCCGCGTGGGACATCCCCACGGCGGCGGTGGTCACCTCGGGCGGTCCGAGCGGCTCTGGCGCCGCCGCGGACTGGTCGAGCGATCCCGGCCCCGGCCCGGCCCACTGGATCGGCCCACCGACGATGGCGTCCCCCGCGGCGATGCCCACCGGCGCCACGGCGAGCGCGACCGCCACGACCGCCCAGACGAACCCCGACCCCGCGACGGCCGTCGCCCACGCCCAGCCCGGGTGGGACCGCCACGTGGTCGTCGACGCGCCCGAGGCGGACGACGACCTCGATCCCGCCCCCAGGCGGGGCCGGGCGGCGCGCGCCGAGCGCCAGGCCGAACGACGCCAGCAGCGGTACGAGCAGCGGGCGACGCGCCCGCCCCGCCGCCGCTGGCCCGCCGTGCTGATCGCCTTGTTCCTCGTCGCCGGCGCCACCGCCGGCGGGTACGCCTACTGGTACACCGAGATCCGGATCCCGTACCACCCGATGCCGGCCCTCGTCGGCAAGAACATCGCCGAGCTCGACAACCAGGTCGGCTCCTTCGGGTGGCAGGTGACGCGCGAGACCCGCTTCGACGACGGCGCCCCCCTCGGTCAGATCCTGGCCCAGGCGCCCGGGCCCGGCACCGAGGTGGCGCGGGGCGCCACGATCGCGGTCGTCACATCCAACGGCCCCCCGCCGGTCGAGGTGCCGACCTCGGTCGTGGGCCAGACCCTCGAGGAGGCGACGGCCACTCTCGGGGGCGTCGGCCTGGGCGTCGGCGATGTCACCCGCACCTTCGACGAGGAGGCGCCGGTGGGTACCGTGCTGGCCCTCGCCAAGGGCACGCCGGCCCAGGTCACCAAGGGCGGCGATGTCGCACTGGTCGTGTCCTCGGGCCCCGAGCCGCGCACGATCCCCGATGGGCTCGTCGGCAAGCCGGTCGATCAGGCCACGGCCACCCTCAAGGGCCTGGGCCTCACGGTGAAGACCAGCGAGGACTTCAGCGACGCGATCGCCAAGGGCAACGTGATCTCGGTGACGCCGGGTGTGGGCGCCCAGGCCGAGAAGGGCTCCAGCGTGCAGCTCGTCGTGTCGAAGGGGCCGCCCCTCGTCGCCGTGCCCGACGTGAAGGGGCTGTCCGTGGACGATGCCGCGGCCAAGCTCGAGGCGGCGGGGTTCACGGTGAGCGACGTCAAGGGATCGCCGCGCAAGGACGTCACGAGCACCGACCCGCCCGCTGGCACGATGGTGAAACCGGGTTCGGACATCGTGCTCACGACGAGCAAGGTGGACAGCTTGATCCCGGGCCTCGGTTGAGCTCGATTCGGCAGCCGGTGTGACACATTCCCGGCTCGGGCGGCTGGGATCAGGCCGGGAGCGTCTCGTACGCTGCGAGGATGTCCGTCTCCGACCGACCCCGTCGCGCCACGAACGGTGACGTTCCGGCTGACGGGATAGCGGTCCGGCCGGCCAGCCCGGGAGCAGGGTCGGGGGCCGGAGCGGGTGCTGACCTCGAGCCGCGCGACGAGGTCATGATCGAGGCCCCCGGGCTCGACGAAGTTGCGGTCCTGCCGTGGCCGCTGCTGTGGCGCCGCCGGGTCGAGCGCCGGGTGCGCAGCAGCGATCGCTATCCCTGGCTGGTCCTGACCGCGGCGCTCGTCGGGCTGTTCTCCGTCGGCTTCAGCATCACCATCCTCAGCATCGCCCTCGACAACATCGCGGTGGAGTTCGGCACCTCGCGCAACGTCACCATCTGGATCATCACCGGCCCGTTGCTCCTCGGCGCGATCGTGACGCCGAGCGCGGGACGCCTCGCCGACCTGCTCGGCGCCCGCCGCGTCTACCTCACCTCGATGGTGCTCGTCGCGTTCTTCGCCGGCCTCGCCGCGCTGGCGTGGAGCGCGCCGAGCCTGATCCTGTTCCGCACGCTCGGCGGGGCGATCGGCGCGGCGACCGGCCCCGCCTCCATCGCCCTGATCAACCGCCTGTTCACGCGGGAGAAGCGCGCCCAGGCGCTCGGCTACTGGTCCCTGGTGGCGGCGGGGGGTCCGGTCATCGGCGTCATCGTCGGCGGGCCCGCGCTCGCGCTCGTGAGCTGGCGCTGGATCTTCATCGTGCAGGTACCGCTGAGCCTCATCACCGTCGGCGTGTGCGCGATGGTCTTCCCCGAGACCCCGCGTGACCGGACGGTCCGCTTCGATGGCGTCGGGGCCGTGCTGCTCGCGTTCGCGGCGGGCAGCTTCGTCGTGGCGCTCAACCGGGCGCCCGAGGCGGGGTGGGGCTGGAGCCATCCCCTCGTGATCGGGGGCTTCGCCGCCACGCCGCTGCTGATCCTCGCCTTCGTCCTCTACGAGCGCCGCATCACCGACCAGCTGATCCCGATGCGCTACCTGCGCCACCGGAACTTCTCGTTCCCGATGATCAACCAGTTCTTCACGAACTTCGCGTACATGGGCGGCTTCTTCCTCACGCCGTTCCTGCTGCGCAACGTGCTCGGCTACAGCGAGGCCAAGATCGGGTTCACGTCGATCGCCCGCCCGGCGGCCTTCGCGATCGCCGGCCCGGTCGCGGGATGGCTCGCCACGAAGGTGGGGGAGCGGGTCAACGCCGTCGCCGGCGGCGCGTTCCTGGTCGGGTCGATGGTGGTGTTCTCGACCGTCACCACCGATTCGTCGGACCTCGTCGTCCTGTTCGCCTTGATGCTGTCGGGCCTGGGCATGGGCACGACTGCTCCAGCCATGGCCGCGGCCATCGCCAACACGGTCGACAACCGGGATCTGGGCGTGGCCGGCGGTGCGCAGCAGATGGTCAGCCAGATCGGCGTCGTCGTCGGCACCCAGGTCATGGTGACGGTGCAGCAGGCCACGGCCTCGCTCGGCAACGCGGCGTCCTACGCCCGCGGCTACCTCGTGGGGGGCGCCGCCGCGGCCATGGGCCTGCTCGCCGGCGCCTTCGTGCACGCCAGCATCGGTCACCGCCGCACGCGGGTTCCCGGGCCAGCGGGCTCCGGTCGTCCGGACGCGCACGAGGCGCCGTCGCCGGCGCCTCGTGGTGAACAACTCGCGTCGTGACCCCGTAGGCGCCGAACGCGCCTGGCGTCACCCGCCGAACTGGGTCAGACCGTGATCTCTTTGATCTGCTCGGCGATGGCCTGCGCAGCCGGGTCGGGCGTGCCCTGCTGCATGGCCATGAGCTTGGTCATGTCGCCCAGGACCTTGATCTTGCCGGCCATGAAGGCCTGCATGCCGGCTTGCGGGTTGCCGTCGATGAAGATCGCCTTGGCGGTGTCGTAGTCGACGGTGACCGTCAGGTCGGGGCCCTCGAGGTGGCCGAGGTCCATCTTGGCCTCGCCGTCGCTGGTGTCCATGTGCGCCTGGATCTCGGCCGCATCGTTGAACGGGGCGCCGGTGATGATCAGGTTCATCTTGACGATGTGCGCCGGTGGTGTCGCCGGCGCGCCGGCTGCGTCGCGGATCGCCCGGGCGGCGTCCATCCACTCGGTGCTGAGGAACTCATACTTGTCGGCCACGACATACTCCTTGTTGGAAACGAAGGCCCCCCTTGGGCCGATCGACCTCGCAGGCAGAACCTGCCGCGGCGCACCATACAGGATCACTGGAGGGTCCGCTCGACCCGGAGCGCCGTGGCCCGGCGCGCCGGTCGCCCGGTTTGTTCAGTGGGTCTGTCAACCTCCGGGAGGGGTCACGCGTATGGACCCCGATGGCTACTGTTGGCCTTTTGGTCGAGCCCAGGGGATCTGTCCCACGAGCCCGCTGGGCTCCCAAGGTGGCTGAGGTGACTGTGGATGGCTACGCCGTAGGGGACTATGAGGCCGCGTTCGCGCGCCTCTACGGTCGCGCGTACGACGTGGCGTTCAAGTTGCTCGGGTACCGGGCCGAGGCCGAGGACGTGGCGCAGGAGACCCTGGCGCGGGCGTACATCCACTGGCCGAAGGTCCACAGCTACGCCGAACCGTGGACGGTGCGCGTCGCGGGCAACCTGGCGATCGGTTCGTGGCGCAAGAACCGGCGCCTCGCCTCGTTCGCCGCGCATGACGACGGCACGGCCGATGACGCGGGTGGGGTGGCCTTCACCGCCGAGCGCCTCGAGCTGCGCCGGGCGCTCGGGCAGCTGTCCAAGCGCCAACGGGAGGTCGTGGTGCTGCGGCACCTGGCCGGCTTCTCCGAGCGGGAGACCGCCGAGGTGCTCGGGTGTTCGACCGGTTCGGTGAAGCAGCACGGCTCGCGTGGCCTGGCGGCCCTGCGTGCGCACCTGTCGGTCGGCGACGACGGGCCCGAAGGTGGCGCGGTGGCGGAGGACCCGGACGGACCAGCGAGTGGACAGGTGGGCGGCCAGGTCGGCGGACCCGTGGGCGGGCAGCTGACCGGTTGGTCGGCGGACCCTGCGGCGCGTCGCGGCGCGGTGCCGCGCGGATCGTTGGGGGGACCGGAGGCGACTCCGGGTGGGCGAGACACGGGGCAGGACGTCCCGTCGGTGGAAAGAAGCTGATGACGATGTTCGAGCACTTGGGCGATCCCCAACCTCCGACCCCCGACGACGACGCTCGGGCGGCGGT
>JBBQHT010000152.1:0-11364 GCA_038324235.1 Acidimicrobiales bacterium
ACGGGGTGGATGCGATCGTCCTTCATCGTGGCCCGGTTGACCGTGTCGAGCAGTTCCTCGACGGCCAGGATGAGCAGGTAGCCGAGGGCCCGACCGCCGGGCAGCGCGCTGTAGTCGACGACGGGCGCCGCCGGGGCGTAGGCTGGGGTCCCGGCCCGGCGGATGAACTCGCCGAACATGGTCGAGTGACGGCACTCGTCAGCGACCTCGACCAGCAGGTAGCGGTGCGACGGGTCGGTCACCGGAAGGTCGACGAGGTGGCGCAGCACGATCTGCATGAGCTGGTTCTCGAACCAGATGCCGGCGCCGTAGAGCGCGGCCGCCTCGTGGCGGCTGTAGGTCATGCGCTCGGCTTCGGTCATCGCGTCCCAGGCCGGGGTCCGGTACAGGGGCAGCCACTCGGGGGGCAGGTGGTATGCACTGTCGTCGATCGCGACGTCCCAATCGACCTCGGTGAACGGATCGAGCGTGGTGCGCTCCGAGGCCGCGATGAGCTGGGCCGCGCGGCGGGCGGTACGAGGCAGGGTCTCGGTTTCGGGCATGGGTTCAGCATCTATGATCTCCGAGCATGAAGTCTCCGTTGTCTAGGACAATTCGAGGGCATGTCTTTATCTCTGGAGAACAATGAAGGCCGAGGAGCGGTCGACCCGCCTGAAGCTCCCCGGCGTGGTGATCGACGCGCTGCGGTCGGACCTGCCGTCGGTGGCAGGTCGAATCGTCGCAACCCTCACCTCTGAGGTCGCCGAGTACAACCGCTCGATCGGCACCGACATGGCGTCCACGATCCAGGGGGCCGTCAAGCTGGCGCTCGATGCGTTCCTGACGATGGCCACCGAAGAGACGAGAACGAATCAACCGGCGACGCCGATGGGTCCGGTGCTCGAGGCGGCCTACCAACTGGGGCGGGGTGAAGCTCGATCCGGGCGGACCATGGAGGCGCTGCTCGCCGCCTACCGGGTGGGCGCGCGGGTCGCGTGGGAGGAGCAGTCGGCGCTCCTCGTTCGTCGCCGGGTCCCGGCCGCAACGGTCGCGCGGTTCGCGCAACTCGTGTTCGCCTACATCGACGAGCTGTCCAGTTCGAGCGCAGCGGGCCACCGCGATGAGCTCGCCACCTCGGGCCGGGTCCGCGAGCAGCTCCTCGAGCGCCTCGCCCAGGCCCTGCTCGCCGGCGAATCGCGCGAACACGTCATCACGCGCGCCGAACGAGCCGGGTGGCCGATCCCGGAGACCATGACCGCGGTCATCCTCCGCGCGGCGCATCTGGGCAACGCAGCCCAGCTCCTCGGTGCGAACCTGCTCCGGCTGACCGCTGACCTCGCGCCAGGGCTGCCGTCCGATGATCTGGCGGTGCTCCTGATCCCGGACGCGCATCGAGACCGCCGCGTGCTGCACACCGCGCTCGCCGGGCGGGGGGCGGTGATCGGCCCGACGAGCGCGCTGCTGGGCGCTCGCGTCTCCTATCAGCGCGCCGTGCGCGCGCTCGAGCTCCTGCCCGTACCCGACGACGGTGTGCTCGATACCGAGGACCACCTCGTCGCCCTCGTGGTCTCCGCCGATCCCGACGCCCTCGACGACCTGCGCACGCGGGTGCTGCTCCCGCTGGCCGAGCTCCGTCCTGCGGTCACCGCCCGATTGGTCGAGACCCTGTGTTCGTGGCTCTTGCACCAGGGCCGGCGCGAGGACGTCGCCGCCGACCTCGGCGTTCACCCGCAGACCGTCGGCTACCGCATGACCCAGTTGCGCGACCTCTTCGGAGACCGCCTCACCGACCCGGATCATGTGCTCGAGCTCGTCGTGGCGCTGTGCCTGCCCGCGGGCATCGCGGGCGACGATCACCGGCCCGACCGCGCGGCGTGACCACAGATCGCTCCCCGCCGGGGAGCGGCCGGCCTCGATGTCACACCCCCTCGGCATCATCGGCGCATGGCTACCTGCGACCTCTGCAACAACGAGATGACGACCGGGGCGAGCTGCACGGTCACCGCCCTGCACCGGGCGGGCACATCACTCCCGATCCCGCCGTACGGCCGATCATCCGGACGCGGCGGGGCGACGAGGCCTTGCCCCGATTGCAGGGTCCGCCAGGGCGGGATGCACCACTTGGGTTGTGATCTGCAGCGCTGCCCGGGCTGCGGCGGCCAGCTCATCACCTGTGATTGCGGGTGGGACGAGTTCGGTGGGGCGGAAGACGGGGCGCGGTGGGATGACGACCACGACGGCGTCGGCGACGGCGCGGAAGTGCTCGCCTTCGTGTCGCCGAGCCGAGCACCGGACCCCGTGCTCCCGGTGAGGTGCGTGGTGTTCGGCGCCGCTGTCGCCCCGTTGCGGGCGAGGCATCTCGCGGAGCTTCGCGGGGTCGCGACGTGGGCTTTGCAGCACGGTCGGCCCTGCGACCTCGACGCGGCGGCGCTGTGCTGCGAGGTGGTGGAGCGGTTCGAGACGCCCGCCGGCTTCCAGCTCGACCGTCGGACCGTGACCACGATGCTGCACAGCGATGTCCGCAACTGGGCGAGCTGCGCAGGAACCGACCTGCCCGACGACGTGGTCGTCCACCTGTGGAGCGTGCTTGTGTGGCTGCACGCCGAGGGCAGGCTGACCCCGGACAGCGATCCCCTCGCGGTCCTGCTCGAACCGCTCGGTTGCTATGGCCGGCTTGGGCCCGACGGCTACCCACTCCCCGCGGGTGCCGCCATCGACTTCCCGTGCCAGTGCTTCCTGCCCCACGATCCCACGTGCCCCAGCGGCTACGCCCAGCGCATCGTCGGGCGCGATCCGGTTTCGGGACGCGAGTTCATCGTGCGCGCGCGACTCCGCCGGCCGAGCGAGCCACCCGAGCCGACGAACTTCGACGCGCTCAAGTCGCTGGCCCGGCGCTCGGCGCCGCACAGCAGCGGTCGAAAGATCCAGGTGGAGGACTTCGACCACATCGGTTGCATCGATGCGAGCGGCGCCGTGCCGCCGCTGTGGCTCTATTTCCATCACCGCGGAGGTGACGCTGGTCGGCGCGACCTGGTCGTGGACGCAGCGGGCCAGACATGGTGGCCAAAGGCGGATCGCCGCCGCAAGGCCGGCTTCCGGTGGGAGCCCATCGGCGACCTCCACGCACTGCTGCTCGCGGGCGTCGAGAGCCCCAAGCGCGGTGTGTCATGGGCGCCGCCCCGGTCGGTGACACCGTGAACCGGTACCGCTCCGGGCTCCGGCAGGTCACGCGCTGCCGTGGATGCGGCGCGTGGCGGCCTGGAACGGCGGGATGTCGGCCCGGGCGGTGATCTCATCGATCTGGGCGCACCCTACCGCGCGCCGTCGGTCGGCGAGCCGTGCGCCAACGCACTGCCGTCGTGATCCCAGGTCCGCGACGTCGCACCGCCGGGTCGGGGGCGGGTCGACGCAAGGCCCGTTCAGACGCGCTCGTAGACCTTCGTCGGTCGTCCCCGGCTGCTCGCGTCCTCGCCGGTCACCCGGGCGAGGCGCTGCTCGACGAGACGGTCGAGGTAGTTGCGGGTCGTGGCGATGGGCCGGTCGATGCGCTCGGCGAGGTCCCGGACGGTGAAGGGACCGTCGGGCAGCTGCGCGACGACATCGTCGATCTTGAGGCGGGGCGATCGGGCGCCGGCGGGGGTGGGCCGGGCCGCGAGCTGGCTGACCGCCGTCGCCCGGCCGAGCGCGCTGCGCAGGCGGGCCGCGTCGCCATCGACGATGCCGTCCTCGACGACCACGAGCAAGGCCTTCGCGTTGTCGATGAGGGGACGCAGGTCGACCTGTTCGGCCGCAGGCGCCAGTTCGCGGCGAAGCGCCTGCAGATCGTCGAGCGACATCGCCGTCGGGGCGATGCCAGCGTCGGCGAGCTGCTCGAGCGCCCGCTCGAGCCGTTGGGCGGCGACGATCGCCAGCTCGAGGGTGGCCTGGTGGTCGCGCTGGCGGGCCTGCGCGTCGATGGCGTGCTCGAACTCGGCGACGAACTTCTCTACCCGGTCACTCATGCTGGCTCCACGTGCGTTCGATCTCCCGACGGGCGGGCCGACCCGCCGCGGCGGCCGGTGCGCCCGTCGTCGTGCGGATCGCCCATGGTAGGCGCCTCCGGGTGCTCACGACCTCGCTCGTCGGCCTCACTCCGAGGCTTCGATCGTGGCCGGGTCGACGCCGATTCCCCCGGCCTCGTGGCTGGCGTACGCAGCGAGCGCGAACCGCAACACGTCAGTGGCCTCCTGGGCGGACCAGCGCAACGGGCCGTCTGCGCTGTGCAGCCAGCGCAGCCAGTGCCGGCCGGAGTCGCGGAAGCTGCTGGCCCAGTCGTCGTCGAGGGCGTGAAAGCCCCGCATCTCCCCGTCGGTGTACACCTCGAGGCTGGGTTGCTGGATGCCCCGACCGGTGCAGCGGTTCACCCGGGCGTAGCCCCTCTGGCCGGTGATCTCCCAGCGCTCGTCGTTGGTGTAGTAGTCGGACCGCAGGTGCAGATCCGGCGCGAGGGTGATGTCCCACACCCCGCGGATGCCGTTGTGGTGTTCCCACACGAGCGTCGACGGCGCGTCGATGGCGATGCCGGGACCCATGTCCGTGCGCCCGATCCAGGCGCGCACCTCCCGGACCGGACCGAACAGCCAGATCGCGGTCGAAAGCTTGTGCCAACCGTCGTCGACCACGAGGATCCCGCGGCCGTCGCGCATGTTCTGGAACTGCCATTCGAAGCTGCTCCACGGCACGTCCCACCCGCCGCTGCCGCTGCCGACCATCTTGAGGTGGTAGCCGCTGATCTCCCCGAGGTCACCCGACTCGACGATCGCCTTGAGCCGCTGGAGGGGTTCGTAGAACAGGTAGTTCTCCATCACCCGCAGGACTCGATCGTGGTCGTGCGCAGCTCGCAGCATCCGTTGCGCGCCGGCAAGGTCGTTGCACATCGGCTTCTGCAGGTTGACGTGCCAGCCGTAGCCGAGCATCTCGATCACGCCGTCGACGTGCAGCGGCGCGGGCAGCAACGCCTCCACCGCGTCGATCGCCAGCCCGCTCGCGGCCAACGCCGACGCGGAGGCGAACGTCTCCGCGCCGGGCCACTCCGCCTGGCGCTGGCGACGCCGTTCCTCATCCGGATCCACGAGCGCGACCACGTCGTCATCGGGGTGGTCGCGGTAGCCCAGCACGGTGAGGTCGTAGATCCGGCCGAGACCCACGAACGCCGCCCGCACCGGGCGGTCGTAGGGGACGAAGCTCATCGCGGGCCCGACCCGGGTGTCGCGTCAGGGTCCTGTTGCAGCTCGATCGTGTTGCCCGCGGGGTCGACGATCCAGATCTGGACGACGCCCCCGCCCTGCACGGCGCGGAGATGGGGGATGTCACGGTCGTCGAGCTCGGCGATCGCGGCGTCGAGGTCCTCGACCAGCACGCAGTAGTGGTGGCCGGTCGGATCGATGCCGGCGCCCGCCGGTGGTGCGCCGACGATGTGGAGCTGCTGGTCGCCCACCGCATGCCAGTGCCCGGGCACACCGGGGATGTCCGGACGGGGTGCGGCCGCGAGGCCGAGCACGGTGTCGTAGAACTCGACGACCTCATCGAGCGGGGTGTCGTTGGTGTTGATCGACACGTGCTGGAACCGGGTGACCTTCATCGCGGTGCCGATCCGTTCGGTGGGGGAGCGAGCTGCTCCATGAACTCGAGCCGCATGTTCCCGGGGGCGTCGACGAACGCGATGCGCCGCCGTCCGAAGGTGCCCTCCACCACCGAGGGCCCCCAGATCACGTCGTGTCCTTCGAGCTCGGCGTCGAGATCGTCGGTGAACAGCGCGGGATGCAAGAAGCCCTCCGCCGGGAGCTCGGTGGCGTCTTCGTAGATGGCCCGGGTGAACAGCGTGATCATCACCGGACCGAGGTGCACGTCCGCCCGTTCGGCCCCTTCCCACGCCATGCGGTCGCGCACGAGGCCGCCAGCCCGCTCGTAGTACTCGCACGCGGCGTCGAGGTCGGCGACCTTGACCGCGATGTTGGCCATACCGGTCACCGCCACGGACCCTCCCCTCGCGACGCCGCGTGCATCGACGCAGAGATCCTGTCACGGACGGCGGCGAGGTCGCCGGAGATCCTGGTCCCGGCGTCCGCCCGATGGTGGCGACGGTCATGGCATGGACCTCCACCGCCCGGGTAGGTGCAGGCCATGAGCCTCGAATGGGAGCAGACGATCGTCGACGCACGCGACCCGAAGGGCCTGGCCGCCTGGTGGGCGGAGGCGCTGGGCTGGGTGTCGGTGGGTGACGATCCCGACGAGTTCGAGATCCGACCGTCCGCGGATCGGTTGCCAGGACTGTTGTTCGTGCCGGTGCCCGAGGCCAAGGTGACGAAGAACCGCCTGCACCTCGACTTCCGCCCCGACGATCGTGACCTCGAGGTGGCGCGGATGCTCGGCCTGGGCGCGACCCGCGCCGAGGTCGGCCAGACGGAGGCGGACGGATGGGTGGTGCTCGCCGATCCCGAAGGCAACGAGTTCTGCATCCTTTCGTCGCGTCGCCCGAGCGAGCCCGACACCTGAGGCCAGCCGCGGCGCGCCGCGCGTCGACACCGCCGCAGTCGACGATCGTGCCCAGGAGACGCTGATGCCCGAGGCGGTGGTCGGCCGCTCCGGCATCTGCTGTCGGGCGCTGGGTAAAGGGGAGGCATGACCTCCTCGAGCACGACAGCACCCGGTGGGACGACCACACGAGCCACGCGATCGGCCGAACGCCTGGCGTCGAGCGCGTGGGCGGTGCGACTCGGACGCGCCGGTCTTGCGGCGCGCGGGGTGCTGTATCTCACGGTGGCGCTGCTCAGCTTCCGCATCGCCGTCGGCGCCGCCGGCGCCACCGCTGACAAGCAGGGAGCGCTGGTGACCCTGGTGCAGCAGCCGTTCGGGCGCGGGATCCTCGTGCTCACCGCCGCCGGTCTGGTGGCCTACGCGCTGTGGTGCGTGCTCAAGGTGTTCCTCGTGCACGAGGATGCCGAGGCCAAGGCCTGGGCCAAGCGGGCCGGCTGTCTGGCGCGGGCCCTCATCTACGGTTCGGCGTTCGTCGCGGCCGTCTCGGTGCTCCAATCCCAGCCCCAGACCAGCACGAACGACAAGGGCCAGGGGTGGAGCGCAACGGTGCTCGGGTGGCCGGCGGGCCGCTACCTGGTGGGCGCCGCGGGGCTGGCCCTCGTCGGCGCCGCCGCCTGGAACGGCTACCGGGCGCTCTCGCGGGCCTTCGAGGAGCACCTCGACCGCGGTCAGATGTCGGCGCGCTCCTGGCGCGCCGTCGGCGCCATCGGCACGGGTGGCCTGCTGGGCCGGATGGTGGCGTTCACGGTGGTGGGCTGGTTCGTGCTGAAGGCCGCCGTGGATTTCAACGCCGCCGAACCGGTCGGTCTCGACCAGTCGCTACGCACGCTGCAGGCGATGTCCTACGGGCCCTGGATCATCGTGCTGGCCGCGATCGGCTTGGGCCTGTTCGGCCTCTACTCCTTCGCGGAGGCCCGGTGGCGAAACCTGCCCGACTGAGCGACGACACCGGCGCCGGGTGGTCCACCGATCCGCAGGTATGGACGGCGGTCGGGCCGGGCAGGTCTTCGGGCATGGTCCCGAGCGAGGTGCAGCGCCCGACGTTCGAACTGACGATCGGTCCGGTGATCGAGCAGATCCCGATCGCCCGACGCTTCGTGCGGCAGGTGATCCACGCGCTCGTCCACGGTGTCGAACCGACGGTGGTGGACAACGCCGAGCTGTTGGCATCCGAGGCCGTGTCGAACGCCGTGGTGCACGGCGGCACCGAGGTGAAGGTGACGGTTCATCCGCTCGGCGACATGATCCGGGTGTTGGTCCACGACGATGGCCGGTCGCCGATCCCGGACCCCCTCGATGTGACGCACACCGATCCCGGTGGTCGCGGTCTCGCGATCATCAACGCGCTGGCCGTGTCCTGGGGGGTCGACGAGGTGCGCGACGAAGGCAAGGCACTGTGGTTCCTCGTCGCGCCCGATGCGACCGACCGGGGTGTGGACTGATGAAGACGACGTGCGACGCCGTCGTGATCGGCGCCGGTCACAACGGCCTGGTGGCGGCCAACACGCTGGCCGACCGCGGGTGGGACGTGATCGTGGTCGAGAGCGCGGGTGAGCCCGGCGGTGCGGTGCGGTCTGGGTCGGTGACGCGCGACGGCTTCGTGACCGACCTCTTCTCGTCGTTCTACCCGATGACCGCCGCGTCCCACGTCATGAAGGGGCTGCACCTCGAGGACCATGGCTTGTCTTGGACGCACGCTCCCACCGTGCTGGCTCATGTGCGCCCGGAGGCGCCTGCGGCGGTGCTCCATCGCGACCGCGACCGCACCGCCGCCGGGCTCGATGCGCAACACGACGGTGATGGCGCGCCGTGGCTCGCACTTGCCGCGGAGTGGGATCGCTACGGGGCCGAGATGCTCGATGCGCTGTTGTCTCCCTTCCCCCCGGTCCGCGCCGCACTTCGGCTCGGCGTCGCGGCACGCCTCGACCTCTGGGATCTCGTGCGCAGGACGATCCTGCCGGTGCGCACCATGGCCGACGAGCTCTTCGGCGGCGAAGCCCCCGCGTTGCTGCTCGCCGGCAACGCGCTGCACGCCGATGTCACGCCGGAGGCGGCGCCGAGCGCGTTGCTCGGCTGGATGCTCGTCGGGCTGGCCCAGACGTTCGGGTTCCCGGTGCCAGTCGGCGGTGCCGGCTCCTTGACCGAAGCGCTCGTGCGCCGCTTGCACGCCGCGGGCGGGGTCCTGCGCGTCGGCGAACCGGTCGAGCACGTCATGGTTCGTCACGGCCGTGCCGTGGGCGTGCGGACCGGGGCCGGCGAGATCGAGAGCAGGTACGCGGTGCTCGCAGCATGCGACGCCCAGATCCTCTACGGCCAGCTCGTGCGCGCCGACGACCTGCCCGCGTCCTTCCTCGGTCGCATGCGGGAGTTCCACCGGGCGGGATCGACGGTGAAGGTCAACTACGCACTGTCCTCTCCGGTTCCGTGGGCGGACGACGCCGCGCGCCAGGCCGGCACCGTCCACGTGGCCGACAGCGTCGAGGAGCTCTCGACGACCGCGGCGCAACTGGCGAACCGGCGCATCCCGGCCAAGCCGTTCTTGTTGGTCGGCCAGACCACCGTGGCCGATCCCAGCCGATCCCCGGAAGGGACCGAGTCGCTATGGATGTACACCCACGTGCCGCAGGACGTCTTCGGTGATGCCGGCGAGACGATCCCGGCGCGCGGCCGGTTGGCGGGTCCCGGCCTCGATGCCTTCGTCGAGCGCATGGAGCAGCGCATCGAGGACCACGCGCCCGGGTTCGGGGCGACGGTGCTGGCCCGCCACGTGCAGGGACCGGACCAGATGGAAGCGGAGAACCCGAGCCTGATCGGTGGTGACATCAGCGGCGGCACGACCCAGTTGCACCAGCAGCTCGTGTTCCGGCCGGTGCCGGGTCTCTCGCGAGCCGAGACCCCCATCACCAACCTGTACCTGGCGTCGTCGTCGGCGCATCCCGGTGGGTCCGTGCACGGCGCCTGCGGAGCCAACGCCGCGCGGGCCGCCGTGGCCGGCCGCGCCGTCGACCGCGTGCGCCGCGTGGCGGCCACCGCGGCCGTCCTCACCGCCGGAGCGGCGCTCGGCGCCCAGGTTCGGCGAGCGCGGTGAGCGCGTCGAGCACGGTGGGTTCGAGGCGCGCGTGAACAGGCGCTCCTGACCGGACCGATGGGGCTGGCAGGGGCCGTCCGGGTCCGCCCGTTCTCACGCCGCGTGGCTCGGGTACATCCTTCGTGGCCCCGGGTCTGGGGCCGCGGCTGCTGCCCGATGGCAGCTCGTCCCAGGAGGAAGCACATGGCCCGATCATCGTCCCCCGAGGTCCTGCGGGCCCGTCCCACCGATCGCCACATGCGGATCGATGACGATGGTCGCGCCGTCGAGGTCGTCGACGTGCGCCAGCGCTTCGGCGGCATCGACGTCGGCGCGTCCATCGCCGGCGCCCTGGCCGCGCTCGGGGTCACCGTCCTGCTCGGCGGCATCGCCGGGTCCATCGGCACCGTCGGCTACCAGCTCGACGCCGAACGGGGCACCGACACCCTCTCCGCGGGCGGACTCGCCGCCGGGCTCGTCATCCTGCTCGCCGCGTTCCTGATCGGCGGTTGGGTGGCAGGGCGCATGGCGCGGTACGACGGCGGCAAGAACGGCCTGCTCACGGCCATCTGGTTCATCGCGCTCGCGGCGGTCCTCGCGGGTGCGGGCGCGTGGCTCGGCGACAAGTACGACGTGTTCCGCGAGCTGCGCGTCCCCCAGTGGTTCAGCAGCAACGCGACGACCACCGGCGCAATCGTCACAGGGGTGATCGCCGCCGTCGTGATGCTGGCGGCGGGGTTCCTCGGGGGCATCATCGGCGCCCGCTACCACACCCGCGCCGACGAGTACCTGGCTGCGGAGGAGCGCGACCTGCTCACCCACGAGGAGCCGCTGCAGGTGCTCGACGAGCGCGGCCGAACGGTCGATGATCGCCGGCCCGCCGACGAGGCTGGCCCGGATCGGCTGCCGCGTGACGTCGTCCCGGCGCACGACCCGAGCCCGGTCGTCAGCGCGCCCGAGTCCGCCGTGCCCAGCGACGAACACCGGGACATCGATCTGCGCGGCGACTCGATCCCAGCCGAGGATCGGCGCGACGAGGTCGACCTGCGCGACGGCACGGATCTCGGCACCTCACGCTGACAGCTCGTCTTCTCATCTCGGAGGAACGGCGGGGTTCAGGCGATGGAGCGCACCGAGGACAGGCTGGCGGCCTCGTCCTGTTCCCGTCCTCGTCCTCGTCCGGCGGTGGCCGCCGGTTCGCAGCGCGCCGTCAACGTCGCGCTCGCGGCATGGATGAGTTGTGCCGCGTTCCTACGTCGTGAACGGTGACGACGAGCGAGGAGCGCGCGCATGGCGACCTATGTCCTGATCCCCGGTGCCGGGTCTGACTCGTGGTACTGGCATCTGGTCGGTCCGCTGCTGGAGCGACTCGGGCATGAGGTGATCGCGGTCGATCTTGCGGTGGGCGACGATGCCGCCGGGTTCGAGGACTACGCCGACACCGTTGTGGACGCGATCGGCCTGCGCCACCGCCAAACCGTGGCCGCTCGACGCGTGGCCTGACGTCCCGACCCGGTTCCTGCTCTGTCGTGACGATCGCTTCTTCCCGGCCGACTTCCAACGCCGGGTGGTGCACCAACGCCTGGGCATCGTGCCCGACGAGATGGACGGTGGTCACCTTCCGGCCCTTGCGCGTCCCGATGAGCTGGTTCGTCACCTCGAGGCCTACCGCGTCGAGGTTCTACGGTAGGCGAGGACCGGGAAGCAACCGTCCATGACGACCGATGGAACACCCGACGATC
>JBBQHT010000153.1:0-11329 GCA_038324235.1 Acidimicrobiales bacterium
GCGAGCCGACCGACCCGGTATCTGCAGTGTCCTGCTCCAACCCTCGATACTCCTGTCTCGGAACGACCGCCGAACGCGGCCCGCCTGAGTGTAAGGAGTGTGGCCGGTCATGACGTGGCATACCAGCCGGGGATAGGGTCAGGGCATGGCTGCAACAGGAACAGGTTCTCGTGAGCCGGTCGAGGTCCCCGAGAAGGAACCCCGGCGCTACCGAGGCCGGACTCCCGACGAGCGCCGCCGGCTCCGACGCCAGCGCCTCCTCGACGCCGCCCTCGACCTGTTCGGCACCGCTGGCTACCAGAACACCTCGGTCGAACGCCTGTGCAGCACGTCAGGGGTCACCGGGCGCCACTTCTACGAGGAGTTCCCCAGCCGCGCGGCCCTGCTCACGGCGTTGTACGACGACATCATGGCTCATGGCATGAACGCGGTCGTCGAGGTCGTCGAGGCCGCCCCGGCTCGGCTCAACGCCCGCCTGTACGCCGGCGTCAGCGCCTACGTCCACCTGCTGCTCGACGATCCGCGCAACGCCCGGATCGTGACCGCCGAGGTGATCGGCGTGGATCCCGAGCTCGAGGAACACCGACGCGCGGCCACCGTGATGTTCGCCGACTACATCCGGACCCAGGCCGATGCCCTCACCGCCGTCGGGCTCGAGATGGTGGGCAACGAGCTCACGGCCTTCGCCCTCGTCGCCGCCGTGCACGAGCTCACCGCCGCCTACCTCAGTGCCACGGAGCCGATCGAGGTCGACGACGTGATCCACGAGGCCGTGCGCATCATCACCGCGGTGGCGCTCGCCCCGTACGTCGATCCGGACACCTGATCAGTTCTGGTCGCCGATGAAGGGCGCCGGGTCCACGACCTGGCCCATGACGCGCACCTCCCAGTGCAGGTGCGGTCCGGTCGAGTAGCCGGTGCTGCCGACGAACCCGATCACCTGTCCGCGCTTGACCTGGTCGCCCTCCTTGACGGCGATCAGGCTCTGATGACCGTAGAGCGTGCCGATGCGGTTGCCGTGATCGATGATCGTGCAGTTGCCGTAGCCGTCGATCCAGCCCGCCGCGACCACGACGCCGTCGGCGGGGGCCCGGATCGGATCACCGGTGCGCCCGTTGATGTCGATGCCCGGGTGCCCGCGGGTGACCCCGAACAGCGGATCCACCGACGCACCGAACGGCTGGTTGATCTTCGGGTGCGCGATCGGCGACAAGAAGATGCCGAGCGTGCTGGCGGGGGCCACCTGATCGGTCTGGCGTGACGCCAACGTGTTGTTGATCGAATCGCGCACGGCCTGGACGCGGGCGAAGCCCTGCTCGACCGCCAACTGGTGCTGCGCCGCCTCCGAGAGCAGGGCGACCTTGGCCTGCGCGTTCTTGGCCAGATCGGCTTCGGTGCCCACGATGCTGTCTCGTTGCTTCTCCAGATCGCTCTGGTGGGAGGCGAGATCGTCCCGGGCCTTCGTGGCGGCCTGCTGATCGGCTTCGGCCTGGGCGTGCAACGCATCGACCTTGGCGTGCAGCTCGGCGGTGCGCTGGATCTCGGACCGCTCGTCCTGCACCACGGCGTGGCCGTAGGCGCGGGACTTGCCGACGTCGTCGACGTTGGCGGATTGGAAGATCGCCGTCTCCGAGCCCATCGACAGGTTGCCGCCGATGTAGGCCGCCACGGCCCGCTCGCGCAGCCGCCCCCGCTCCTGTTCGAGCTGGTCCTCGGACTCGGCGAGCTGCTTGTCGGTCTCGTCCAACCGGTGCTGGGCGTCGTCGACCTTGTGCTGCAGCTCGAGCAGGTCCCGCTGACCGGAGGCGATGCCGCCATTGAGCATCTCGAGCTGGGTCAACAGGTCCGCGGACTTGCTCTCGATGTCGCGGTAGCGGTTCAGAAGCTCGAGCTCTTCGGGCGGGACCTCGTCGAACACCGGCGGGGTGTCACCCGGCGCCGCCGTCGTGGTGGTCGTGCCCGGCGCATCGGGCGTCGTCGAGGTCGTCGTGGTGGTGTCCCCCCCTGGCACCACGGTGGTGGTGGTCGTGACCGCCACCAAGGTCGTCGTCGTGGCCGGAACGGTTGTCGTGGTCGTCGTGGCCGTCGCCGCCGTCGTGGTCGTCGTGGGGGCGACCGTGGACGTGGAGGTGGTGGGGTCGGACGCGGACGAACCCTCGGCCGGGACCGCGGTGAGAACCACCACGGTCACGAGCGCGATGAGGCTCGCCACGAACCACCGGTTTCTGTGCAGGACCCCCAAGGCGAGCATTGTCCCGCAATCGTAGGGGCTGGGGCAACGCCACCCATTGATGAGATGAGAATGAGGTGAGAATGAGCACGAGGCGCGCCGGCGGGGACCTGACCGGTAACTAACGTGGCCGCCGTATGAAGCGCACCCCCATCCTCGTGGCTTGTGTCGGGATCGCCGCGGTCATCGTGGTGGCCGCCGTGACGGTCGTGACCATGCGGGCGAACGACTCGTCGTCGCCCCCGGCCGCCGTCGCCAAGCCGAACGTCGTGGTGATCATGACCGACGACCAGACGCTCGAGGAGATGCGGGTGATGGACAACACCCGCACGCTGATCGGCGGGCAGGGCGCCACGTTCTCCCACTACTACGCGAGCTTCCCGAACTGCTGCCCGTCCCGCGCGACGTATTACACCGGCCAGTACTCCCACAACACCGGCGTCCGGGACAACGTGCCCCCCTACGGCGGTTCGGGCCTGCTCAAGGCGGACCAGACCGTGCCCGTGTGGCTCCAGCAGAACGGCTACTACACGGCGCACTTCGGCAAGTACCTCAACGGCTGGGGTCAGGACGGGAACATCAAGCCGCCACCCGGGTGGAGCCACTGGTTCGGCCTGATCGACCCGTCGACGTACCACTACTTCGACTACAGCATCTCTGACGACGGAAAGAAGCGGGACTTCGGGCACGCCGAGGCCGACTACTCCACCGACGTGCTCGGCAACGAGCTGGTCAAGACCATCGACACGGCATCCAAGTCCGGCAAGCCGTTCTACCTGTCGTTCACCCCCCTGTCACCCCACGTCGAGTCCCCCGAGAAGTCCAAGCTCGAGTTCAACGGGTACAGCTGGCCCTTCGCGGTGCCCGCACCTCGCTACGCCGGGCTGTACAAGAACGAGCAGCTCCCGAAGACCTCCTCGTGGAACGAATCCGACGTTTCGTCGAAGCCGGACTTCATCCGGAACATGAAGCGCATCACGGTCTCGGTCGAGAAGCTCGCCACGAAGTCCTACCAGCTCGAGCTCGAGACCCTGAAGGCCACCGACGAGTGGGTCGGCAAGATCATCCAGTCCCTCAAGGACAACGGCGTGTACGACAACACGCTCGTGATGTTCACCTCGGACAACGGCCTGTTCCACGGCGAGCACCGCATCCCCAACGGCAAGCTCTACCTCTACGAGGAGGACGTGCACCTGCCCTTCCTGATCGAGGGGCCGGGGATCGCGAAAGGGGTCACCGTCGATCAGCCGGTCGGCAACGTCGACCTCGCCCCGACCATCGTCGCGGCCACGGGCGCCAAGGCCGGCCTGGTCATGGATGGGCGCAGCGTCCTGCCGCTGATCGGCGACAAGACGTTGCAGGTGGGCCGGGCCATGCTGCTCGAGAACACCCACGGCGGGAAGGTCGAGACCGAAGGCCTGCACACCGATCGGTTCGTGTACCTCGAGAGTGAGGACGGCACGGTCGAGCTCTACGACCTCGCCTCTGACCCGGACGAGGTGTCCAACCTGCACGGCAGCCCCGCCTACGCCACGGTCGAGGCCGACTTGGCCGCGCGGCTCAAGATCGCGCACACCTGTGCCGGCGCGACCTGTGAGGGGTCCGATGCCGGGCACAACGCGATACCTCCGCCCGTGGTCGCGCCGGTGGCGGACCCCGCCACGATCTCCGCCAACACCGTCCCGCCGTCGGCGGACCGCGTCAGCCAGACCGACATCAACGAACGGACCAACGAAGCCCTGGACGCGCTGACCGGCCTGTTCGACCTGAACGCCAACGAGAAGGTGTGCACCACGCGAGCGCTGCGCGACCACGCCGACCTGCTCGACACCGGCGGCCAACCGATCCTGCAGAACAACCGTGCGCTCATCAACGCCATCGGCGTGTCCAAGAGCTGCATCGCGGGCACGCGCCTCGGCACCGGCCTCGCGGCCATCCTGCCGCTGATCACCGAGGGCAAGCTCGCGAGCAACGACGCGGTGTGCGTGGGCGGGGCCATGGCGCAGCTGACCGACACCCAGCTCGCCGCGCTGCTCGACTTCCTGCTCGCCCCGAAAGACGATCCCGACATCGAGGCGAAGGCCAAGACCACCGACATCCTGCGCGGCTGCAAGGTGGAACCGGCGACGATCGTGAACTGACACGGCGGTGGCCATGACCTCTCGGTGGCCAGGCCCTCGCGGTGGCCAGGCCCTCGCGGTTGGCCGGACCCCGCGACCCGCCACCTCCTCGGTGGCCCGCCCAGATCTGACGCGAGAATGACAAGACACGGCGGCGGGAACGTGGCACCATCGTGGGACCGGATGTGACGTCCGGCACCCTCACGAAGCAGACGGCAATGGGGCCCTGCATTCGGATCGAGCGATCCCGAAGGAGAATCCCATGCAGATCAGCATGATCGTGCGTTCCAAGGGCGCTGCGGTGGTCACCATCGCCCCCGACGTCTCCATCACCGACGCGGCCCGAAGTCTGTCGACCTACGGCGTCGGCGCGCTGGTCGTGTCGACCGACGGCACCCACATCGACGGCATCCTGTCCGAGCGCGACATCGCCCGCGCCGTCGGGGCCCAGGGCGCGGCCGCCCTCGAGCTCACCGTCGCCGCCCTGATGACGGCCGAGGTGTCGACGTGTCGGCCCACCGATTCGGTGGAGCACCTCATGGAGATCATGACGGCACGTCGGATCCGGCACCTCCCCGTCGTGGACGGCGAGGATCACCACCTGGCGGGCATCGTGAGCATCGGCGACGTGGTCAAGCACCGCCTCGACGAACTGCAGACCGAGAACCACACGCTCCACGACTACATCACCCTCGGGCGGTGACCTCGCCCGGATTGGTCGCCTGGGTTCGCAGACCGAGTTCATCGAGCCGACACAATTCGGCAATGGATGGGTGACACGCCCCTCCTAGACAAGGCGTAGATGGACTGGGACGCGTACCCGAACCACGGGTTCTTCGATGAGTTGATCGACGATGGTCGCCCTCGCGCGGCGATGGGTGGCTTCGCCCGGTTCCTGCGGGAGCTCTCGATCGAGGCGCTCCAGGAACGCCAACGGGCCGCCGAGCTCGCCATGCGGGCGATGGGCGTGACCTTCACCGTCTACGAGGACTCCGCCAACATCGACCGCGCCTGGCCGTTCGACCTGCTGCCCCGGGTCATCACCAGCGACGAGTGGGGCCGCACCACGGCCGGGCTCGAGCAGCGCCTCACGGCGCTCAACCTGTTCATCGCCGATCTGTACAGCGACCAGAAGATCGTCAAGGACAGGGTCGTCCCCCCGGAGATCCTCGCCGACTCGGTGAACTTCCGGCCCGAGTGCGTGGACGTCCAACCGCCCCTCGGGGTGTGGGCCCACATCTGCGGCAGCGATCTCGTGCGCGACAGCGACGGGACCCTCTACGTCCTCGAGGACAATCTGCGGGTGCCCTCGGGCGTGTCGTACATGCTCGAGAACCGCCTCGTGACCAAGCGGGTGTTCTCCGAGCTCTTCCGGGACCTCGACATCCTCCCGATCGACGCGTACCCGAGCAAGCTGTTCGAGCTGCTCGCCTCCCTGTCACCTCGCAAGGGTGAGCAGCCGGTCATCGCCGTGCTCACCCCGGGCATCTACAACTCGGCGTACTTCGAGCACTCGTTCCTCGCCCAGCAGATGGGCGTGGAACTGGTCGAGGGCAGCGACCTGCAGGTCGACGACGACGACATCGTGTACCTGCGCACGATCGACGGGCTCCACCGCGTCGACGTCATCTATCGCCGCGTCGACGACCTGTTCCTCGACCCCGAGGTCTTCCGCAAGGACTCGACGATCGGCGTGCCCGGCATCATGCGGGCGTGGCGGGCGGGAAACGTCGCGATCGCGAACGCGCCGGGCGCCGGCGTGGCGGACGACAAGGTGATCTACGCCTACGTGCCCGAGATCATCCGGTACTACCTCGGCGAGGATCCGTTGATCCCGAGCGTGCCCACCTGGCTCTGCGACGACGACAAGCAGTGCAGCCACGTGCTGGACAACCTCGACGAGCTCGTCGTGAAGCCCGCCAACGAATCCGGTGGCTACGGCATCTTCGTCGGCAGCCACGCCACCGCGGCCGAGAAGGTGGCCATCCGCGAGCGCGTGCTCGCGGACCCCCGCAACTGGGTCGCCCAACCGATCCTCAAGCTGTCGACCACCCCGACCCTGGTCAAGGGTCAGCTCGCGCCGCGCCATGTGGACCTGCGCCCCTTCATCCTCTCCGGGGAGGAGAGCTACGTGACCCAGGGCGGTCTCACGCGGGTGGCGCTGCGGGAGGGTTCGCTGGTGGTCAACAGCTCCCAGGGCGGGGGCAGCAAGGACACCTGGATCCTCGATCCGAGCGTGGTGCCCCAATGACCGCCGCCCCCCGCCAGCCGGCGACGACCGAGGCGCACCACGCGCCGGAGCCGCCCGACGCGCTCGACCCGCCCGACCCGCCCGACGCGCTCGACCCGCTCGAGCAGCCCGCATCGTCCGCCACGCCCGAACCGCCCGACCTGGATGACCCGAACGAGAAGGAGAGCGCCCGCATGCTGTTGTCACGAGTGGCCGAAGCTGTCTACTGGACGGGCCGGTACCTGGAGCGCGTCGAAGCGACCGCCCGGATCATCAAGGTCCACACCGAGCTGTTCCTCGACCTCCCGAAGGCCGCCGGCGTCACCTGGACGCCGCTGCTCGCCATCACCGGCAGCGCCACGGAGTTCGTCGAGCTGTACCAGAGCTCGGACAACGAGGAGGACATCGTGTGCTTCCTCGCCGCCGACGGTCGCAACTCGTCATCGATCGTCGCCTCGCTCGCCCGGGCCCGGGAGAACATGCGCACGACCCGTCCCGTGTTCCCCCGCGAGCTCTGGGAGGCGCTCAACAACCTGTACCTCCTCACGATCGAGAACTGCGAGGACGCGGTGCCCCGCCGGTCACGCCTCGCGTGGCTCGATGCGCTGCTCGCGGACTGCCAGCGGCTGTCGGGGACGATGGCGGGCACCATGAGCCACGACGATGCCTACGCCTTCTTGTCGATCGGCCGGTACCTCGAGCGCGCCGACATGACGACCCGCGTGCTCGACGTGCGGGCCGGCACGCTCACCGCCGCCGGCGACGAGCTGCGGCCCTACGCCGACCTCACCTGGATGAGCGTGCTCAAGTCGCTCTCGGCCTACCAGATGTACCGGCGCAAGGTGCAGAGCCGGGTCAAGGGCGCGGACGCGCTGCAGTTCCTGCTGCAGGATCCCCAGTTCCCCCGCTCGGTGGAGCACTGCCTCATCGAGGTGTCGCGGTACCTGCTCGAGCTGCCCAACCACGAGCACGCCATGACCGCGGCGGCGAGCGCCCAGGTCATGGTCGGCGACGCCAAGGTCAAGTCCCTCGCCTGGGACGGGCTGCACGACTACACCGACGCGCTGCAGGTGCAGCTCGACGCCGTCCACGACCTGGTCGCCTCCACCTACTTCGGGACATCCGCCTCGACCCCGGTGATGTTGGCCACCGCCTGATCTCGCCATGAGCATCCACGTCGCGCTCACCCACAAGACCGTCTACCGCTTCGACCGGCCGGTCCATCTCGGCCCCCATGTCATCCGGCTCCGCCCGGCCCCGCACACGCGCTCGCGCGTGGAGGCGTACTCGCTCGTCGTCGAACCGGCCGATCACTTCATCAACTGGCAGCAGGACCCGTTCGGCAACCACCAGGCCCGCCTGGTCTTCCCCGAAAAGACCCGCGAGCTGTCGGTCACCGTCGATCTCGTGGTCGACATGACGGTGATCAACCCGTTCGACTTCTTCGTGGAGGACGACGCCACCCACTTCCCGTTCACCTACGACCCCGAGCTCCGCCAGGATCTGTTGCCGTACCTCGAGATCAGCCCGGACGCCGGGTCGATGGTCATCGACTGGGCCGCGTCGGTGCCCGAACCCCCGACCGCCGAGGGCTGGACCATCAACGACTTCCTCGTGATGATCAACCAGCGGCTCCAGGGTGACATCGGCTACCAGATCCGCATGGAGCCCGGCGTCCAGACGCCGGAGCAGACCCTCGACAAGCGCGTGGGCTCGTGCCGCGACTCGGCGTGGCTCCTGGTGCAGATCCTGCGCACGTTCGGCCTCGCGGCGCGCTTCGTGTCCGGCTACCTCGTGCAGCTCACCGCGGATGTCGCCGCCCTGGACGGGCCGAGCGGCACCGACGTGGACTTCACCGATCTGCACGCGTGGGCCGAGGTGTTCCTGCCCGGCGCGGGCTGGATCGGCCTGGATCCCACCTCGGGCCTGTTCGCCGGCGAGGGCCACATCCCCCTCGCCTGCACGCCCGAGCCGTCGACGGCCGCGCCGATCAGTGGGGCGACCGACCCGTGCGAGGTCGAGTTCGAGTTCTCCAACGTCGTGACCCGCATCCGCGAAGACCCGCGCGTCACCCTCCCCTACTCCGAGGAGCAGTGGGCGGCGGTCGATGCGCTCGGCCGCGCGGTCGACGAGGACCTGATCGCCGGCGACGTGCGCCTGACGATGGGCGGCGAGCCGACCTTCGTGTCGATCGACGACATGGAGTCGGCCCAGTGGAACATCGACGCCGACGGCGAGGAGAAGCGGGCCCTGGCGGCTGATCTGGCCCACCGCCTCACCGAGCGGTTCGCCCCGCAGGGCCTCGTGCACCAGGGCCAGGGCAAGTGGTACCCCGGCGAGCCGCTCCCCCGCTGGCAGATCGGGATCTTCTGGCGCGAGGACGGTGTGGCGGTCTGGCAGGACCACTCGCTGCTCGCCGACCCGTTCACACCGGGGACCGCCACCCGCGAGGACGCCCGGACCGTCGCCCACGCGATCGCACGCACCTTCGCGATCGACCCCGCCCTCGTCCGCCCGGCATGGGAAGACCCGCTGTACGAGCAGTGGCAGGCGGCGCGCCGCGGCCCGGCGTCGCCGTCCGAGGGCGATGCTGAGGCCGAGGGCGATGCTGAGTCCCAGACCGAGACCGAGACCGAGACCGAGCCGACCGGCTGGGTGCTGCCGCTGCATCGCGAGCACGGCATGCGCTGGGTCACCTCCGCGTGGGCGTTCCGGCGGGGCGAGCTGTACCTGCTCCCCGGCGACTCCCCGGTGGGTCTACGCCTGCCCCTCGACCAGATCGAGGGCGTCGATCCCGAGACGATCCCGGTGCCCCCGGACCGCTCCGCCTTCGACAAGCTCAGTCCTCTGCCCGACTACCGCCGCCAGGTCGACGGTGTCCCGACGCCCGCGGTGCCGCCCGAGCAGATCCCGCCGACCGCGCTGGCCGTCGAGGTCCGCAACGCGCAGGTGCACGTCTTCCTGCCGCCGATCACCGACCTCGAATCCGCCCTCGATCTGATCACCCGCATCGAGGCTGCGGCCCGAGCGACCGACACCCAGGTGATCATCGAGGGGTACCCACCGCCGCGCGACGTCCGGCTCCCGAACATCATCGTGGCGCCCGATCCGGGCGTCATCGAGGTGAACGTGCATCCCGCGCACTCGTGGGACCAGCTCGAGTCGGTCCTCACCGACCTGTACAGCGACGCCCACCTGTCGCGACTGGGCACCGAGAAGTTCATGCTCGACGGCCTGCACACGGGCACCGGCGGCGGCAACCACCTGACCCTCGGCGGTCCGACCCCAGCGGATTCGCCGGTGCTGCGCCGGCCCGACCTGTTGCGCAGCCTGATCACCTTCTGGCAGAACCACCCGTCGCTGTCCTACCTGTTCTCCGGCCGGTTCATCGGCCCCACCAGCCAGGCGCCCCGCGTGGACGAGGGCCGGCCCGAAGCGCTCTCCGAGCTCGAGCTCGCGTTCGCTGCGCTCGATCAGCCCGATCCGGCGCCGTGGTTGGTGGACCGGGCGCTGCGCCACCTGCTCGTGGACATCACGGGCAACACGCATCGCGCCGAGTTCTGCATCGACAAGCTCTTCAGCCCCGACAGCGAGCGGGGCCGGCTGGGCCTGGTCGAGCTGCGCGCCTTCGAGATGCCCCCGCACCCCCAGATGGGGTTGGTGCAGGCCCTGCTCGTGCGTTGCCTCATCGCCCGCTTCTGGAACGAGCCGTACCGGGCGCCGCTGGTGCGCTGGGGCACCGAGCTGCACGGGCGCTACCTGCTGCCGCACTTCGTCACGACCGACATCGGCGATGTGGTCGCCGATCTGGCGGACCACGGCTACCCCTTCGACCTCGCCTGGCTCGATCCGTTCATCGAGTTCCGCTTCCCCCGCATCGGCACCGTGCAGATCGGCGATGTGCAGCTCTCGCTGCGCCACGCCATCGAGCCCTGGCTGGTGCTGGGCGAGGAGGTCAGCCTCCAGGGCACGTCGCGCTACGTCGACTCGTCGGTCGAGCGGGTGCAGGTCGACGTCGACGGGCTCACGCCGGGGCGCCACATCGTCACCTGCAACGGCGAAACGGTGCCGCTGCGTCCCACCGGGCGGGCCGGTCACGGCGTCGCCGGGGTCCGTTTCCGGGCGTGGCACCCGCCGTCGGCGCTGCACCCCACCATCGGCGTGCACAGCCCGCTGGTGTTCGATCTCGTCGACACCTGGACCGGTCGCTCGGTCGGCGGGTGCACCTACCACGTCTCGCATCCCGGTGGCCGGGCCTATGACGCCTTCCCCGTGAACGCCAACGAAGCCGAGGCGCGCCGAGCCTCACGCTTCTGGGATTACGGCCACACGCCGGGCCCCGTCGGCACCGACGAACCGGATGTCCCGGCCACGGTGTCGAGGGCGCGGGCCGTGGACGAATACCCTGGCACCCTTGACCTTCGCCACGCCACGGTCTGACGACCGATGATCTCCACGTACCGGCCCCTGCCGGGCGCCTTCGACGAGTTGCGCGCCCCGGACGGGTCGGTGCGAGATCACTGGGCCTTCGTGACGCAGGCCCTGACCTCGCTCGGACCCGCCGAGCTCGACCACCGCCGCCGTGACACCGAGCGGTTGCTGCGCAACGACGGGGCCACCTACACGGTCTACGACGACCCGAGCGGGCAGAACGCGCCGTGGGTCCTCGATCCCATCCCGCTGGTGATCAGCGCCGAGGAGTGGGCGGTCATCGAGCGCGGCATCATCCAGCGCGCCGAGCTGTTCAAC
>JBBQHT010000154.1:0-11216 GCA_038324235.1 Acidimicrobiales bacterium
GGCGCACGACGTCGTCGGAGAGGTGCCCCATCATCTTGGTGGCGACCTCCTTGGTGTGCGGCCACGTGCTGTCCGAGTGCGGGTAGTCCGTCTCGAACAGGATGTTGCCGACGCCGATCTTGTCGAGCGCATCGGGCGTGAGGCCGTGCTCGTCGTCGAAGAAGCAGGCGAAGATCTGGTTCGCGTAGTAGGTGCTGGGCGGCTCGGGCACCAGATCGCTCGAGTCGGCCCAGCCCCGGTTGTGCTCCCACACCTTGTCGGCGCGCTCGAGGATGTACGGGATCCAGCCGAGCTGGCCCTCGGCGTAGGCGAGCTTGAGGTTCGGGAACCGCGGCAGGACGCCCGACATCATGAAGTCGACCATCGACATCATGCAGTTGGTGAAGGTCATGGTGGACCCGACCGACGGCGGCGCGTCGGGCGAGGTCGACGGCATCTTGGACGACGAGCCGATGTGCATGTTGACCACGGTGCTGGTCTCGTGGCACGCCTCGAACAGCGGATCCCAGAATCCGGAGTGGATCGAGGGCAGACCGAGGAACGGCGGGATCTCGCTGAAGGCCACGGCGTGCACGCCGCGCGCCGCGTTGCGGCGCACCTCGGCGGCCGCGAGGTCGGCGTCCCACAGCGGGATGACGCACAGCGGGATCAGGCGCCCGCCGGTGCCGGCGCACCACTCCTCGACCATCCAGTCGTTGTACGCCGTGATGCAGGCGGCGCCGAGCTCGCGGTCCTTCATCTCGGTGAAGACCTGGCCGCAGAAGCGGGGCATGGACGGGAAGCACATCTGCGCCTCGGTCCAGTTGACGTCCATGTCCTCGAGGCGCGCCTTCTGGTCATAGCAACCGGGCCGCATGTCCTCGTAGGTGATGGGCGTGACCGTGACCTCTTCACGGGGCACCCCCACCGCGGCGGACAGGCGCGTCTGCGGGATGGCGTTGTCCTCGTACATCCACCAGTCCGCCAGCGGCCCCTCGCCCTCGGCGCCCATCTTGTAGGCGAACTTGCCGCCGATGAAGGTCATCTCGGCGACGGGATGGCGTTCGACGCGGGGCCCCACGTCCTTGAACTTGGCGGGCAGGCGATCCGTGAACACGTGAGCCGGTTCGAGCACGTGGTCGTCGACGGAGATGATCTTCGGCAGTTCATCCATGGCGTCCAGCGTACCGAAGATCTGACGCGGTGTCAGCCCCGAACTGAAACAGGTTCTAGTGGACGGTCGTCAGCAGGAGCGGCTCGCCCCCACGACCGAAAGTGAGGCGGTCCGTCGGTGCCGAGCCGACGAGACGTCCCTGTTTGGGTGTTCCTCGGCCTGCGTACGGGATCGCGCGGGTCGCCGGCTCCCCAGACTGGAACGTGTTCCTATTCTGGCCAGTAGGGTGACGCCGAGCCGCCGCCCGCGCCGATCCCGCCGGGCACCGATCCTCAGGGGGATGACCGTGCCATTCACACCCGGGCCCTACGACAACGTCCTGCCGGGCACCGTCTTGTTCACGCTGGTCGAACCGCACAAGGGGCTCGAGGCCGAGTACAACCGCTGGTACGAGCGCGACCACTTCTACGCCGGCTGCCTGATCGGCAAGGGCTGGTTCGCCGGCAAGCGGTGGGTGGCCACCAAGGCGCTGAAGGACCTGCGCTTCCCTGCCGACACCACCTTCCTCCCCGACATCGCGGCCGGCTCGTACCTGGCCACGTACTGGGTGCAGAAGGGTGAGGACGCCGCGGCGATCGCGTGGGGGTCCGAGCAGGTCAAGTGGCTGCACGAGAACGACCGCATGTTCGACGCCCGCGACCACGTGCACACGCTGATGTACGTGGTGCGCTGGTCGGACAACCGTGACCCCGACGGCGTCCCGCCCGCGCTCGCCCTCGACCATCCCTTCGCCGGCTTCGCCGCCGTGATGGTGGACCGCGCCGAAGGCGTGGACGCCCGCGAGTTCTCCAACTGGCTGCGCGACGAGTGCGTACCCGCCGCGATCGCGGGCACCGGCATCGAGCTGGTCGTCGCGACGACGCCGATCCCGCTGCCGGAGGGTGCGCCGGTCTTCCAGCCCGAGAACCCCGGCCACGACCAGCGCATGCTGCTGCTGTGCTTCCTCGACGCCGACCCCGCCGGCGAGGTCGCCGGCCTCGAGGCGCTCGCCGCCGCGGTGGCCGCCAGCGGCAAGGGCTCCGTGTCCTACGCAGCGCCGTTCCTGCCCACCATCCCGGGCACGGACACCTACACCGACCAACTCTGGTAACCGAGCGTCTGCGAGACGATGCCGCACCCGTCCACGCACCCCGCGCCCTGATCGGATGCTGTGGCGACCCAGGCGTCGGCATTGGGCTCGCTCAGCTTCTCCAACGCGTCAGCGCGTCGCTGGTCGGTAGATCGCGGATCGTCCACTCGTCCATCGTGCCAGCTCCGCGGGCTCGCGGGAAGAGACGTCGTCGCATGCGGCGACGTCGGGCGCGCGCCGATTCACGGACGAACGATCCCGGCTCCCACGCGGGCAGATCGGGCGCACGCGGATCGGGCGCGGGCGCGTACCCTCTGCGGATGCGCATCCTCATCAGCGGAGCGGGCCGGGCCATCGGCGCCGCCACCGCCACCGCCCTGACCGACGCCGGCCACGAGGTCGTCGCCACCGCCCGAGATGTCACGCTGCTCGACGACCTCGATGTCGCGCTGCGACTCCCGCTCGACGTGACCGACGAGGAGTCGATCCGCGCGGCCTTCGCCGAGGCCGGCGACCTCGACGCCGTCGTGAGCAACGCGGCCGTCAGCGGCAAGGGACCGCTCGAGGCGTATCCGGTGGCGCGCCTCCAGTCGATGTTCGAGACCAACACGTTCGGTCCGCTGCGCCTCGCCCAGCAGGTGATCCCCGCGTGGCGTGCGCGGGGCCACGGGGTGCTCGTCCACGTGAGCTCGGTGCAGGGGCGGGTGGCCACCCCTCTCGAAGGCCCCTACTCGGCATCGAAGTACGCACTCGAGGCGCTCTCCGAAGCGCTGCACTACGAGGTGCGCCACTTCGGCATCCGCACGGTGATCATCCAACCGGGCTACATCGCCCCGGGGATGAAGGCCGCGGGCCGCCACGACGGGCACCCCGACTACGCCGAGCTGTGGGCCCAGTGGGACAGCACCGACAACAAGGTCACCGGGCCTGAAGGGCGGCCCGGCCCCGCATTGGTCGCCGCCGCGATCGTGGCGGCCATCGAGGATCCCGCCACCCCGTTGCGCGTGCCCGTCGGTGCCGACGCGGAGATGATCCTGGCGACGAGATCCAAGCTCGACGACGCCGCGTTCGAGGCCACGATGCGCGACGTCCTGGGCCTGACCTGGTGACGAGACGGCATCACCGGTGGCAGCAGCCCATCGGTCCTGTCAGTGCCGGCGTCGTCCAGGCGACGGATCCGCCCACAGGTTGGCGTCGTGGCGTCGTTCCTGTCGGTACCGGCGTCGCCCAGGCGACGGATCCGCCGACAGGTTGCGGCGGCGGTGGGGTGGGTCAGCCGACGAAGCGGTCGACCGCGAAGCGTCCCACCATGTGATAGGTCGTGACGGTCAGCGCCACGATCGCCCCCGACCAGAACGCACGGCGCCACCACGGTGGCAGCCGCGCGGCCAGGCTCGCGTAGGCAACGTAGATCACGAAGTCCGCGAGCACGAACCGGTTGAAGCTGGCGAGCGAGGTCGAGCTCAGCGGCAGCGCGACGAGCGTGACGCCGAGCATCCAGCCCTCCATCGGGAACTTCTCCCACTTCGCGAGCGCCAGGTAGATGATCGCCACGCCCACGATCAAGAGGCACCACAGGTCGAAGTTCCGGGCGACGAGCGCCGGCACCATGATCGTCTTCGGATCCGGCCACAGGTTGGTGAACCCGTCCATCACGGTGGTCCACGGCGGGCTCAGCGCGCGGCCCCAGTCCTTCTGGACCCCGAAGAACGCGAACGCGTTGCCCGTGTAGTGCTTCATCATGAACAGCACCGGGACCACGCCGAGCAGCGCGGACGTGCCGTAGACGAAGCACCAGCGATCCGGGCGTCGGTGGCGGATCAGGCGCGCCAGGATGATCACCGCGGGGATGAGGATCGCGACCGACCGGGTCGTGCTCAGGGCGAGGAAGAGCCCGGCGGCGAGCCAGTGCTTGTTGCGCCGGTCCGCCCACACCGCGCCCGCGCCGAGCGCGATGAACAAGCCCTCGGAGTAGAAGGCCCACAGGAACAACGACGACGGCATGAGGGCGAACAGCCACACGGACTTGCGGCCGATGGCATCGCCCTTCCACGCCCGCGACAGGCCCCACACCGCGATGAACGCGGCGATGCCGGTGGCACTGGCGATCAGGTGCCCGGTGAACACGTCGTTGTGGGTCACCTGGTAGACCGGCCAGGCGAGCCACGACACACCCGGGAAGAACGCCGTGTTCGGCATCTGCGTGTTCGGCAGGGAGAAGTACCCCTGCTTCACGATCTGCATGTAGCGCTCGCCGTCGTAGTAGAACGCCGAGTCGTTCACGTTGCGCCACATGATGTTGAAGCTGTGGTTCGGATCGCTGTGCCACATCGTGAGCAGCAGGTGGCACACCCGCCAGAACGCCCAGACCGCGACCGGGTAGGACACACCGGGGAGCCAGCGGCGCCCGCCCGCCTCCCATGCCCGCACCGGGTGCAGCCACCGATGATCCATCCACGCAGGGTCGGAGCGCTGCCGCGGCTCATCGACGGGGTCGTCGACGGGCTCCTCGGACGGCTCTTCGGTGGGATCGGCGGTCAGCGTGCTCACGGCGCCGCCATCGTAGGAGGCGGCGCGGAAGTCGTCAGGTCAAGGTGGTCGCGCGTTCCTGGTCGCGTCTCACGTGGGCGGCGGATCGGCCATCGAGGCCAGCAGGCCGAGGAGCATCGGATCGCTCTGGGCGCTCGGCAGGAGGCTCCCGCCGTCCACGACCAGGTTCTGACCGGTCAGGTACCCCGCCTGGGTCGAACAGAGGAAGGCCACGACCCGGGCGATGTCGTCGGCCTCGCCGACGCGACCGAGCGGCGTTCCCGCCTCGATCGGCCCGCGGATCGCATCGGTGGTCACGGCGAAGTCGGTGAGGGCGGTGTGGATGAACCCGGGCGACACGCAGTTGGCCCGGATCGTGGGCGCGTACTCGAGCGCGACCGACTGGGTGAGGGCGATCACCCCGGCCTTGGCCGCCGCGTAGGGCGCCTCGCCCCGCGTGGGCCGCAGGCCGCTGACGCTGGCCATGTTGACCACGGCGCCCCCACCGCCGGCGAGCATGATCGGCAGGGCGGCGCGCAGGGCGTTGAAGGTGCCCTTGAGGTTCACGTCGACCAGGCGATCCCACTCCTTCTCGCTGTACTGGTGGAGGGGCTTGAGGCTGCCGACGCCGGCGTTGTTGAACAGCGCCGTGAGCCCGTGCATGGCATCGGCCGCCACCGCGACCGCATCGGCCATCGACTCGGTGTTGGCGACGTTGACCTCGAACGCGAGGCCGTCGATCTCCGCCGCCACCTGGGCGGCACCCTCACCGTTGCGATCGAAGATCGCCACGCGGGCCCCCTCGGCGGCGAAGAGCCGCGCGGTGGCTGCGCCGATCCCCGACGCCCCGCCGGTGATGATGGCCTTCTGGCCCTCGAGCATCCCCATGTCCTGACCCCTCTCCAGTGACCGTTTCAACCCGTCCCGATCGATGTCCCTACGTCGCGAGCACGCCGCCGTCGACGGCCATGGCGTGACCGGTCACGAACGACGCGGCTGACGAGCACAGCCAGACTGCTGCTTCCGCAACCTCCTCGGGCGTGCCGAGGCGGCCGATCGGTTGCATCCGGCCCATCCCTTCGAGCGCCTGCTCGTTGCCGCCGGTGAAGCCCTCGAGCATGCCGGTGCGGATGCTGCCGGGGCAGATCGCGTTGACCCGGACGCCATGCTTGGCGAACTCGAGGGCAACGGACTTGGTCAGCCCCACCACCCCGTGCTTGCTCGCCACGTACGCCGGCAGGTTGGCGAAGCCCATGAGCCCCGCCGCCGACGCGGTGTTGACGATCGCCCCGCCGCCGGCGGCGAGCAGATGCGGGATCTCGGCCTGCATCGACACGAACACGCTGGTGAGGTTCACCGCCAGTGTCCGCTCCCAGTCGGCGAGCGTCTGGTCCCCCAGCGCCGCGTAGGTGCCCGGCATGCCCGCGTTGTTGAGGGCCACGTCCAGCCGGCCGTAGCGCTCGACGGTCGTGGCGACCATCGTCTGGATCTGCACGGAGTCGCCGACATCGACGACGAAGGACGAGGCCGTGCCCCCGTCCGCCTCGATCCCTGCGACGGTCGCGTCCGCCCCGGCACCATCGAGGTCCGCCACGACGACGCTCGCGCCACGCGCGGCGAACAGCTGCGCCGCCGCCCGTCCGATCCCCGAGGCCCCGCCGGTGACCAGCGCGACCTTCCCTGCGAAGTCCTGCTCCATGCGTTCTTCCTCCGTGACCTTCGGCGTCGCAACCCGTGACGACCCGACCTGTGACGACCCGACCTGTGACGACCCGGCCAGTGAAAACCCCGGCCTGTGACGACCCGGCCTGTGACGACGATGCCAGCTTCGACGATGCGAGCGGCGACCGCTCAGACCGCCGGGCCGTCGATCGCGATCGTGGGCTCCTCGGTGATCATCCACACGAGGGCCGACGTGTCGAGGAACCGTTGCTCGTCGGGGGCGATGAGCTCGGCGTAGGTGGGCTCGGCCAGGAACGCCTCGAACGACGCCGCCGAGGCCATCCACTGCATCGTGATGCCGTCGAACATCTCGTTGCCCATCCAGTCCGCCGCCGTGGTGCGGCGCAGCTGCTCGTACCGGATGATGTGGCGCGCCAGCTCGGGAGTGCCGGCGATCAGGGGCGCGTGGCGGTTCTCCCAGTGGTCGTAGAACTCCTCCCGCGTCATCCCTTCCTTGCGCTTCAAGAAGCACACGAGCTTCACCATGTCATCGCTCCTCGTTCTCGTTCGCGTGCAGATCTGTACGGATCTGATGCCGGATGGCTCGCTCACAGCCGACAGATCTTGGGGGTTTCATGAGAGCCAGTGGCCGGCGTTGACGTTCAGCGACTGGCCGGTGATCGGCCGGCTCAACGGCGAGGCGAAGAACACGACGGCGCCGGCGATCTCCTCCGACGACGGGAGGTACCCGAGGCAGGTCTGGTCGGCGATCTCGGCGTACACCTCGTCGAACGTCACGCCCCGCTTGGTCGCCTGGTCGTTGAGGTACCACTCGACCGACGGACCCCAGATGTAGCCGGGGTGGATGCCGTTGACGCGCACGCCGTCGCGACCGAGCTCGACGGCCAGCGTCTTGGTGGCGCTGGCGAGTGCCGCCTTGGACGACGCGTACGCGCCGAACGCCGACTCGATCTTCTGCGTCGACATCGTGTTGATCATGATGATGCGGCTGTCGTCCTGCTCCTTGAGCAGGGGCAGCATCGCCTTGGTCATCTGCAACGTCCCGAAGAAGTTCACGTCGAAGGTCGAGCGCCAGGTGTCGAGATCCGATTCCTCGAAGCGGGTGTAGGTCCCGTCGGTGAACGCGTTGTTCACCAGGATGTCGGCGCGGCCGAAGCGCTCGCGGACCGCCGCGACCAGGTCATCGCAGGACGACGGATCGGTGATGTCGGCGGCGACGCTGAGCGACTGGCGGCCGAGCTCCTCGATCTCCGGCGCCACGCGCGCCATGCGCTTCTCGCGCCGGGCGACCATCACGATGTCGGCGCCCTCCCGGGCCAACGCCAACGAGATGTCCCGGCCCATGCCCGGGCCGAGCCCCGACACCACCGCGACCTTGCCGTCCAACATCGTCACGTCCTGCTCCTTCGTCGTCTCTCGCCGGGTGCGGTTCTTGCGGGTGCCCCGGCTGGTCCGTGTCGCGGGTGGGCCAGCCCCCCGCTGGTGGCTCGGTCAGCCATTGAGCAACGGCGCCACGTCGCGGCCGAACGCCGCGATCTGATCGACCAGCTCGTCGGCCGACCGCGATCGGAAGCGGAGCTGCACGTGATCGACGCCGATCTTGCGATAGCGCCCCAGCCGGTCGGCGATGTGCTCGGGCGAGCCCGTGAGCGTCCAGGACTCGACCTCGAAGGGCGGGTCCCCGATGTAGATCGGCTCGCCGTTGGCCCCGATGTCGATCGGGTCGGTCGGCCGGGTGCGCTCGCGCCGTTCGTTGATCCACGCGATCGCCGCCTTCATCCCCTCCTTGGGTGGCCCCTGCGGCAACCAGCCGTCGCCCTTGTCGGCCGCGCGCCGCAGCGCCGCCGGCGAGGAACCACCGACCCAGATGGGCGGGCCGCCGGGTTGGGTGGGCCGCGGTCGCAGACCCATGCCCCCCACTGGATACCGGCCCCCGTCGACCGTCGGGAACTCGTCGGTGAACGCGGCGCGCACCACATCGAGCGCATCGTCGAGCATGGGGCCGCGGGCGGCATGGTCCACTCCGAGCAGCTCGAACTCCGCCTCGACGTGACCCGCGCCGGCACCGAGCACCGCCCGGCCGTGGGAGATCTCGTCGAGGGTCAGGAACGCCTTCGCCGTCATCAGCGGGTGGCGGTACGGCAGGACGTACACGTGGCTCATGAGGCGCACGTCGCTCGTGATGCCCGCCAGGTAGCCGAGCGTGGTCATCGTGTCCCACCAGCTCGTGCTCATCTTCGGCGCCAACTCGGTCGGGATGGCGACGTGGTCGCACACCGCGACGTACAGGAAGCCCGCCTCGTCGCACGCCCGGGCGATGCGAGCCAGTTCGTCGATACCGGCGGTGGCCTCCCACGCCTCGGCGTAGATCGTGCTCTGCGACTGGATCGGCAGCTGCAGGCCGAACGCCAGTGTGCCCTCCGGAATGATCGATGCCATCTCGTGCCTTCCCCCGACGACCGAACCGGCGCGGGCGGGGCTGCTGCCCCCATCCGCGCCCTCCGGCAAAACTAGAACCGGTTTCAGAAACGTAGCAGAGCGAGCGGCGGTGGCGTGAGGCTGCGGCGGGCGGCACGGGGCCGGACCGATGCGGTGGACAAGGGTCGCCGGGGTGGGACCCGAGCGCGCGGGCTACCGCAGGTGACGGTCGGCGAAGTCGGTCATCGTCGCCTGCAAGGTGGGCAGATCGCCCTGACGGGTCGACACGACGATGCGATGCGCCCCCTGCTGCTCGGCGCGGTCGATCGCGTCCGCGTCGAGCTGGTCGAGCAGGCCGCCGAGGCTGAGCTCGAGGCGGTCGGGATCACGCCCGGCGGCGGTGGCCGCGGCCCGCATCACCGCCACCCGGTCGGCCAGCTCCGCGCCGTCGAGCCCAAGGGGCTGGAAGCCGTCGCCCCGCTCGCCGGCGCGCCGGGCCGCAGCCCGCGAATGGCCGCCGACGTGGATCGGGATGCCACCGGGCTGCACGGGAGCGGGACGGCTGATGGCCTGGTCGAACGAGAAGAACTCGCCGGCGTGCGACGCCGGCTCTCCCGTCCACAGCGCCCGCATCGCGTCGATCAGCTCGTCGGTGCGGGCGCCGCGCGTGGCGAAGTCGATGCCCACGGCCTCGAGCTCCTCTTGCATCCAGCCCACCCCGATGCCGAGACGCATCCGACCACCAGAGAGCGCGTCGATCGTCGCCAGGCGCTTGGCCAGGAGCAGCGGGTTGTGCTCGGGCAGCACGAGGATGCCGGTGGCGAGCACGAGCCGATCCGTGATCGCCGCCAGGTACGCGAGCAGCTCGAGCGGATCGGGGATGGCGCAGTCGTCGGGCAACGGCATCCGGCCGGTCTCGGCGTAGGGGTAGCGCTGGGCGTAGCCCACGGGCACCACGACGTGCTCGACCACGTAGATCGACTCGAAGCCCAGTTCCTCCGCCGTGCGCGCGAACCCGGCCATCCACGTCGGGTCAGCGGTCACGCCCGTTCGGTAGGGCGGCAGGATGCCGAACTGCAGGCGGGTCACGACGTGCCGACCGGCACGCGGGTCAGGTGCGACGCGGAGGCGATCACGCGGCCGGGGGCTTCTGGCCCGACACCGCGCTGTAGATGATGCGGGCCATCGACCGGCTGGTGTCGTCGGTGCGGATGCCCCAGAACTCGAAGCCCCAGCGGTGCGCCGCGACCTGGCCGAGCATCGAGACCAGCACACCGGCCGTGGCCATCGAGTCCAGGTCGTCGGGTTGGCGCGCCTCCTTGCGCAGGCTCTCGATCACCTCGCTGAGCGACACGGTGAGCTCGTTCTGGAAGCGCGTGCGGGCCTGGCGGAAGCGCTGATCGCCCTCGAGGGTGGCGAGGTCCACGACGCGCAACAGCGCTCGATGCGTTTCCCAGAAGGTCAAGAACTCCGCGACGAGCTCCTGCGACGACGCGTATGCCGCCTTGCCCTTCCACGAGCGGGCCCGCACCGACTCGCTCAGCCCCATGCCCTGCTGGGCCATCTCCTCGGCGAGCACCAGGATCGCGGCCTCGACGTCGGGGAAGTACTGGTAGAAGGTCGCCGGCGACGTACCTGCGCCGCGGGCGATGTCGACCACCTTCAGATCGCGGAACGCCGTCGTCTGGAGCATGTCGGCGGTCTGTTCGAGCAGCTTCTGGCGGGTGGCCCGGCCGCGGCGGCCCGGCACGCGGCCATCGGCGGCCCGCAGCTCGTCATCGTCCTCGGGGGCTGTCGTGGCGGTCACCTCGGACACGTTAGTCGGCACCCCTTCGATGGCTGACGACCCATCAGCCCGAAATCGGTCGGGAACTCGCGGCACGGTCCGGGCGTTCCAGACTCGACCACTTGGGAGAGGGGAACCACCATGACCACCCGACGGCGGTACATCGCGCTGGCGTTCGGAGCAGCCGCGCTGCTCGCGGCCTGCGGTACCACCGCGCCGACCAGCACGGCCACGAGCACGGGGACCGGCACGGTCGCGTCCTCGCCGACCGCGTTGCCCGCGCAATCACCAGGAACGACGGTGGGAACCTCACCGGGAACCACGGTCACCGCCCCGCCCGGCATCGCCAAGATCCAGGTGATCACCACGCCCTACGGCGCGGCGCTGGGACGCGGCGACGGCAAGGTCCTGTACGCCTGGGACCAGGAGACCGGTACCGACGCCACCTGCGTCAGCGCGGCCTGCGTCGAGAAGTGGCCGCCGCTGCTGGCGACCGACCTCGAGGTCGCCGCCGGCGTCGACCGTGCCTCGCTCACCCTGGTGCCCCGACCCGACGGCACCGAGCAGGTCGCGATCAA
>JBBQHT010000155.1:0-11093 GCA_038324235.1 Acidimicrobiales bacterium
GGCTCAGCGGTCCTTGACCATCTGGAGGAACTGGCGCGTGCGCTCCTCCTGGGGGTCGTTGAGCACGACCGCCGGCTTGCCCTGCTCGACGATGTTGCCGTCGGCCATGAACACCACCCGGTCCGCGACGAGCCGCGCGAAATCCATCTCGTGGGTCACGACGAGCATGGTCATGCCCTCCTCGGCGAGGCTCCGCATCACCGCGAGCACCTCGCCGACGAGCTCGGGGTCCAGTGCCGAGGTGGCCTCGTCGAACAGCATCCTGTCGGGATCCATCGCGAGCGCCCGGGCGATCGCGACGCGCTGCTGCTGGCCGCCCGACAGTCGGGCGGGGAACTCGTCGATCTTGTCGGCCAGCCCGACGCGGTCGAGGACCTCGCGGGCCTTGGCCTCGGACTCCTCCTTCGATCGCTTCAGCACCTTGCGCTGCGCGATCGTGAGGTTGCCCAGCACGTTGAGGTGCGGGAACAGGTTGAACTGCTGGAACACCATGCCGATGCGGGTGCGGATGTCGTCGATCTCGCAGTCGGGATCCGTGACGTCGTAGCCGTCGACGAAGATCTTCCCGTCCGTGGGCTCCTCGAGTCGGTTCACGCAGCGCAGCAGCGTCGACTTGCCCGAGCCCGACGGGCCGATCAGGCAGATGACCTCGGCGGGGGCGACCGCGATGTCGATGCCCTTGAGCACCTCGAGCGGCCCGAAGCACTTGTGCAGGTCGACGATGTCGATGGCGGGCGGCGGGCTCGCGTCGGCGGCGGCGAGCGGGGTGGAGGTCACGCGTTCACCGGGCCTTCTTGGCGCGGCGCTCGAGGACGGCGACCGCGCGGGTGAGGGGGATCGTGATGATCAGGTAGATCAGCGCCACCGCGATGAGCGGCGTGGCGTTGAAGGTGCGGCCCACGGCGTCGCGCCCGAACTTGCTCAGTTCGATGGTCTCCTCGGTGACCCCGAGCACGAAGATCAGCGACGTGTCCTTGAGGAGGAGGACGAACTCGTTGGTGAGCGGCGGCAAGATGATGCGGAAGGCCTGCGGGATGATGATTGACGCCATGGCCCGGGTGGGGCTCATGCCGAGCGACCGGGCCGCCTCCATCTGGCCCTTGGGGACCGCCTCGATGCCGGACCGGATCGTCTCGGCGAGGTACGCGCCGCTGACGAGCGCGAGCGCCAGGCTCCCCGGTCCGTAGGTGAACGGCACCCGGACCCCGAGGGCGATCGGCAGCGCGAACCCGATGAGGATCAGCGTCACGATGGCCGGGATGCCGCGGAAGATCTCGATGTACACCGCGGCGAACCAGCGGTAGGGGCGGATGGAGGACAGCCGCATGAGCGCCATGCCCAAGCCGATGACGAGACCGCCGGCGAAGCCGAAGAAGGCGAAGATGAGCGTGTTCTTGGCGGCGACCGTGATGATCTTCGGAAACAGTTCGACGAAGATGTCCCAGTCCAAGAACGCGGTCTGGACCTTTGGCCAGTCGACCTTGCTGATGAGGCCGGCGAGCAGGATCAGGGTGATCGCGTAGATCGACCAGCGCTGGAGCTTGGCCCGTGTCCGGCGCTTGAGCCGGCGCGCCCGGGGCGGAGGCGAGGCCGCCGGTCGGGTGGGGGAGCCCCCACCCGACCGCGACGTCAGATCACTTGGGGGCACCGAACCACGTGACGTAGATCGTCTCGTACTCGCCGCTCTCGCCGACCTGATCGAGGGCGGCGTTCATGGCGGCGTTGAGGTTGGGGTTGGTCTTGGCGGTGGCCATGCCGTATGGCTCTTCGGTGGGGAAGGTCGCCGTCACCACGAACTGATCAGCGTTCTTCAGGGCCCGGTAGATGTTGACGGGGTAGTCCTGCAGCACAGCTTGGACATCCCCCGATGTGATCGCACCGAACAGATCGTCGGCCCCGGGGTACTCCTTGATGGTCGCCCCTTCCGGTTTGTGGGCGGCGGCGTAATCGGCGCCCGTCGTGGTCGACTGCACGCCGATGGTCTGGCCCTTGAGGTCGTCGAGCGTCTTGTATGTCTCGGCGTCTTTCTTCAGGACCAGCAACGACTGATCGGCGGTGAAGTACGGCTGGGTGAAGTCGACCTTCTCTGCGCGCTCCGGCTTGATGCTCGTGGCCGACACGATCGTGTCGCAGCTGCCCGCGGCCAGAGCCGGGATGATGCTGTCGAACGGGGTGACCTTCCACTCGGTCGTCAGGTCCATCTTCTTGGCCATCGCATCGGCCAGCTGGACGTCAAAGCCGGTGTACTTGCCGTCGTTCTTCTCGTCGGGGAACTCGAAGGGCGCATACGGGATGTCCGAGCACACCGTCAGCTTGCCGGGACTGACCAGCGTGGCCTTCTTCGTGAGCGCAGCCGGATCCTGCGGGACACCGGTGCCCTTCGGGACGCTGATCTTGGGTGTCGTGCCCGGTGTCGAACCCGTCGTGGCGGTGCTCGGTGTCGAGCCGCCCGGGGTCGTCGTGGCGGTCGAGTCGGTCTTGGAGCAGGCGCCGGCCAGCATCAGCAACGCCGATGTGGCGATGAGCAGGCGGGTGGATCGGGTACGCATGGAGCCTCCAAAAGGCAGATGAACGGGCTTCGGCGCTGGGGTGGGACCTGGTAACCGTAGTCAACGGGGAGGTGAACGGAGGTGTCGGCGTCACTCGCGCGTCAGTTCCGCATGAGCTGGACATGAGAGCGGCAGGGTTGATCGGCACGGATCTGATGCCACCCAGGCGCGCTGACAGCTGACAGATCCCAGGAGTGGTCAGCGGATGTTGCCGGTGTGGCCGAGGCTGAAGCGGCCGGGTTGGGGCCAGACCGTGAGGCCGTGCGGGTTGGTGCCGACCTTGATGCGCGCCGCGAACCCGCCGCGCACCAGATCGAACACGTACACCTCGCCGTCGTAGCGGCCTCCGAGCCACAGCTGGCTGCCGTCCATGGTGATGTTGCCCATGTCGGGGCTGCCGCCACCGGGGATGCCCCACACCGCGACGACCGACCGGGTGTACGGGTCGAGCACGGCGACCGAGCCCTGGCCGTGCGGCGGTCCGCCGACGATGTTCGTGCCGCGGTTCACGACGTACATCGTGCGGCCGTCGCGGCTCGGGTACACCGAGTGCGTGCCGACGCCGGTGGGGATGAACCCGACCTGGGTGAACGCGTCGCCGTCGATCATGTAGAGGCCGTTGCTCTGCAGGTCGGCGACGAAGAACACCGTGCCGTCCGAGGACAACCGCACGTCCTGGGGCTGGGCGTGGCCGTTGCGGGGGCGCCGCCCCGACGGGGTCATGTCGATGCTCAGGCGGGCGACCACCGAGTGCGAGGCCATGTCGAACTTGATGAGGGTGCCGTCGAACTCGCACGTGGCGATGAAGTAGCTGAAGTCCGCGCTGTAGTCGAGGTGGTTCAGGCCGTTGCAGTTGGTCTGGACCGAGTTGTGCAGCGCGAACGTGTGGGCGTCGCGGAAGTCGAGGCGTTGGAAGCCCTCGACCACGACGATGGCTTCGGCACCGTCGGGCGTGAAGTACAGGTTGTACGGATCCTCGACCGGGATCGGCGTGCCGGGGGTGGCGGTCAGCGGGTCGATCGGCGTGATCTTGTTGCCCCGGCCCGACACGACGTACAGCGTCTTCATGTCATAGGACGGCACGACGTGCTGGCTCTCGGGCCCCGACGGGAACGAGCCGATCACCTGCAGCGTGGCGGGATCGATGATCGAGGTCGTGCCCGACACCTCGTGGGGGACGTACACCCGGGCCAGCGCACCGGCCGTCGCGGGGTTGGCGTTGGCCGGGCCAATGTGGTCGTAGATGTTGACGTCGGGCCGGGCGGGCGGGGCGTTGGGCGAGATGATCGGGGCCGAGCCCGCCGGCGACGAGGTCGTGGTCGGCTTGGGGATCGTGGGCGCCGGCGTCGGCGGCACGGTGGGGGGCAGCGTCGGCGGGAGGGTGGGGGCCACCGTCGTGGGCGCCTCGGTCGTGGTGACCGCCGCGGTTGTGGTCGTCGGCGCCTCGGTGGTGGTCGGCGCGGCGGTTGTCGTGGTGGTGCCCGCGGTCCCCGCGTCGAGGGCCGTGGGGTCCTGGCGGCTACAGGCCGCGACGAGGAGCAGTGAGCTCGCGGTCAGGCTGAGCACGATCCGGGCGGTACGGCGGCGAGGCGGGCGGGACATCCGGGCCAGCGTAGGCGGGGGCGCGGACCGCCGCCGGTACCCGGGTGCGCCCCTCGCCGGCGGCCTGCGCGCGGGCGCCGGTGGGGATCCGGGTAGGCTTGGGTTGTTGCGACTGGCGGATGCGCAGGATCGTCAGCCCGACGATCGCCAGGGTGGAGGTCGCGGCGACCGCCTCGAACAGCCAGGCGCCGGTATCGGTCCCCGCGGTCAGGGCGTGGATCGTGGCGAACCCGAACAGCGGGAAGCTGGCGAAGTGGACCGCCCGCCAGGCCTTCTTGGGCAGGCGCTTCTTGAGCAGCGACGTCACTTCGATGGCGACGAGCAGGTACATCCCGACGATGCCCCAGGCCACCGCGGTGGGCTTCCAGGTGGCGGTGAAGGGCACGAAGATCTCGGTCAGGTCGAAGTGCACGAAGGTGTCGAGCAGGATCGCGCCGACGTGGACGGCCACGAAGATGGTGGCGAGGCCGCCGAGGAAGCGGTGCAGGTCGAGCAGCCAGTTGGGGCGGGGCCGCTTGCCGAGCGCCTTGCTCGACAGGGCGAGACCCCACAGGACCGACGCCGTCAGCAGCGCCCAGGAGATGAGGCCGGCGGAGCGGGCGACGTACCAGGGCAGGGACTGGGGGATCATGACGGCACCTCCGTGCGCTGGTCGTGGGGGCGACCGGGTTCAGCTGGCATGGCTCGCCGTGACGACCCGGGCCGATGAGGTGCTCGATGCGGCGGTCGCGGCGGTGGTCTTGGTGGTCGTGCTGGCGGCCGTGGTCGTGGGCGTGGCGGCGGCGACGCTCACGTTCTGGCCGGTGGCCAGGGTCGCCGTCGTCGCACCCGAGGCATCGGTGGCGCTGGTGCTGGCGGTCGGGTTGCTCGCCGCGGTCGTGTTCGAGGCGGCGGTGAGATCGGCCTGGACGGCGAAGCCGCCCGCGAGGACGGCCATGGATCCGACGGCGACGGCGGCGCTGATGGCGCGGGCGCGCTGCGCGGGATGGCGGCGGCGGGTGGTCCGGCCGGCGGGAGCGGGGGCCGGTGCGGACGATCGGGGGGTGCGGGTGGCGCTCATGGAAGGACCTCTCTGGGGGGACCTCCGTTCTCGGAGGCACCACCAGCCTGCGCTCGGGCCCTTGGGCCGGCGTGAGGCTGGTCTGGGAGTTTGCTGGGAACGCCCCAAATCCCGCCCAAATCCCGGCGCGATGCGGGACAACTGGCTGGCGGCGCGGCGATTCGGGCTCGACTCGGCGCGACTGGCCCGATGGGGGGCGGGTCGAGTCAGGGCCGGGGTTCGACCTGCGAGGCGGCCTGCGGGGCGGCCTGCGGGCCGACGTGCGGGGCGGCCGGCGCGTCGACGTGGGTGTCGATCACCAGGTGCTCGGCCAGCGATTCGCGGGCGACGACGTCGGCGAGCGCCCGCAGGTCGGCGGCGCCGAGGTTGCGCCCGCTGGTGCTGCGCGGCCAGAGCTGCTTGGACCACACCACGTTGATCTCGCTCGCCAGGAGCACGACCCGGGCCTGCAGCCCGATCCAGACGAGCAGGCCGATCGCCGCCGCGAACACCCCGTAGAACGCGCCGGCGCGGGCCACGACCCGGGTCATGTACCAGGTGCCGAGCACCTGCACGGCGTACAGGCCGACGCCCCCGGCGATCGCGCCGCGCAGCACCGTGCGCAGCCCGAGACGGATGGTGGTCATCACCTCGAAGCACACGATGAGGGCGAGGATGTTGATCGCGATGGACACGACGATGGTGAGCACGCGCTGGACGCCGCCCACGTCGAGCGCGGCGAGGACCGATCCGACGACCATCGCGATGAGCAGGGTCAGCCCCACGATCCCGATCACGGCGAGGCTGCGCAACGTGCGCATCCAGAGCACGGGCCACCGGAACCGCGGGACCCCCCACATCGTGTTGAGCGCGTCCTGCGCCACGTTCACGACCCCGAGCGCGCCGTAGAGCACGAACAGGGCGGTGACGAGGAGGGTGATGCCGCTGCCCTGCAACTGGCCGATGTTGTCGGTCACGGTGGTGCCCGATACGGGGAAGTGATCGGTGATCGTGGTGATCACGCGCTGCTTGAGCTCGGGGTTGCCGGCGAGCACCGTGTCGAAGATCGTCGTGAGCAGCAACAGGAGCGGGAGCACGGAGAAGAACCCGTAGTACGCGAGCAGCGCGCCGTACTGCGAGCCGCGGTCCTCGCTGAAGCGCTTGGCGACCGCCACCGCGAACGCCACCGGGGCGATGCGACGCTGCGCGGCGTCGACGTGGTCGGCGAGGCGGTCGATCAGGCCGACCGCGGCAGGAGCAGGACCGTCGACCGGTTCGGGGTCAGGGCGGGACGGCTCGGCCACCGGGCGAGTGTCTCACGTGGTCCGGCCCGCTCGTGGTACCGGCACCCCGTGACGTGGCGGGCGCGCTCGCGAGATCGGCGGGCCGGCCGCCCACCGGCCGCCCGGCCGGCAGCTGATCAGAACGTGAAGGCGTGGTAGAAGGCGGTGATCAGCTCGGGGTCGCCGAAGACCTCGACCTCGCCGACCGGGGGGCGCTGGTAGAGCAGCAGCTCCAGATCCGACACGTGCGCCCGGATCGCAGCGTCGCCCTTGCCGTGCTCGTGGGTCATGCTGATCGCATCCTCGCCGAACGTGACGAGCCACTCGTGGGGTTCGGGGGCGGGGTCGTCGGTGCCGTGCAGATGCAGGGTCGCCCCGTTCCGGCCCGAGTGGCCGGCGGCGTAGTTGACCATCAGGAACGTCTCGTCGATCCCGTCCGCGGCCAGCGCGGGCTCGATGGGTTCGTGCACCCCGTGGGCGAGCTGCGCGTCGATCCGGTGGATCGCCAGCTCGTGGGCACTGCGCCGGGCGACGAAGCTCGCCGTGTCATCTTCGTCGACCCAGGTCCACACCTCGGTGGCGGGCGCCGTCGCGGTGAGCTCGGTGACGAGCCCCGCCGCCAGTTCCTCGAACCAGTCCGCCAGGGCGGCCTGCTCGGGCGGCTCGGGCATCGCCGGCTTCGACCGCCCGGTGCCATCGCACAGGACATGCGACCAGAACCCGGCGAACTGCCCGACGTGGGTCGCGAGGTCGGTCACGGTCCACTCCGGGCACGACGGGACCGTGGCGTCCATCGGCCCGGCCCGCAGGGCGGCGGCGAACGCGGCGCTCTCGCGGCGCACGGCGGCCACGTGCTCGTCGTAGGTCAGCGCGTACGGCATGCAGCGGAGCCTAACGACCGCGGTGTCCGAGTGCGCCGGGAACGTGGGTTGAGAAGGTGGGCCGCGATGGCGGGCCGAGACGGTGGGCCTCAGGGCCGCGATCGGGTGGCGATCCTCAGGGCACGAGCGCCGCGAGCTCCGCCGCGCCGACCGCCGGCGCGAACAGGTAGCCCTGGGCCCGTTGGCACCCGAGCTCACGGAGGTGCGTGAGCTGCGCCTCCGTCTCGACACCCACGGCGATCACCGTCAGGCCGAGGCGGCGCGCCAGCTCGACGGTCGAGCGGACGATCGCCCCGTCGACGTAGTTGGCTTCGACGCCGGCCACGAGCGAGCGGTCGATCTTCACGAAGTCGAGCGGGAGGCGGCGCAGGTGGCCGAGTGAGGTCGACCCGCCGCCGAAGTCGTCGAGGCCGATGCGGACCCCGATGTCGCGCAACCTCACGATGTTGCGCTCGCACTCGCGGCTCTGGCCGAGGAACGCACCTTCGGTGATCTCGAGCCACAGCCGGTCGGGCGGGAAGGCAGCCTCCTCGAGCATGGTGATCACCGTTGCCGCGTAGTCGGGATCCGCGACCTGGCGCGGCGAGACGTTCACGGAGACCTCGAATGCGGTGACGTCGTCGGGGCCCCGATGGCCCGCGCCGCGGCCGACGGTCTCGCGGCAGGCCGTGCGCAGCACCGAGGCACCGAGGCGCGCGATCAAGCCGTTGGACTCGGCGGCCTCGATGAACGCGCCAGGGGGCAGGAGCTCGCCCCGCTCGCCGCGGACCCGCAGCAGCGCCTCCGCCCCGACCACGCGATCGGTTGCGATGTCGAACACCGGCTGGTACCAGATGCGCAGACCGTCGCCGTCGAGCGCGTGCACGAGCTGGTCGTCGACCCCCTGGCGACGGTGTCCGCCGCTATTCGTCGCGTCGTGCACCTCGGTGCGGTTCCGACCGGCGTCCTTGGCGCGGCGCATGGCCCAATCGGCATCGGTCAGGAGGTTGGTCGGCGTCCCGGCCTCGGTGAGCAAAGCCACGCCGACGCTCGCGGTCAACTGCTCCCATCGCGACCCCAGGTACAGCGGACTCGCGATCTCCTGTCGCAGGCGGTCGGCCGTCTCGGCGACGGCCCGAAGATCGGTCACACCGGTGAGGACGATGGCGAACTCGTCGCTGTGGATGCGCGCCACGAAGGCGTCGTCATCCAGGTCGGGCGACGCGGCGAGCCGGCGGGCGATGGCCACGAGCATCGCGTCCGTCTGCGACGGGCCGTGGGACTCGTTGAAGCGGCGGAAGTGATCCAGGTCCACGAGCAGCAGGCCGACGGTGCCGGCAGCGGCATCGGCCACGACCGACTCGAGCCGATCGAGCAGGCGCATCCGGTTCGGCAGACCGGTCAGCTCGTCGAGGTACGCGGCCGCGGCCGCGTTCGTCCTCGTCTCGACCTCGTCGGTGACGTCGCGTGCGTTGATCACCACCCCGTCGACGGCAGGGTTGGCCGTCAGGTCGGTGACGATCATGTCCAGGTGACGCCACGAGTCGTCCACACCGCGCACCCGCAGTCGCCGCGCGGCGGGCCCGCCGCTGTCGTCGTGGGGCCGGGCCAGCGCGAGCAGGTCCGCCGGTCGGTCGTCGGGATGGATGAGGTCGAGGAGCCCGCCTGGAGGTGACGCGGCGGCGCTGATGCCGAGCAGGCCCGTCGCTGCCGAACTGGCGAAGGTGATCGAACCCGTCGCGTCGGCCACCACGATCAGGTCGTTCACGTGCTGGACGAGCGCGGCCAGCATCCGCGTCGCGCTGTCGCCCTGGGCCAGGGCCGGGTGCGGGCCCGGCCAACCGCCCGCCGGACCGGGGCCGGCGTCGAGGCGGTGCGCCACCAACGAGAACGAATCGATCTCGCTGTCCTCGTCGCGGTGGGCGAGCAGCATCGTGGACATCGCCACGGGTTGGGTACCGTCCACGAGCAGGCCCAGTTGCCCGCGCCAGCGCCCGGCGCGCAGCAACACTGGCAGCGCCCGGACCACGAAGTGCGCCTGGGACCACTCGTCGAGCAGCTCCATGAAGGGGCGGTGCGTCGTGCCCGGACCGTCGAGCACCCGGTTGGCCCACAACGAGGTCCCGGCCGGCCACGCGAAGATGCCGGCAGGGTCTTCGGCATCGGTGAGGGCGTCGAGCAGGATCCGCCCGAGCGCGGCGGGTTCCACGTCGGGCTTGGCTGGGTGATCATCGACGCCGGAAGCCGAGCCCGAGGGCGGGTGCCGCTCGCGCCCGGGCGACGAGCACGTGGTGGGGGACGAGTCGGCGTCGCGCCGGAAGGCGGCGCGGGCGCGGTGCAGCAGCGCCACCTCCGCGTCCGTCAGGGCGTCGGGCTGGCGAAGGGCGGACCGGTCACCCGAACGGGAGAACTGGCCGACGCCGACTGGTTGCGTCGTGGAACCCACCTTGACCTCACTCGGAGTTGTCCGGCCCTGGTTGCGCACGCCCTGCGCGATCCCTCTCCCTGGTCATCGGCCGAACCACGGTTCACCTGAGCGAGTTTTTGTGGGTGAGTCGACAAGCAGGCGACCCGTGGGTCCGCCCGATCGGGTGGTCAACGGCCGGTCGGTCAGTCGGCGGCGAATCGCGACGCCGTGACCGGTCGCCAGCGGGAGGTGATCGCGCCGCCGACCAGGGCGAGGAACGCGATCACGATCGGGATCACGACCACGAGCAGGCCGACCGAGAGCCACGGGACGGCTGACGGCTTCATCGGGCTGCTCGTGCGATTCACGACGAAGACCGGCAGCATGCCGGTGGGGACGGCGATCACGGCACCGAGTGCCGCCAACGTTCCCGCTCGCACGGCGGCGACGCGCCGGACCATGCGGGGTGGTGCGCCGAGCGCTTCGAGTACGTCGCGCTCGTCTCGGGTCTCGCGTGCCGCCAGGGCGAGGCCCAGGCCGATGACCGCGACCGTGACGAGCAGGCAGGCCGCGGCGATCGCGAGCAGCGCCTCGGATGTGTGGTCGATGCCCGCTGAGCTGCGGCTGCGGTCGAAGTCCACGTTGAGGTGGCCGTCGGCGGATGGCGTCGCACCTTTGAGCCGGAAGTCGATCCCGCCCGATCGAGTGAGGGCGTTGAGGGCAGCCTGCTGCTCGACGGTGAGGGGAGCGTCAGTCACGAAGGTCGTCGGCCACGATTCGGGGGGAGCCGCGCCGAGCCCGACCTCGGCGGCCCGTGCGGGGGGGACCAGCACGGTCGGCAGGGTCGGGTACGCGGGTGCCTCGGGCACCCCGACGGCGTCGATCGGGGCGTGAGTGGCCGCCTGACTCGGAGGAGCCGCGACCAGGTTGAGCTTGATCGGGTGGCTTGCGCTCGGTTGTCCGAGCACGACCACGTCGCCCGCGGCCAGCGCCGTGCGGGCCTGCTCCCCGACCTCGAGCAGGTCGAGCAGCAGGGGATCGGCGACGGCGACCTGAGCGGTGAACTCCGGCCCTCCACCGGGTGTCACGCCGTCCGGCAGATCGGCCGGCGCAGGCGTGGGGACGAGCACATAGCCCGTGCGCCACTGCCGCTCCTGCGCAGCGGGCACGATGGCGCGCACGGCGTCCAGCTGGATCTCGTTGGGGGCCGTGACACCACCGGCCTGGTCCCACGCCCGCACGACCACGGCGTTGTCGGGGCTCCGGGTCGGCGCCGGGTGTTGTCGCTGGGCCGTCATCACCGCGGTGCTTCCGGCGACGCAGAGGGTCGCGGCCGCGGCGATCCCCGCGACG
>JBBQHT010000156.1:0-11043 GCA_038324235.1 Acidimicrobiales bacterium
GGAGTGCGGGCGCCGCCGCACGCGACGCGCCTCGCCCTGCACGGTAGCCGCCGGACCGGCGTCCGCCGAACGCAGGGGCAGGGTCGCGGAGGCCCTGCGGTGGGTGCGAGCCGGTCAGCCCTTGGGCCAGGCGAGCGAGACGAGCGCCGCCGTCAGCTCGTCGATCTCGACTTCCACCTTCTTGAACACGCTGAAGCGCCGGCCGATCGGGTCGACGATGTCGTCGAGGTCCGAGGATCCGAGGCTGTCGCTGAGCTGGCGGTCCTCGCCGACCCGCTCGAGCCACGCGTCGAACGGCTCGTCCCGGCGCCGGGGCCCGGCCTGCTGGCCGCGACGCACGAGCTCCTTGAGGGTGAAGGTGCACCCGAACGACGGCGGATCGAGGAGCACCGCGGCACGCACGTGCTCGCGGGCCATCGCGAGCACCAGATCCGACGACGCGACGATCGAGTCGGTCAGCAGCCGGCTCCGTTCCGCCCGCACATCGAGACCCGCCTTGTCCATCAGCTCGATGACCTCGTCCGAGGGCGGGCGGTCCTCGGTGAGCAGGCCCGCGGAGCTGACGTGCGCGTCGATCCGACGGGCGGCGAGATCCCGGCGGAGCAGCGCGGCGGCCATCGGTGAGCGGCAGATGTTCCCGGAGCAGACAGTCAGGATCTCGATGGGGCGAGATTGTAGCGAGGGAGACGGGTCCCGCTACTCTTCGCCGACCAATCACGTAGGGCGGCACCAGCTTCCGGCACGAGCCGAAGGGCCGCACCGGCAAGGGGGAACTCATGTCCGCGTCAGTGGATCCACGCACGCCCGTGCTCGTCGGCGTCGGTCAGATCACCAACCGCGTCGACCGCGACCAGCCCGTGCTCGAACCGGTGGACCTGATGGCCGAAGCGGTCCGGCGGGCCGAGGCCGACACGACGGTCAACGGCGCCATCACGGCCGCCGACTCGATCCGGGTGCTGATGGAGCTCTCGTGGAAGTACCGGGACCCGGGCGCGCTCGTGGCGTCCCGCGTCGGTGCGGCGCCGCGCGAATCGCTGTACACGGTGATGGGCGGCAACTACGTCCAGACCCTCGTCAACAGCACCGCGCTCGACATCGTCGAGGGCCGCAACGACCTGGTGGTGCTGACCGGGGGCGAGGCCTGGCGCACGCGCAGCGCGGCCCGCAAGACCTCGACCGATCTGGCGTGGACGACCCAGACCGACGATGTGCCCGAGGCGACGACCTTCGGCGACGACACCGATCTGGTGGGACCCGGCGAGATCGCCCGGGGCATCTTCCTGCCGGTGCAGGTGTACCCGATGTTCGACAACGCCCTGCGAGCCCACGACGGGTTGTCGATCGACGAGCACCGGGCCCGGGTGGCCGGTCTGTGGTCCCGGTTCAGCGACGTCGCCGCGACCAACCCCTACGCCTGGACCCAGCAGCGCTACTCGGCCGATGAGCTAGCCACCGCCACCCCCGACAACCGGATGGTCGGGTTCCCGTACACGAAGCGGCTGAACTCCAACAACATGGTCGAGCAGGGCGCCGCGCTCGTCATGTGCTCGGTCGAGCGGGCCGAGGCGCTCGGGATCCCGCGCGAGCGGTGGATCTTCCTGCACGCGGGCGCCGACGCGCACGACCACTGGTTCCTGTCGAACCGCGACAACCTGCACTCCTCCCCCGCCATCCGCACCGCCGGAGCCGCCGCGCTCGAACTGGCCGGTGTCGGTGTCGACGACCTGGCCCACATCGACCTGTACTCGTGCTTCCCGTCGGCCGTGCAGGTCGCCGCCCGCGAGCTCGGCCTGGGGCTCGACCGCCAGCTCACCGTCACCGGTGGCATGACCTTCGCCGGCGGGCCGTGGAACAACTACACGATGCACGGCATCGCCACCATGGCCGACGTGCTGCGCCGGGACCCGGGCTCGATGGGCCTGTGCTCGGCCAACGGCGGCTACCTGACCAAGCACGCCTTCGGCGTCTACTCGACCGAGCCACCCGCGGCGCGCACGTTCCGGTGGCGCGACACCCAGGACCAGGTGGACGCCACCCCGCGACGCGAGCTCGACGACGCGCCAGCGGGATCCGCCGAGATCGAGACCTACACCGTCATGCACGACCGTGACGGCGAGCCCGAACAGGGCATCGTCGCGCTGGCGATGCCCGACGGGCGCCGGGCCTGGGGGCTGGTCACCGACGCGGACGCGATGGCCACGATGGTCGCCGAGGAGTGCATCGGTCGAGCGGGCGAGGTCACCCCCGACGGCGCCTTCACGCTGGCCTGACCGCGCGGCGCACGCCGCCTGGCGCACGCCGTGCGGCGGGCCCACGGCCAGCCGATCTGCTGCGTCGCCAGCTCCATCGGGCGACGGGCCAACCCGGTGGCGCTCGCGCGGAGGATCGTCGTGTAACCCCGGCCGGTGGCGGCCGTCCTGACGGCGGCCGCCCAGAGGCACCCAGATCCGACCCAAGGAGCCGACCATCTTCTCAACCGCCGTCCCCACCCGCCTTGCCCTTCTCGCCGCCGGAGCGCTGCTGCTCGTCGGCGCTGCCGGTTGCAGCTCGAACGACGCCGCGGCACCGTCGACGCCCTCGACGGTCCCCAACGACGGCGCCGTCGCCGGTGGCCCGGGCGACAACGCCGGGACCCCGACCGCAGTGGACCCCTGCCAGTGGTACAGCGCCGAGGAGATGAGCACCCTGGTCGGCTTCACGGTGACGATGGAGAAGAAGGAGACACCGCAGGGGCTCGGGTCCGAGTGCCTCTACGACAGCCAGGCCAAGTTCACCGGCATCACCGTCCGCCCGATCACGGCGGCGTCGTACGACCAGCTCAAGGCCGGTGCGGCGGCCGCCGGCATCGGCGGCGAGCAGATCGAGATCAGCGGCATCGGCGATGCGGCGTACCACAACGGCGCCGCCGACAAGCCCAATCCGTCGGTGTCACTCAGCGCCAAGAAGGGCACCGCCGGCATCCAGGTCGAGCTCGCCGCGGCGTCCGGCGGCCCCATCGGCTCGGTCGCCAAGAGCATCGACGTCACCAGCGCCATCGCCCAGAAGGCCCTGGCCTGACCAGTCACGCCACTGGCGGGTCAGTCCTCGACGTCCGTCGCGGCGTCCGCGTCGGGCTCACCCGGCGCGGCCGTCGTGGTGTCCGATGCGGTGCCCTGGTTCTGCTTCATCCGCGCGGCGAGCATGTCCATCACCCGATCGTGGGCGAGGGGCATCTCCTCGAGCAGCGTCTTGAAGTGCTTGGTGTCGAACGCGATCAGGCGCATCTCGCTCTCGGCGATGACCGTGGCGTTGCGCGGACGGTGCTCGATGAGCGCCATCTCGCCGATCATCGACCCGGGCCCGTTCGTGGCGACGTGCTCACCGGCCACGTACACGCCGGCCTGACCTTCGAGGATCACGTAGCACTCGAGACCCACGCGGCCCTGATCGATGAGCACCGCGCCCTTCTCGGCGACGACCTCCTCGGCCAGCGACGCGACCCGGGCCAGCTCGTCGCCCGAGAAGCCCTCGAAGAAGCTCACGTTGCCCAGCTGGTCGGACAGCGCCGAGATCTCCACCGTGTTGTTCGCAGCCTTCTTCCGATGTCCGAACATCGTCGATCCTCCTGTGTGGCCCGGCCGGGCACCCGGTGGGCGCTTCGCCCGATGCCCCGGACTCTACGACAGCACACCCGTGGACGCGGCCGGTACGGTGAGCCCGCTCGCTCGGCAGCGCGCCGGGCGCCGCCACCACGTCCGGGGGGAACCATGCAAGCTGCGGTGATGCGCCAAGGGGCACTCGTGATCGACGACGTGCCCGATCCGACGCCGGGGCCGGGTCAGCTGCTCGTGCGGACGCTCGCCTGTGGCATCTGTGGCAGCGACCTCCACACGCTCGCGCACCCCGAGGTCTGGGTGGAGATGGCCGAGGAGTCTGCGACGGCCGTGCCCGACGGCATGCCGGCGCCCAAGATGATGGACATCACCCGAGACGTCGTGATGGGCCACGAGTTCAGCGCCGAGGTGCTCGCGGTCGGCGAGAACGTGGGCAACGCCAAGCCGGGCGACGTGGTCGTGTCCATGCCCATCACCTTCGACCCCGGCGGCATCCATCCGATCGGCTACAGCAACGACTACCCCGGCGGCTACGCCGAGCAGATGATCCTCTCGGACCTGCTCAGCCTGGCCGTGCCCAACGGCCTCGACCCTCACCTCGCGGCCCTCACCGAACCGATGGCGGTCGGGCTCCACGCGGTCAACGCCTCCGTGGTGAAGGCCGGCGACGCCGCCATCGTGCTCGGCTGCGGTCCGGTCGGCCTCGCCGTCATCGCCGCGCTCACGATCCTCGGGGCCGAGACGATCGTCGCCGCCGACTTCTCCCCCACCCGTCGAGCGCTCGCCACGGTCATGGGCGCCCATGTGGTGGTCGACCCGGCCACCACGGCCCCGATCGATGCGTGGCGCGAAGCCGACGGGCGGCGGCCCCTGACGGTCTTCGAGGCGGTAGGGGCGCCCGGCGTGCTCGACCAGGCCATGCGCATGGCCCCACGGCTCGCGCAGGTCGTGGTGGTGGGCGTGTGCATGCAGCCCGACACCATCTCGCCGATGCGCGCGGTGACCAAGGAACTGAGCCTGCGGTTCGTCTTCGGGTACGACCCCACCGAGTTCGCCCAGTCACTCGAACGCATCGCGGACGGGCGACTCGACGTGGCGCCACTCGTCACCGCGCGGGTCCCGATCAGCGGCGTGCCCCAGGCGTTCCGTGATCTCGGCGACCCGGAGGCCCACGCCAAGATCCTGGTGGTGCCCGGTGCATGAGCCCGGGATGAGCGCGTCATCGCGACCCCCCGCCGGGGCACCGTGGGTCAGGAGACCTACGCCCGACCACCCCAAGCGGTAATCTGACGCCGCCCTGCTTACCGCTCGCCGATTCCGGCGCATCGATCCGAGAGCACAGGAACCTCCATGGCGAACTATCGCTGCCCGATCTGTGGCGCGAACCACAAGGACTCCGTCGCCCAGTGCCGCCTGTGCGGCGCCGACATGACGGGACGACCCATACCCACGCCGTTCCAGGCCGCCCCCCCACCGGTATCGACCAAGGGGAGCATGAAGGGCCTGGTGTTCATCGGCCTCGGCATCGTGCTTGTTCTCGGAGTGGCGGGGCTGGCCTTCGGTCTCGTGCGCAGCAACGACGTGATCGAGTCCGCCCGGGTGAAGGTGCTCCCCAACCACACCGACGGTTGGACGGCCCAGAGCGAGCCCGACGACAAGAACCCGACCGGCACCGGCCCCACCGGCGTCTCGGTGGGCCACTTCGTGGTCGAGCTGCCGGGTGACCGCACGCGTGAGAGCATCCCGTTCGCCGGGACCAACGACGGCAAGCTCACGGTGTGGACCGCCAAGATCGGCACCGACTACAAGCTGCAGGTCGGGTGGGGTCCGGTCACGCCCCCGACGCCGGGCGCAGGTCCGAACGGAACCTCCGCGGACCAGATCCCCACGGGCCAGCGGTTCCTGAAGGAGACGATCGCCCCGGCGTGGGTGACCTCGCAAGGCGCCACCTCGACGACGGTGACCGAACAGGATGCCGTGATCAGCGGGTCACCCGCGTACATCGTGCGCGAGGTGCAGCCGACCACGACGCTCAACGGCAAGCCGGCGTACATGCAGGCCGCCTTCATCCTGCACAAGGACATCCTGTACGTGATCCAGGTGACGACGATCTACAAGGACGCCGATCAGCTCGATCGCATGATGAACACGTTCGGCATCACCGCGGCGTGAGCGCCTGCCGGCTCACCCCCGGCGCAAGATGACCATCCGGTCCCGGCCCGCCAGGTCAGGCGCGATGCGGGCCTCGGCGAACCCGGACCGCCGCGCGAGCGCGGCCACGTCCGCCGCCTGCGTGGGCGCCAGCTCCAGCACCAGCACACCGTCGGGAACGAGCCACGCCGGGGCGTCGCGCACGAGCCGATCGAGCGCCTCGGTCCCGGTGGGGCCCGACACCAGGGCCAGGGTGGGTTCCCAGTCCTGCACCTCGGCGGGCAGAGGGTCCGCCGCCGCCACGTAGGGCGGGTTGCTCACGATCAGGTCGAACGCCCCCCGCTGGCTCGGCGGCAAGGCGTCGAACCACGAGCCCTCCGACAACCGGACCCGGGCGCCACGGCGACCGATCCCGGCCAGGTTCGATCGGGCGACCGCCAGCGCCGCGGCCGACACGTCCGTGGCCCACACCTCGACATCGGGCCGTTCCACCGCGATCGACAGGGCGATCGCCCCCGACCCCGTCCCGACATCCGCGACCTGCAGCGGCCGCCGGTCGGTGCGGGCGAGCAACCGATCGATCTCGGCCAGCACCCGGTCGACGACCACCTCGGTCTCGGGCCGGGGGATCAGCACCCGCGCATCGACGAACAGGTCGAGGGTGCGGAAGCTCCACGACCCCAGGACGTACTGCAGGGGTTCGCCGGCCACCCGGCGGGCGAGCATCGTGTCGAACGCCTGCACGCCCCGCTCGGAGGCGGGCTCGGCCAGACCGAGACCGTAGTCAGCGCCCTCGTGGCCCGACGCTTCTTCGACGATCCACCGGGCCTCCATCGCCGGCGAATCGATGCCGGCCTCGGCGAGGACCCGTTCCGCTTCGGCGGCGAACACCCGCCAGGGCACCGGCTCGGTCACGACGCCGAGTCGCCGTCGACCGCCCGCAACTGCTGGCTGCGCTCGTCGGCCACCAGGGCGTCGCTCACCTCGTCGAGCTCCCCGGCGAGCACCTTGTCGAGCTTGTAGATCGTCAGCCCGATGCGATGATCGGTGAGGCGGTTCTCCTTGAAGTTGTAGGTGCGGATCTTCTCCGAGCGACCACCCCCGCCGATCTGGCCCTTGCGGGCATCGGACAGCTCGCTGGCCTGGCGCTCCTGCTCGCGCTGCAGCACGCGGGCGCGCAGGACCTGCATCGCCTTGGCCTTGTTCTGGAGCTGGCTCTTCTGGTCCTGCATCGCCACGACGACGCCTGATGGCCGGTGGGTGATCCGCACCGCGGAGTCGGTGGTGTTCACCGACTGCCCGCCGGGCCCGGAGGACCGGTACACGTCGATGTCGAGGTCGTTCGGATCGATCGAGACATCGATCTCGTCGGCTTCGGGCAGGACGCTCACCGTGGCCGACGAGGTGTGGATCCGGCCTTGTGACTCGGTGACCGGCACCCGTTGCACGCGGTGGGGTCCCCCTTCGTGCTTCATCCGGGTCCAGACGTTGTCCCCCTTGACGAGGAACGTGACCTCGGCGAACCCGCCCAGATCCGACACGCGCGACCCGAGCACCTCGAGCTGCCAACCCATCCGGACGGCATAGCTCTTGTACATCTCGAACAGGTCCCGGGCGAACAGGTTCGCTTCCTCGCCTCCCTCGGCCCCCCGGATCTCGATGATCACGTTGCGCTCGGCGAACGGATCACGGGGCAGGAGCAGGACCTTGAGCTCCTCGTCGAGTCGAGCGATGTCCGCTTCGGCCTGGTCGATCTCGCTCCGCAAGAGGTCGCGATCGTCCCCCGACGCGTCCGCGTACATCTCCTTGGCCACCGCCAGGTCGCCCTGCGCCTCGTGCAGCGCCCGGCCGCAGGTGACCAACGCCTCGAGCTCCTTGTACCGCCTCGCCGCGTCGGTGTACCTGCGCTGATCGGCCACCAGGCCCGGATCCGCGAGTCGCTCCCCCAAATCGAGGTATTCGCGTTCGAGGTCAGCGAGCCGGTCGGACATGGCCGTCAGGGTACCTGGGTGGCAGCAGGCGATCGCCGAGCGAGGCGCTCAGCGCCAGTCGCCCTCGACGGGCAGGACCTCGGCGGGTTCGGCCAGCCGGCCGGCCAGACGCCGGGTGACCGGATGGGCATCGCGGGCCGGCATCGCGAGCACGAGGCGCGCCGTCGGATCGGCGGCCAGACGCACATCGGCGGCGATGGGCACCAGATCGAGATCGATGCCGATCGAGAACCCGACGATGACGGGACGGTCGGTCTCGTCGCGCCCGGCGGCAAATGCCGGGTGCGCGTCACCGACACCGGTGCGGGGTCGCAAGCCCGGGATCGGCGAGAGAGTCCAGCTCGCGAGCCGCGACGGATCGTCGAGGAGCTGGCGCCGGAACCACCGCTCCCCCGCGAGGCGGTTCAGCGGATGCACGTTGGCGCCGCGGCGACGCTGGGCCTGCACGGTGTCCGCGACGGCCCGTAGCGCCTGCTGGGTCGGCAGGTCGCCGTTGAGGAGGGCGAACGCTTCACGGTCGTTGCGGCCGACCCCGGCTTCGATGTGCGCCGAGCCGTCGTCGCGAACCACCACCCGGGCGACTTCGAGACCGAGCACCTCGCCGGCCACGACACCGTGCTCGACGGTGATCTCGAGACCGGCTGCCTCGAGCTCCGCGATGAGCGCCAGCGCGGCCGCCGACGCGACGGCGGGCTCGGCCACCGGCACCGGCGCGGCTCGCACGAGGGACCTCCCGTCGACCCGCCACACCTGCGGCGGATCCGCGAAGAGCGCCGCTTGGCGGGCGAGATCGCCCGCCACGGTGGTGGCGGGCCCGTCGACGACGACGTGCACGACAGGCCGATCGTGGCGGTCGGCCCAGGCGAGAACACCGCCGAGGCCGACGGACTCGTCCTCCACGAGCACCCACACGGCGCTCGCGTCGACGGCGGCGCCGCCGCCGGGGAACGGGTGGTGCACCCGCTCGCCGGCGCCGATCCCGGAGGGATCGTGCGCGGCGGCGAGCGTCTCGAGCTTGGCCCGGTAGAGACCGGACCGTTGTTCAGGACCGAGCATCGAGGTGCGGTTCCGACGGGCGGGCTGGCACCGGAAGGTGTCAGGCCTCGGCCGGCACCTCGTCCTCGCTGGTCGTCGGCGCGCCCTTGCGGCGGCCGTAACGACGCTCGAAGCGATCGATGCGCCCACCGGTGTCGACCAGCTTCTGCTTGCCCGTGTAGAAGGGGTGGCATTCGCTGCAGAGCTCGGAACGGAGCTCCGACTTGGTCGAACGGGTCACGAACGTGTTGCCACAGGAGCACCGCACGACAGCGGCCTCGTAGCGCGGGTGGATTCCAGCCTTCATCACAAGCTCCAGATCTCAGGGGGCGTACCAGTGTGCCGGAAAGGCCCACCAAAAGGCAACGTCGGGTGTGGTCAGGCGCCGGGGGCCGGCGCCTGGGCGACCTCGGCCAGCAGGGCGGCGTTGGTCTTGGTCGTCCCGAGGCGATCGACGAGCATCTCGAGCCCGGCGCCGATGCGACCGTCCTCGGCGAGGGCGGCGAGCGCTCGGCGCAGCTTCCACACCTGCTCGAGCTGCTCGGTGTCGAACAGCAGCTCCTCGTGACGGGTCGAGGAACCATCGACGTCGATCGCCGGGTAGACCCGGCGATCGGCCATCCGGCGGTCGAGGCGCAGCTCCATGTTGGCGGTGTCGATGACCTCCTCGAAGATCACCTCGTCCATCTTCGACCCGGTCTCGACGAGCACGGTGGCCAGGATGGTGAGCGAGCCACCGTCCTCCACGTTGCGCGCGGCACCGAGGAACCTCTTGGGCGGGTACAGCGCACCGGCGTCGATGCCGCCGGCCAGGGCACGGCCGGTCGCCGGCGCCGCCAGGTTGTAGGCCCGGGCCAACCGGGTGATGCCGTCGAGCAGGATCACGACGTCCTTGCCGTCTTCGACCAGGCGCTTGGCCCGCTCGATCGCCAGCTCGGTCACCATCGTGTGCTCGTCGGCGGGGCGGTCGAAGGTGGTCGCGATGACCTCGCCCTGCACCGATCGGGCCATGTCGGTGACCTCTTCCGGCCGCTCGTCGATGAGGAGGACCATCACGTGGACGTCCGGGTGGTTGGACTCGATCGCCTGGGCGATGGCCTTCACGACCGTGGTCTTGCCCGCGTTGGGCGGCGAGACGATCAAGCCGCGCTGGCCCTTGCCGATGGGCGCGACCAGGTCGATGATCCGGGCCGTCGGGTTGGACGGCTCGTCGGCGGACTCGAGCCGGATGGCCTCGGTCGGGAACTGCGGCGTCATGTCGTCGAAGCGCGGCCGCGCCCGACCGACCTCGGGATCGGCGCTGTTGACCTCGTCGATGCGCAGCAACGCCGGGTTCTTCTCGTTGCGGCTCGCCGGTCGAGCGGCACCGGAGAGGTGGTCTCCCTTGCGCAGGCCGAACTGGCGGACCTGCTTCACCGAGACGTACACGTCCTCCTTGCTCGGCAGGTAGCCCGTGAGCCGCAGGAAGCCGTACCCCTCGTCACGCAGATCGAGCAAGCCGCTGACCTCGACCGGTTCACCGACGAAGGCGTCCTCGGCGCCGGCGGGGCGATCGGCGGTGCCGTTCTGGCCGGGCTGGCCGGGCTGGCCGGGCTGGCCCTCCTTGTTGCGATCACGTCCGCGACGCCGGCGCCGGCGGTTGCCCTCGCCCTCGGGACCCTGGACCCCGGCTGCGCCCTGGCCCTGACCGCCCTGGCCCGCACCGGGCTGACCCTGACCGCCCTGGCCGCCCTGGCCTCCCTGGCCTCCCTGGCCGCTGCCGGACTGCTCGGGGTCGTTGGCGGCCCCGCGGTTCTGGTTCTGGTCGGACCCGGAGCGCGCGGTGTCGCGGCTGTCGTCGCGGTTGGTGTCCCGTCCGCTCGCTCCCGTCGAGGAGCGGCCCGCGGTCTCCCCGGTGCCCTCCTCGACCCGGACGCTGGAGCCCCGGCTCGCGGCGCGGTCATCGCTCGCCTCGGGGTCGCCCCCGGCGGCGTCGTCAACGTCGGGCGTGCTCGCCCGTCCGCGCACGGCGCGCTTGCGCGGCGCCCGCGTCGCGTTCGCCGCAGCTGGGTCCACGTCGTGGTCACCGCTGGCTCCCGCCGCGGGCACCGCGTCGTCGGTCGGATCCGCCGCCGGCTCGGCCGGGGCATCGACCGGCACACCGGCCAGCTCGAGGATCATGTCGACCAGGTCGGCCTTCTTGGCGCGCGAGCCGGGCTTGCCACCCATGGCTGCGGCGATCTGCTGGAGGGATTCACGATCCTTGGCTTCCAGCGCTGAACGTTCGAGTGCTT
>JBBQHT010000157.1:0-11042 GCA_038324235.1 Acidimicrobiales bacterium
CGAAGCCGAGAACGCGCAAACAGGGGCACCAGCACGGCCGAGAACGCGGGTGGGTCGGGTCAGGCGTTCTTCTCGTAGACGAGGCGGAGGCCGTGCAGGGTCAGCCAGGGCTCGCTGCGCTCGATGCGCTTGGACAGGGGGGTGATGAGGTCGGCGAGGCCCCCGGTCGAGATGACCGTGCAGGCGCCGAGCTCTTCCTGGATGCGATCGCACAGGCCGTCGACCTGTGCGGCGAAGCCGTAGACGGCGCCCGACTGGATCGACTCGACCGTGCTCTTGCCCAGGACATGACGGGGTTCGCGCATCTCGACCGCCCGCAGGGCCGAGGCCCGACCGACGAGGGCGTCCATGCTGATCTCGATGCCGGGTGCGATGGCGCCGCCGAGATACTCGCCGTTGGCCGAGACGGCGTCACAGGTCGTCGCCGTGCCGAAGTCGACCACGATCGTCGGACCACCGAAGAGGTCGAACGCCGCGACGGCGTTCGCGATGCGGTCGGCGCCGACCTCCTTGGGGTTCTCGTAGAGGATCGCGATGCCGGTGCGCACACCGGGCTCGATCACGACCGGGTCGAAGTCCAGGTAGCGATCCGCCAGGTCGCGCAGGTTGGCCGTGACCCGGGGAACACCGGAGGAGACGGCGATGCCGTCGATGTCGTCGAGCGTGACGCCTCGAAACGACAGGAAGCCCTGCAGCATGACCGCCAGCTCGTCGGAGGTGCGGTCCGCCGCCGTGGCGATGCGCCAGTGGTCGAGCAGGCCGTCCTCGGGGCGGCGGTCGACGCGGGGCTCGGCATCGTCGTCGTCGAGCTCGTAGAGGCCGACGACCGTCTGGGTGTTGCCGGCATCGATGGCGAGTAGCACGGGAGCCTCCTGCGAGGAACGAGATGCGGGCCCACGGGAGCCACGCGGGACGAGAACCGACCGACGGCGCTGACCGGCAACAGGCTCGGCGTACGCGACGCCCACGGTACCCGCGACCGCCCCGGGCGGCGAAGCCGGGTCCGCGGCGCCGGGCCGCCGGCACCGATCAGCCGATGTCGAGCCCGATGTCGATCAGCCGATGTCGAGCCCGATGTCGGTCAGCCGATGTCGATCAGCCGATGTCGAGCCCGATGTCGAGCACGGGGGCCGAGTTGGTGATCGCACCCACCGAGATCAGGTCCGCACCGGTCCCGGCGTAGCCGGCGACGGTGTCGAGCGTGACCCCCCCGCTGACCTCGAGCAGCGGACGCCGCCCGCCCAGGCGCGACGCGTGCTCGTCCGCTGCGGCGACGCAGGCGCGCACCTCGTCGGGATCCATGTTGTCGAGCAGGAGCGCATCAGCACCCGCGCCGAGTGCCTCGAGCACCTGCTCAAGACGATCGCATTCGACGTGGACGGTTCGGCCCGGCCACCGCTGGCGGGCGGCGCCGACCGCACCGCCGATCCCCATCAGCGCCACGTGGTTGTCCTTGAGCAGGATCCAGTCCGACAGGTTGCCGCGGTGGTTCGCGCCGCCACCGGCGCGCACCGCGGCCTTCTCGAGCGAGCGCAGGCCCGGCGTCGTCTTCCGGGTGTCCCAGATGCGCGCCGGGCCAGCCGTCGCCGCGGCCGCGACGTACGCCGCGGTCAGCGTGGCGATCCCGGAGAGGTGCCCGAGGAAGTTGAGCGCCGTGCGCTCTGCCGTCACGATGGACTGCAGGCGCCCGGTCACGGTCGCGAGCGGCGTGCCGGGTCGCAGCGCATCACCGTCGCGCACCGACCACGTCAGCGCGACACCATCGTCGATCTGACGGAACGTCTCGGTGACGCAACCGCATCCAGCGACCACGCCCGACCGGCGAGCGATGAACGACGCGGTCGCGTCCAAGTCGTCGGGCAGCAGTAGCGCGGTGAGATCGCCGAGCGGCGTGAGGTCCTCGACCAGCGCGCGCCGCACCGCGTCCTCGATGGCGAAACGAGGTGGTTCGAGGTCCGCTCCCATGCCGCCAGCCTGCCCGACTCGCCCCTGCTATGCGCAATCCGCGCGGTGCCCGACCCACGTTGACCGAGGTTGTCGCCTGCGACAGGGCAAGATGGGGGGATGCCCAGCATCGACGCCACCGGCGGGATCCAGCCTGCGCCCAACGATCTCGCCGACGCCACCAATGCCGGGGCCAAGCCCTCGGGGCGTCAGCGCTGGCGCAAGCGCCTCGTGCTGGTGCTCGTCGTGCTCACCTCGATCGCCACGCTCACGAGCGTGATCGGGGTGTGGAGCCATCGCACAATCATGAACACCGACGCGTGGATGGACATCGTCGGTCCGCTCGCCGACGATCCCGCGGTCACCGATGCCGTGTCGGTCGCACTCACCAAGCAGGTCTTCGAACTCGTACAGCCCGCCGACCGCATCAAGGAGGCCCTGCCGCCCAAGGCATCGTTCCTCGCCGAGCCGATCACCACGGCGGTCCAAGGCTACGTCGAACAGGGCGTGGCCCAGGTTCTGCAGAGCGACCAGTTCAAGACGTTCTGGAACCGCGCGAACCGCGAAGCCCACGAGTCGGCCATCGCGTTGCTGCGCGGGCAACCCGTGCTCGGCTTCCAGGCGGCCGAAGGCGTCGTGACCTTCAACTTCCTTCCGCTGATCAGCCGAACGCTCCAGTTCATCGCCGGCAAGGCACCCGGCCTGCTCGGCGACCGGGCGATCCCCGACATCACCGACTCGACGCCTCCCGCCCAGGCCCGCCAGGAGCTCACCAGCGCGCTGGGGCTGCCCGTCCCCGACACGTTCGGGGTGATCACCGTGTTCAAGAGCGACCAGCTGCTGCAGGCCCAACAGGCGGTCAAGCTCTTCGATGGCCTCGTCATCCTCATGCTGGTCGTCACGGTGGTGCTCCTCGTCGCCACGCTCGCCCTGTCGCGGAACCGACGGCGCACGACGATCCAGCTCGCAGTCGGCGTGGTGCTGGCCATGGCGCTCGGCGATGCTGCGATCAACGCGTTCCAGAAACAGATCGTGGCCCTCATCTCCGGCGAGAGCGCGAAGCGAGCAGGGATCGTGGCCATTTCGGGCCTCGTGCAGGAGCTCAAGGTCACGACCCACCTGCTCATCGGCGTCGGCCTGATCGTGATGGCGGTGATGTTCTTGATCGGTGACACCCGGCTCGCCACCGCGACGCGCCGGGCGGCATCGAACGGCTTGAACCGCGGGCAGCAGGCGATGGACGACCGGGGCCTGGCGTCACCCGTATCCGCGCTGCCGTTCCTGGCCGATCACCTCGCCGCGTTCCGCATCGCCGGCGCCCTCGCCGCGGTCGTCTCCCTCTTCCTGGTCGACGTCACGTGGGGCAGCCTGGCGCTGATCGCCCTGGCCCTGGCCCTGTACGAAGGCGTGATCGCAGTGCTCGGCGCGCCACCCGCATCCTCCGGCGACAGCGAGGTCCCGCAGGAGCGGACCGGTGTGTCGAGCGACTCGGGCACGACCCCCACCATGCCCGTCCCCCCGACCTGAGCGGACCCGACGGCGGCCTGCCCGCGGCCTGACCCCGGCCTGCGCGCAACCTGCGCGCGATCAGCGGACGTCGAGCACGATGCGCCGCCGGAACCGCTCGTCGGGACGCGGGAAGTCGCTGCGGGTGTGGTTGCCCCGGCTCTCCTCGCGGATGGTCGCCGCGACCAGGACCGCCCGCGCCACCTCGAGCAGGTTGCGCAGCTCCGACCGAGCCGGGTCGCGGTCGTGGTCATCGAGCCGGCCGACGAGCGCGTCCACCGTGGCCGAGGTCTCGGCGAGCGAGGCCGACGAGCGCAGGACACCCGCGCCGAGGGTCATGGCCCGCTGCAACTGGTCACGCGCCGCGCCGGTCGGATCCGCGCCGGCGGCCGGGGACGCGGAGCCGCCCCATCGGATCGGTGCCCAGCCCGGCGCGCGGAGCCCGCCGATGACCGTACCGCCCGCGCGGTCGGACCCCTCGTCGAGCACCGCTCGCATGGCTCCGGTGGCGGCCGGGGCGGCGACCCCCCGGTCGATCGCCTCGACGACCCGAAACCCGAACACCATGCCTTCGAGCAGGGAGTTCGAGGCCAGCCGGTTGGCGCCGTGGACGCCCGAGCACGCGACCTCGCCCGCGGCCCACAGGTAGGGCAACGACGACGCTCCGTCGAGATCGGTCACGATGCCACCACTGAGGTAGTGCGCGGCGGGCGCGATCGGCAGGTGATCAAGGGCGGGGTCGAGGCCCGCCTGGGCCAACGCGCGCGCGATCGTCGGGAACCGCTGGTCGAAGTTCTCCAACCCGGTCGCGTCGAGCCAGCAGTGGTCCACCCCGAGTTCGAGCATGCGGCGGGTCATGGCCCGCGACACCTCGTCGCGGGGCAGGAGCTCATCGACGAAGCGCTCGCCGTTCGCGTCGCGCAGCAGCGCCCCGTGGCCCCGCAGCGCCTCCGAGAGCAGCGGGCGGGGCATCGACGGGTGGTGCAGCGCCGTGGGGTGGAACTGCATGAACTCGATGTCGGCGACCGCCGCGCCGGCCCGCAGCGCCATCGCCGCGCCATCGCCGGTGGCCTCGACCGGGTTGGTGGTCACGGCGAACAGCTGCCCCGCGCCGCCGGTCGCCACGAGCACGTGGTCGGCGCGCACATCGTGGCGGGTCCCGTCTGCCGCCGTCGCCACCACCCCACGGCAGCGACCGCCCTCGACGATCAGATCGTGCGCGAAGTGGTTCTCGTGCAGGCTGGCGGCGGTGGCCCGGACCGCGTCGACCAACGCCCGTTCGATCTCGGCCCCGGTCGCAGCGCCGCCCGCGTGGACGATGCGGGGGAGGCTGTGGCCACCTTCGCGGGCGAGCTCGAGCTGACCACGCTCGTCCCGGTCGAACATGGCGCCGAGCGCGATCAGCCCGTTGACGCGGCCCGGACCCTCGTTGACGAGCACGCGGACCGCATCGACATCGCAGAGGCCGGCACCGGCCGCGAGCGTGTCGGCGAGGTGGAGGTCGGTCGAGTCGGGATCTTCACCGAGCACGGCGGCCACGCCGCCCTGCGCCCACCGCGTGGTGGTCTGGGCCAGTTCGCCCTTCGTGAGCACGCCCACGCGCATCCCGTGGGTGTCGGCCGCTCGAACTGCCGCCGACAGGCCCGCGACCCCGCTGCCGAGCACGAGCAGGTAGAGCGACGGTTCAGCCATGGACGCAGGAGCGTATCGGGCCGGACCCCACGGTGGAGGCGTCGCCCGGGCCGCGGTCGATCAGAGCCCGCCGAGCTCCGCGTCGAGGCTGGCCATGTGGTGCGCGACCTGATCCTGGATCTCCACGTACCGCACCGGACCGGGCGAGGTGGCCCGCGCCAGGGCGGCCGCCGTGGCCTGGTCGATCGGGCGGTTGGCCCCGTCGACGTGGACGATGCGCGGCTCGTACACATCGAGCTCGGCGTCCTCGTAGTCGGCGTAGGTGATCACGATGACGCGATCACCCGGGTGCACGAGCCGGGCCGCCGCGCCGTTGAGGCACACATCACCCGGCCCGCCGTTGATGGCGTAGGTCTCGAAGCGAGCACCGTTGTCGATGTCCACGATGGTCACCTGCTCCCACTCGCGGATGTCGGCCAACGCCATCAGCTCGGTGTCGAGCGTGATCGATCCCACGTAGTGCAGGTTGGCGTCGGACACCGTCGCCCGGTGGATCTTCGACTTCATCATGCGTCGACGCATGTTGCTCTCCTTGGTGCTTGACGCCTGGCGGTCGTCGTGCGGAGTACGAGAAGGTCACGGTAGCAGCAGCATCAACCACGGGGCGCATCGCGCCCGTGTGATCCCGCTCACGCCGGCGGCGGGGGCGGGGGTGGCGGCGGGGGCGGTGCCGGCGCCGCGAGCACCACGAACAGACCATCGATCGGGGCGTCGCCTCCGCCGGGACCCGAGCGCGCCGCGGTGGCCACCAGGGTGCGCGGCACGGCGGCGCCGAGCCGGTGAACGACGTCGACCTGCGCCACGACCGACCCGCTGACCTCGCCCTCGGCGAGGCGGCGCAGGAGGCCGATCTGCGCGGCGCTCTCCTCGGTGAGGAACGCCGCCAACGCCAGCCCGAGCGCTTCGGTCTCGTTGACGCCGGCGACCTGGAGGAACGCCTGGTTGGCCCGCAGGATGCGCAGGTCGACCCCCACGAGCACCCACGCCTCGACGAGGCGGTCGACGATCTCGTGCTCGCGACTCTCCTCGACGGCCCGGGCCCGACGGCGGACCGATGCCCAGCGCGCCGCCTGCAGGATGGTGTTGCCCGAGGCCTGACCCTTGACGAGGTAGTCCTGCGCGCCGGCCTCGATCGACTGGAGGCCGATCTCTTGATCCTTGCGACCCGTGAACACGACGATCGGCAGCGAGGGGTTCGTGGAGAGGACCCGCCGCACCGACTCGATGCCCTCCGAGTCGGGCAGCGAGAGGTCGAGCAGCACGCAGTCGTACTCCCGGGCGTTGAGCGCGGCGACGGCATCGCTCATCGTCCCGACGAAGCGCATGACGTACGGGCAGACGTTCGCGTCCTTGAGCATGAGCTCGAGCCATGAACGGTCCGTGGGATCGTCCTCGACGGCCAGCAGACGCAGTGGTGTCTCATTTTCGTCAAGCAACGTGCGTCTCCCGAGATGAGCGATGAGTGGTCTGCGTGCACCGTCGCACGATCCGGCGGTGACCCGACGCAGTCTCGACCGCCACCCGGCGCGCCGTGATGATACGAGATCGCACCGCCGGCCGCAGGATCCTCCGAGCGAGCTGCTCCCCCAGCGCCGGACCCCCGAACACGCGCACGCGCTACGCTCCACGCCAGGCGGGGAACGGATCGAGGGGACGAGCACCATGTGGCGACGCGGACTCGTGGTGATCCTCGTCGGCGGGGGCGTCACGATCGCCACCATCGTGCTCACCTCCCGAGCCGACTACTCCGCGTTCGACCCGCAAGCGACCATCCCCGCCATCGTGGGCATCACGGGTGCCGTTGTCACGTTCCTGGCGACGATCCTCGTCGTCGTGGGCGGCGTGGCCGAGAAGCGGGCCAACGAGCAGGCGGCGGAGATGACCCGTACCCTGCAGGAGCGCGAGCACGACCTGCTCCAATCCAACCGGGAGCTCGAGCGCTTCGCCACGATCGCCGCGCACGACCTGCAAGAGCCGCTGCGCACCATCCTCACCTTCGCGTCGCTCATCGAGCGCAAGCACGGAGCGACGATGGAGGGCGAAGCGCTCGACTACCTGCTGCGGGTGCAGGCCGCGGGCCAGCGGATGCGCGCGCTGATCGAGGACCTCCTGATCTTCGCCCGAATCGGTCAGGCCGAGCGCCAGTTCGAGGTCGTGGACCTCAACGTGTGCGCGCAGGAGGCCGTGGCCAACGTGGAGCCCCTGCTCCTCGAGAGCGACGGGCAGATCGACATCCACGAGCTGCCGACGGTGCGCGGCAACCCCCGCGCGCTGACCCAGCTGTTCACCAACCTCTTCGCCAACGCCTTGAAGTACCGGCTGAGCGAGCCGCGAGTCACCGTCACCGCGCAGCCCCGCGGTGAGGAGTGGATCATCGGGGTCTCGGACAACGGCAAGGGCATCGACCCCGCCAACCACACGAAGATCTTCGAGCTCTTCCGGCGTCTCGAACCCGGCGGCGCCCAAGCGGGAACCGGCCTCGGCCTCGCGATCTGCGGACGGGTGGTCGACGTGCACGGTGGCCGCATCTGGGTGAAGTCCACCGTCGGCCAGGGTGCGACCTTCTACTTCACGCTGCCCGTGCTCGTCGAGCGCAAGCGGACCCGGCGGGACGGGGCGTGACCGGTTCCCAGCCGGGCTCGGAGGCGGCGGATCCCGTCGCGGTGACGTTGGTTCCCGGGTCGGCCCCCAGCATCATCACGGTCGATCCCCGAGGGATCGTCGTGCGGGCGACCAGCGGGGCGGAGACGATCGTGGGCGCGGCTCCCGGGGCCCTGCTCGACCGGCCACTGGCCGACCTGCTCGCCGCAGCGGAGGTCGCCACGCTGCACGAGCTGCTCGACACCGACCCGGCCATCGACGCGTCCGCCATCCTCGCCGGTCGGCGGGACGACGGCTTGCCGCTCGTCATCGAGCTGTGCAGCCCGGCGGGTGCGACCACCGAGGCCGGGGTCTCCCTGCCAGCGCGGGCGCTGGTGCTTCAGCGCTGGGGTGGCCCGGTGAGCTGGGCCGACGATCCCCAGCCTCGCCCACCGGCGCGCACCGGACCCGACCACGTGCTCTCCCACGACGCTCGGGCTGCGGTGCGCAACGCGCGCAACTTCGTGGGCCTCTTCGTGCGCAAGGTGGGCGACCCGCCACCCGAGCTCGCCGAGGCTTTGCCGCTCGGCCTGCTCGACACGGGCCTGCGCGCGCTGGCCGGCGGGGACGAGATCCTCGACCGGATCGTGTGGTACCTCCGACTCGAGCACGACCCACTGGCCATGAGGGCGCTCCCCTTGCCACTGCTCGTCGAGCTCGGCCGACGCCAGTCCCAGTCCGACGCCGAGACGTGGGCCGAGACCGAGCCCGCGTTCGCCGCCCTCGCGGAGGAGCTGGCTGTCACCTGGGTCGACGGACCGGGGTCCGACCCGGACTCGATCGAGGTGGTGGGCCACCACGAGCTGCTCGTGTGGTGCCTCGCCGAGCTGCTGAGCAACGCCCGCAAGTTCGCCAAGGGGCCGACCGAGGTCACGATCACGGCCACGCAGGCCAGCTCGACGAGCCCCTGGGTCGAGCTGGCGATCACCAACGCGGGTGCCCGCATCGACGCGACGCTGGCGGACGACGCGTTCGCCCTGGGCCGGATGCTGCAGGGCCGCGGGGAACGACCGGGAGTCGGTCTCGGTCTGTCGCTGTGCCGCCGGATCGTTCTGCGCCACGGCGGCCGCATCGCCTTCGCCGCCGACACAGACCAGACCACCGTGCACCTGCGACTGCTCCGTGCGCCGTGACCGGTGACCTGTTCGCCGCCGAGGTTGCTCATGAACGCGTCGGGTAGGGTGACGCCGTGAGTGGTGCGGATACGACGATCCTGCTCGTCGAAGACAACCCCGACGACGCCGAGCTGGTGCGCATCGCGATGGACGACGCCGGCCTCACGAGCACGCTCGACGTTGTGTCCGACGGGGCCCAGGCGCTCGCCTACGTCCGTCGCGAGGCCCCGTTCGGCGATCGGTCGCGGCCCGATCTCGTCCTGCTCGACCTGAACCTCCCCGGCATCGACGGGCGCGAGGTGCTCAGCGCGATGAAGACCGACCCCGAGCTGTGCTCGATCCCGGTCGTGGTGATGTCCACGTCGGTCGACGACAACGACGTCGCCGCGTCGTACCGGGCCCACGCGAACGGCTTCGTGTCGAAGCCCGCCGACTTCGATCAGCTCGTCGAGACGCTCCAGGCCATCCAGGCGTTCTGGTTCAAGGCTGCCCGCCTCCCCACCCGCTGAAGCGCCAGCCAGCTTCCGAGCCTGGACCTACGCCGGAACCGTGACCGCCAGGTTGTCGAGCAGGCGTGGCCGACCGAAGCGCGCGGCCACGACGAAGCGCACGGTCCCCCCGAGGACATCGGGCCGGGTCACGGTCCCGTCGGTGACGACCTCGACGTAGTCGAGGGCGGCGAGCGGTTCGGCCTCGATCATCGCGGCCACCACGCCCCTCGCCGCATCGGTATCTCGCGCTCCGGCCTCCACGAACCGGACGCCGGCCTGCAGCGCGCGGTGCAAGACCGGGGCCGCCGCCCGCTCGGCCTCGGTCAGGTACACGTTGCGGCTGGACATCGCCAGGCCATCGGGTTCGCGCTGGATCGGGCAGGCCACGACCGTCACGGGGAACGAGAGGTCCTGCGCCATCCGCGTGACGAGCGCGAGCTGCTGGTAGTCCTTCTCACCGAAGTACGCGTGGCAGGCGCCCGTGATGTTGAAGAGCTTCGCCACCACCGTGGAGACGCCGGCGAAGTGGGTCGGTCGTGCGGCGCCCTCCATCGTCGAGCCGAGCTCGGCCACGGCGACCGTGGTCAGGATCGGCTGGGGGTACATCTCGGCCACCGACGGCGCCAGCACCAGGTCGACCCCCGCTCGGTCGCACAGCTCGAGATCGCGCGGCAGGTCACGCGGGTAGCTCGACAGGTCTTCGTTCGCGCCGAACTGCAACGGGTTGACGAAGATCGTCACCGCGGTGACGTCGCGCTCGCGGACCGATCGGGCCATGAGCGACACGTGGCCGGCATGCAGGTAGCCCATCGTCGGGACCAGGCCGACGGTGCGGCCGGCCTGCCGCTCCGCATCGAGGTGGCTCCGGAACGCTGCGATGGTGTCGACGACGATCACGGCCATCGGCGAACCCTAATAAGGTCTCGTCGTGGCCGACGATTCCCCTGTCCCTGTCCCTGGCCCGACCACCGATCCGGCGCCCGCCACGCGCCGCGACCCCGAGGCCGGGTCCGGCGTCGATCCGCTCGATGGGCCCGACGAGGAGCCCTTCGAAGAGGTCGAGGCGGTGGCCCACGAGGCCTGGCAGAACCTCATCGGCGCCGATGGCTACCTGCCGGTGCTGGTGCTGATCTTCTTCGCCACCATCTCCGGACCGATGTTCGGCGACTCCGAGTTCGGCGCGATGTTCACCATCACCGTCGCCTCGGCGGCGCTCCTGCTGACGATCTTCCGGTCGACCAGACGACCGGGCGTCCGCCGGATGACCATCGTCTTCATCTCCACCACCTCGGCCATCGCGTGCGTCGGCCTGGCGGCGAGCCACGGCCAGATCGTCGAGGAGCGCTGGATCACCATCTTGTTCAACGCGGTGTACCTGGCCCTGCTGCTCGTCGCGTTCCCCCTCGTCGTCATCCGCTCGCTGCAGCATCGGCGGGTGAGCATCAACACGATCTGCGCCAACTTGTCGGCGTACCTGCTCATCGGGCTCATCTTCCTGGCGGTGTACCGCGTGATCGGTCAGGCGGCGGGCCCGTTCTTCGCCCAGACCGACAGGCCGACGGCGGGGCAGTACTCGTACTTCAGCTTCATCACCCTCACGACCGTCGGCTTCGGGGACCTGACCCCGCGCACCGACGTGGGCCGCGGCTTCGTC
>JBBQHT010000158.1:0-11032 GCA_038324235.1 Acidimicrobiales bacterium
GCGCTGATCGCCGCCGGCATCTTCGTCGTCGTGGCGCTCCTCGCCGCAGGGGCCTTCGCCGTGACCCGATCCCGCGCGTCAGATGCGACGGCGACGCCTTCCGGCTCTGTGCCCGCCTCCGGGCCCGGTACCGCGACGCCCGGCTGCGGGCCTCCGGCCGGGGCGTCGCTGGCGCCACCGGCGGGCGCCGAATCGGTCACCACCGGGGGCATGCTCCGGGTCGGGCTGAGCGAGGAGTCCGAGGGCTTCGATGTCACCCGCAACGGCCTCAGCCCGAGCGGGCTGCTCGTGGCATCGACCATCTACGACCCGCTTGCCCAACTCGCGGACGACGGCACGATCCAACCGTTCCTGGCCAAGGCGATCGATCACAACGCCGACTACACCGAGTACACGATCCGGTTGCGCGAGGGCGTGACCTTCCACGACGGTGCGCCGCTCGATGTCGAAGCGGTCAGAGCGACGTTCGAATCCAGTCGCAACAACAAGCTGATCGGTCCCGCCTACGCGCTGATCAAGGACATCTCGGCGCCGGACCCGCTCACCCTCGTCGTCGCGATGTCCAAGTCGTGGCCGACGTTCCCGTTCGTGCTGACGGGTCAGTTCGGCATGATCGAGTCGCCCGCGGGCATCGGCAGCCAGGCCGGCGCGAAGAACCCGGTGGGCAGCGGTCCGTTCAAGTTGAAGGAGTGGCGACCAGGCCAGAAGCTGACCGTCGAGCGGAACCCCAACTACTGGCGCAAGGAGCCCGCCCTGCCGTATCTCGATGCGATCGAGTTCCGGCCGATCACCGATGACTTCAATCGGCTCACCGCCCTGCAGAACGGTGAGCTCGACGCGATGGTCGCCACCGACACGGATGTGATCCCGAAGCTCGCCGCGGTGGGCGCGACCGCCACGAACTTCAACACGATCAACTTCGTCACGCTGAACACGGCGAAGCCCCCGTTCAACGATGTGCGGGCGCGCCGCGCGCTCGCCCTCGCCACGAACCGGCAGGTCCTGGTCGATCAGTTCCACTCGCCGTTGGTCGAGCCGTTGGTGAGCCCGTTCCCGTCGGACAACCCGTGGTGCGTGACCGACAGCGGCGTGTTGCCCTACGACCTCAACGCGGCGAAGCAACTGGCGGCCGAGTACCAGCAGGCGACGGGCCAGGCCATCACCTTCGACCTGTCGGTGCCGTCCACGGCCGACGCGCCCCGCATCGCCAAGCTCCTGGTGGAGCAGTGGACCGCCGCCGGGCTGCAGCCCACGATCGTCCAGTCGGAGCGCACCAAGATGGTGCTCGGCCTGGTCGCCGGTAGCTACCAGGCCGGCCTCCACGCGCAACGCCCGGCCCGGGATCCCGACACGATGTACGACTGGTTCCACACGTCCCCCGGTGCCAGTGCCGACGGGGCGACCACCCTGAACCTGAGTCGCATCGCCAACCCGTCGATCGACAAGGTGCTCGAGATCGGGCGGAGCTCCTCCAACGCCGACGATCGGCGGGCCGCGTACGCGGAGATGGTCCGCCTCCTCAACCAGGAGGTGCCCTTCGTGTTCCTCTACGCCACACCGCAAGCGGTCGTCGTCACCCCGAAGGTCCGGGGTGCCGCCAGCCTCGTCTCGCCGCAACGACCGAACAGCCGGCCGTGGTCCTCCGAGGTGTGGCTGGCGGGGAAGTCCGCGCCGACAGGCTGAGCCCGGTGCTCGTGGTGTTCTACGCTCGGGCCGCGGACCGCGCGGCCGCGCGGCAGAACCAACGGAGGCGGGTCCCGTGACGGAGCTCATCGATCCACCGGTGCGAGAAGGCGTCGTCATGCTCGATGCCGGCCTCGTCCACGACATCGCAACCACGTTGACCGGATCCTGGCATCCCGACGACGAGCCGGACCCGGGGCGCCGAGCGCACCTGCTCGCGGCCGCCCGGGTCCGGATCTTCGCCGAACGGGACCGCTTCGGCCTGATCCTCGCGACCACACCCGACGCGCGGGCCGCGGCCCTCGGCTACGACGAGGCAGCGTGGAGCGTCGGCTTCATCCAGGAGATCAGCGCCATCGCCGGTGCCCCCAACGAGGTCGATGTCGAAGGACTGGCGCAGATCCTGCGCAGCGAGGGGATCGACGGTGCGTCGGCCGAGTGCCTGGCCTACGCGGTGCTCTTCGATCAGGTGTCCTACGTCGTCACCCAGGATCCCGCCTCGCTGCGCCACCAGCGCACCGACGACCGCCCGACCCGCCTGGACATCATGACCCCGGCCGAGCTCGTCGAGACCATCGGCCTGCTGGCCGGCGAACCCCCGGAGATCGGCCCGCCCGCCGGGTCCCGGCTGGCCACGGGGCCGGCGTGGTGGTTGACCTGATCGGCCCGCCGGTCGGCGGTGCCCCGGTCGACGCTCTGGCTCCCGCGCGCCACGCGCGATTTGAGTAGCGACTACTCAGGCGTCCGGGCGATCTCCGGGATTGGATGGTCCCATCGGAGAGCGGCCAACGGGACGGGACACCCTGAGGCGTCGATCCGACAACCGAGCTGAAACAGCCGGCTGTGATCGAGAGCGCGTCGGACCCCCGGCGCGCTCTCGTCGCGTCGACGTGCTACAACGACGCGATGCGCCGCTTCCGCTTCGATCGAGCGTCTGGGAGCTCGGCGGTGCTCCTGGCGGGCGCATTGGCGGTCAGCGCGTGCACGTCGACCGCGGCCAGCCCCTCGCCGGATCCGCTGACCGCCCCCCCGACCAGCGCGACCGACGTGCCGACCACGGTGGCGGCCCCGGCCAGCACCGCGTCCACCCTGCCGCCACCGCCGGCCGCCCTGGCCGCCGCCCCGTACGACAACACCACGGCGGCCGCGGCGTGCACGATGTTGTCGACGCCCGAGATCGCCGCCCAGGTGCGGGCGCCAGTCGCCGCCGGTGTCCCGATCGCTCCCTACTGCTGGTGGAAGGTGGGTGACAACGGGTTCGTCGCGCTGACGATCTTCCCGCAACAGCCGATCTCGAAGTTCCGCACCTATCCCGGGCTCGACGTCGGGGACGTGAAGGATCTCGGCGAGAGCGCGTTCTTCGCGAGCAACAAGACGCTCTACGTCGGTGCGCTCGGTTCGACCTACAACCTGCAGTACGAGCTCGGCGCCGAGTGGGTCGACGCCAACCAGTCCAAGCTCATCGCGCTCGCCCGGACCGTGCTCGACCGGCTCGGGTTCGTGCCGCCGCCCAAGCCGACGACCACGACCACGACGACGCCCCTCGATCCCAACGACCCGACCGCCACCCCCGTCCCGACGCCGCCCCCGCCGCCCACGACGACCACCACTCGGCCGAGGCCCCCGGCGGTCGTGCCCCCGGCGACGATCCTCCGGCCGACCGCCCCGATCGACGCGGCGCGCCCGTTGTCGCCGACCCAACCGCTGCGGATCTGGGTCGGGGGCGATTCCATCGCGAGCGGCCCGTCCTGGGCGGTCGGTGAGGCCGCGAGTCGCACCGGTGTGACCGTGACGGACAACGAGTTCCAGGTCGGCACCGGCCTGTCGCGTCCGGACTTCTTCGACTGGTACCGCCACCTGGCCGCCGTGGCCGACGCCCGCGATCCCGAGGTGATGATCCTGCTGTTCGGCGGCAACGACATCCAGCCGCTCGTGATCCCTGGTGGCAGCATCGTCTCCTACGGTCAGCCCGGCTGGCTCGAGGAGTACCGCCGCCGCGTGGCCGAGGTGATGGATGCGCTCGCCGTGCGCGGTCGCCGTGTCGTGTGGGTGGGCACGCCGCCGATGGAGGACCCCGCGTACAACGCCGAGATGCGGGCGCTCGACGACATCTACGAGTCCGAGGCGGCGGCCCGCACGCCGTGGGTGACCTACGTCGACGCCTGGACGATGTTCAGCCCGCCGGGCCAGCCCGGGGTCTTCACCAAGGAGCTGGCCGACGCCACCGGCGCACCCCAGAAGGTCCGGATCGACGACATCCACTACAACCAGGTCGGCAGCGAGCGTCTCGCCGCGGCGCTGCTGGCGCACCTGCGCACCTTCACCAGCCTCCCCGGCTGACCCGCACCCGACGCCCGATGCCGGCGTTCTCGGCTCGGTGGTGGCCCCTCCGCCCGCGTTCCCGGGTCGGTGGTGGCCCTGATGGCCAAGAGATTTTCGCTCGGAACGGGAATGTCGGGACGACTGACCCGGTTTCTGACGTTCGCTACGACACGGTAGCGTAGCGATCCCTGCTGGGAGGACCCTCTGCCATGGCTTCACCGATCGTCGACCCACCTCGGACCCGTTTCCGGTTCACTGCCGCGAGCATGGAGCCCGAGGCCGTCCAGGAGCGCCGCTGGATGATCCTCGGGGTGCTCTGCCTCAGCCTGGTGCTGGTCGTCGTGGGCAACACGGCGTTGAACGTGGCGTTGCCGACCCTCGTGCGTGAGCTCAAGGCCACGTCCACTGAACTGCAGTGGATCACCGATGCCTACGCCCTCGTGTTCGCCGGTCTCCTGCTGCCCGCCGGCGCGCTCGGTGACCGCTTCGGCCGCAAGGGGGCGTTGCAGTTCGGCTTGGCCGTCGTCGGCTTCGCCGCCCTCGCCTCCACCTTCGCGACCTCGGCCAGCCAGCTGATCGTCATGCGTGGGGTCATGGGCCTGGGTGCTGCGTTCGTGATGCCCGCGACCCTGTCGATCCTGGCCAACGTCTTCCCGCCCCAGGAGCGGGCCCGGGCGATCGCCATCTGGGCTGGGTTCGCCGGCGCCGGCGGTGCGATCGGGCCGATCATCTCGGGCTTCCTGCTGAACCACTTCTGGTGGGGCTCGGTGTTCCTGGTCAACGTGCCGATCGTGATCGGGGCCTTCATCGCCGGCGCCATCCTCGTGCCGACCTCGCGTGACCCGAACCACGGCCGGCTCGATCCGATCGGCGCGCTGCTGTCCATGCTCGGTCTCGGCGCGCTGCTCTACGCGATCATCGAAGCGCCGATCAACGGGTGGACGTCGGTGGCGACGATCACGGGGTTCCTCGCGTTCGCCGTGGCGATCGGTGCGTTCATCGTGTGGGAGTCCCGCAGCGACCATCCGATGCTGCCGCTCGAGTTCTTCAAGAACCGCCGCTTCTCGGTCGGTGCCAGCACGATCACGCTCACCTTCTTCACGATGTTCGGGCTGTTCTTCGTGCTGACCCAGTACCTGCAGTTCGTCGAGGGCTACAGCCCCCTGTCGGCCGGACTCGCCACGCTCCCCCTCGCCGTGATGATGGTGATCGTCGCGCCCCGCAGCGCCGCGCTGGTCGTCCGCTTCGGTCAGCACAACGTGCAGGCCGTCGGCCTCGCGATGGTGGCGGTCGGGCTGCTCGTGCTGTCCACGCTGACCCCCAGCTCGAGCTACCTCGTCGTGGCCGTGGGTCTGATGATCCTGGGCACGGGCGTGGCCTGCACGACCGCCCCGGCGACCAACGCCATCATCTCGTCGGTCCCACTGGCCAAGTCGGGTGTTGGCTCGGCCGTGAACGACACGACCCGCGAGGTGGGCGGGGCGCTGGGCATCGCCGTGCTCGGATCCATCGTGACCTCCCTGTTCCGGTCCTCGATGGCGAGCCACGTGGGCGATCTGCCGGCGGAGGGCGCCGCCATCGCCAGTGACACGGTGGGAGGCGCCATCCAGGTGGCGCACAGCCTCCCGTCGGAGCGGGCGACCGTCCTCGTCAACGCCGCCAACCAGGCCTACACCGACTCGATGCGCACGGCGCTGTTGGTGGCGGCGGGCGTGGCGGTGCTCGCGGGCGTGCTGGTCTACACGCTGTTCCCCCGCACCCCGGCCCCGCAGATGTCTCCTCCCGCCGGCGCCCCGGGTCAGGTGCCGGAAGGCGACGTGGCGGACGAGGCTCGCTCGTGAGCCAGGCCGTCGCCGCCGATGCGGTTCCACCCGCGTCGGCGTCAGCCGGTCGCGTCGATCCCCGTGTGGTGCGCTCGCGCCAGGCCGTGCTCGCGGCGACGGTGGAGCTGCTCACCGAGGCCGGGATGGCCGGCGTCACGGTCGAGGCGATCTCGCAACGATCCGGTGTCGCGAAGACCACCATCTACCGGCACTGGCCCGACGCGTCACGACTCATCGTGGATGCCGTCCACGAGCTCGCTGAACCCTGCGCCGATCCGGACACGGGGACCTTGCGCGGTGACCTCGAGGCGATGCTCGCGGGCCTCGCCCGCACGCTTACGTCGTCGCCGATGGCGAAGGTCCTGCCGTCGTTGATCGATGCCGCGGCGCGCGATGAGGAGGTGGCGTCGCTCCGTCAGGCCTGGACCCAGGAGCGGCGATCCTCGTTCGACCGGGCGCTGGCCCGGGCCGCCGCCCGCGGCGAGTTGCGCGCCGATGTCGACGCCGATGTCGTGAGCTCGATGGCCGTGGGGGCGCTGTTCTACCGCCGGCTGGTGGCGCACCAGCCGCTCAGCCCGCTGCTGATCACCAAGGTGGTGGACGCCGTGGTCTCGATGACAACGAACGATCCGCGGACTGTTGCCGACTGATGCGGCCTTGACCGGCTTGTGACCTGTCCCTGACGGAGCCGTGACCTACCCCTGATCTACCCTTGAGGTTCAGCCCTTCCGCGCAGGTTTTGTCTGTCTGAACGACAGAATGACCTACAGGTGGCAAGGCGTCTTGTCGAATAAGAGGGCACCGGTTGCGTGGCGATTCGCCGCCGGGTTGAGCACAAGCGGGTCGCAGATGCGGCGACCGGGGGGTTTGGCATGGAGTGGAAGCGTTCGTTTGGGTTCCTGGCGGTCCCGACGGTGGTTGTGGTTGGGGCGATGACCTTGGCATCGTGTGGCGGGTCGAGCGGCGGCGGTGGCGGTGATCAGCAGGCGGCGCCCGCCGATCAGCCTGCGGCCCGGGCGAAGTACACCGCCGGCCCGCCCGACTCGACGGCGAAGCCGCAGGATGGCGGCAAGCTGATCGTCGCCCTCGAGGGTGAGACCGACACGTTGGATCCAACGCGCATCCCGCTCGCCGCGTCGGGCCACATGGTGGCCTCCGCCGTGTACGACCCACTGATGACGGTCGACGAGCAGGGCCAGATCGAGCCGTACCTCGCGACCTCGATCGAGCAGTCCAACAACTACCAGACCTGGGTCATCGCGCTCCGCGACGGCGTGAAGTTCCACGACGGCACGCCCTTCGACGCCGACGCCGTGAAGAAGAACCTGGATGCGTACAAGGCGTCGGGCGTCTCTGGCGTGGGCCTCCAGTTCGTGCAGACGATCTCCATCACCGACCCGAGTCACGTGACCGTGACGGTCAGCCAGCCATGGGTGAACTTCCCGCAGCTCTTCTTGAGCCAGGTCGGCTACATGCTCGCCCCCTCCCAGCTCGCCGCGCCGGATCCGGCCACGGCCAAGCCGGTCGGAACGGGCCCGTTCGTCTTCGAGAGCCGGCAGAAGGACGTCAACTGGCGGTTCAAGAAGAACCCGAACTACTGGCGGGCCGGCCTGCCCCACCTGGCCAACATCGAGTTCCAGCCGATCCCGGATGAGACGGCCCGCCTGGCGGCGCTGCGCGACGGCAGCGTGGACCTGATGCACACGAACGCGCCGGAATCGGTGGTCACGTTGAAGAGCTCGGACTTCAAGCGCGTGGACTACGACAACGGCGAGAAGGACTTCATCGTCCTCAACACGGAGAAGGCGCCGTTCGACAACCTGAACGCCCGCAAGGCGATCGCCTACGCCACGGACTACGAGAAGTGGCGGACCGACCTGATGCGCGGCGTGAAGCCCAAGGCGACGGGACCGCTGTCGCCCGGCCAGGTCGGCTTCGAGGAGTACACGGGCTTCCCGACATTAGACCTCGCCAAGGCGAAGGGCTTCGTGGAGGCGTACACGAAGGAGACGGGCCAACCGCTCGAGTTCGAGTACGTGGCGCGCAACGATCCGCAGAACATGAGCGTCGCCCAGGCCCTGGCGTCGATGTGGGCCGATGCCGGGATGAAGGCCACCGTGACCGGCTACCCGCAGATCCAACTGATCGCCCATGTGGCGACCGGCGGGTACCAACTGGGCGAGTGGCGGCTCTTCGGCGACATCCAGCCCGACACGGTGAGCGTGTGGCTGCGCTCGACCAGCGTCGTGCCCCCGCCGGGCGTGTCGCTCAACTTCCCCCGCTTCAAGGACGCCGAGATCGACAAGGACGTCGACAAGACGCTCGCCGCGGCCGACGACAAGACCAAGGCCGAGGCCAACTCGGCGATCGCCCGGCGACTCGCCGACCAGTTGCCCTACATCTGGCTCGGCCGAGCAGACTGGGTGCTCGCCGCCAACCAGCGGGTCAACGGCATCTATCCGGCGGCCAACGGCAGCGTGCAGACGCTCGGCCCCAAGACCTGGATCGCCGACCTGTGGGTGGAGCAATAGCCGGCGGCGCCCGGTCGGGAGCAGCCGGCGGGGCCGACTCTCGTGTTCTTTGCAGGCCCACGCCGCCTATGGGCGGTCGGTGGGGCAAAGAAGCCGGTGGGGCGGCTCGGCGCGGCGAGGCCCGATCGATTGGAGCGCCCCCGGACGGAATCGAACCATCGCTTCCTCTTTCGGAGAGAGGCGCTCTATCCACGGAGCTACGGGGGCGGGACGATGACGGGCACGGCAGGCGAGCACCCGCCGACGTCGTCGTCGCCAGCGTAGTGGGAGCCATGACGGCAGCCGAGACGGCAAACGCCCGCCGGTGGCGCACGCCACCAGCGCGCTCGTTCCTGTAGGCGGCGGCGTCGCGAGGGCGACGGATCGGCCCACAGGTTCGGTGGGTGGGAGGCGACCGGCGATGGCGCGTTCGCGTGCGATCCTGGGGTGTGCGCGGCTACGACATCATCGGTGACATCCACGGCAGTGGCGAGAAGCTCCTCGGGTTGCTCGAGCTGCTCGGATGGCGGCCGGACGGCGCAGGGGGTCATGGTCACGCCGAGGCCGACCGGCAGGTGATCTTCGTGGGTGACCTCATCGATCGCGGTCCCGATCAGCGGGCGGTGCTGCAGACGGTGCGGTCGATGGTCGACGCCGGCCGCGCCCGCATCGTCATGGGCAACCACGAGCTCAACGCCGTCGGCTACGCGACCGAGCACCCCGGTCGGCCAGGTGCGTCCCTGCGCGAGCACAGCGTGAAGAACCAGCGCCAGCACGAGGCGTTCCTCACGCAGGTCGACGCGGATGAGCGGGCGCACTGGATCGGGTGGTTCGCGACCCTCCCGCTGTGGCTCGACCTGGACGGCGTCCGCGTGGTGCACGCGTGCTGGCACCAGCCGTCGATCGACCTCCTCGAGCGCACGCTCGGGGGCAACCGCTTCCCGGATGGCGCGGCCGGTCTCGAGCTCTGGGCTGCGGCCCACGAGCAGGGCAGTGCGATCCACCAGGCGATCGAGGTCGTCCTGAAGGGTCCGGAGCTCACGTTGAGGGACTACGGCCTGCCTCCGTTCGTCGACAAGGGTGGCGATGTGCGCGACGCCGCGCGGGTCCGGTGGTGGTACGGCGACGCCACGAGCATCCGGGATCTGATCGACCTCCCGCCGGCCACGCGCCAGGCGGATGGCTCGGCGTATCCGGTCATCCCCGCCACGGCGTGCTCCGCCGCCGACCGCAGCTTCGCCTACCGCGCCGCCGTCCCCGTGGTCTACGGGCATCACTGGCGCTCGTGGGAACCCGACGAGGACCTCGACTGGACGCAGCGCACCGCGTGCGTCGACTTCAGCGCGGCCAAGGGCGGCCCCCTCGTCGCCTACTGCTGGCGCGGCGAGGCCGAGATCGATCGCGAGCACTACGTGCCCTACCCGGCAGTGGGCCTGGGGGATTGAGCTCTCGACGATCGACCGGCCCGGGGTGCGCCTCGGGTCACGCTCAGCTCGGCTGTGCCCGCGAGCTCGGGCGGGCGCGGGCGGCCTTGGCCTTCGGCGCCGGGCGCTTGGTGGTGGTGCGATCGACCGCATCGCGCACCGCGAGCGCGGCGGTGGCGCCGGCGGTGACGACGTGGGCTTCGTCGCGGCGCGCGCGGGCGAGGAGGAACGCGCCTTCGAGCAGCGCGAGGACCGAGACGGAGAGGGTCCGGGCGGCCGCGGGGTCGATGCCGGCGGCGACGTAGCGCCCGGTGATCGTGTCGAGCCAGTCGTCGAACACATCGGCCGTCGCGACGCGGAGCACCTCGTTGGTGCTCGCCACCTCGAGCGCCACGGTGGCGATCGGACAGGCGTCCGCGTACCCCGAATCGCGCACGGTGTCGGCGGCGGCGCAGAAGAACGCCTCGGTCTCTGCGGCGACGTCGCCGCCGTGGAAGAACACGTCGATCAACTGCCCGTAGATCGCGCCCGACTGGCGGATCGTCTCGGCGCCGAGCTCCTCCTTGCCGCCGGGGAAGAAGTGGTAGAGCGAGGCGAACGGGGCGCCGGCCATCTCGACGATCTGCTTCACCGCCGTGGCGTTGTACCCCCGCTGGCGGAAGAGCTCCGCCGTGGCCGTCACCAGCCGGTCCTTCGTGTCGTTCATCGCCGCAGGCTACCGGTTCGAGTAGAGCGATCGCTCTACTCCTGACTAGAGTGATCGCTCTAGAGGCCGCCGGCCCGGCCGTGACCCGGATCACCCCATCGAAGAGGAGCACCGCCATGCCGACGATCGAGCTGTCGAACGGGACCATCGAGTACGAGGACACCGGCGGGCACGGACCGGTCATCGTGCCGATCCACGGGCTGGTCATGAACAGCGGGCTCTGGCGTGACGTCGTCGCCGACCTGCGCCGCGACCACCGCTGCGTCGTCCCGACGCTGCCGCTCGGCGGTCACCGGTTGCCCATGGCGGCCGACGCCGACCTGTCGCTGCACGGGCAGTCCCGTCTCATCGCGGAGCTCCTCGAGCGGCTCGACCTGCATGACGTCACGCTCGTCGCCAACGACTGGGGCGGTCCGCAGGTCACCGCGGTGGAGCACCCCGAGCGACTCGCGGCGTTGGTCCTCACGTCCTGTGAGGCGTTCGACAACATCCCGCCCGGGCTACCGGGCCGGTTCGCCGCGCTGGCGGGCCGGATGCCCGGGGGCTTGTGGATCAGCGCGCAGA
>JBBQHT010000159.1:0-10973 GCA_038324235.1 Acidimicrobiales bacterium
TGAACGGGTTGACCACGTGCGCGCCGGTGAAGATGCCACGCTTGTCGAGCGCTCCCTCCGACGACATGCGATCGACCTCGCTCGTGTTGCGGGCCTGGGTGATGAACGCGTCGACCGCTTCACGCCGCTCGTCGGTGACGATCAGGGGCACCAGGGCGTGCTCGGGAGCCATCACCGCGTAGGTCATGCCGAAGGACGTGTCGGGCCGGGTGGTGAACACCCGGACGGTCAGGCCGTCGGCGCGGGGGGTGCCTTCGGCGTCGGCCACGACCAGATCGAACTCGGCGCCTTCGGATCGCCCGATCCAGTTGCGCTGCATGGTCTTGACCCGTTCGGGCCAGTCCAACGCGTCGATGTCGTCGAGGAGCTGCTGGGCGTAGTCGGTGATCTTGAAGAACCACTGCTCGAGGTCGCGCTTCACCACGACGTCGCCGGACCGGTCGCACGTGCCGTCGGCGTTGACCTGCTCGTTCGCCAGCACCGTCTGGCACCCGGGACACCAGTTGACCGGGGCGTTCTTGCGGTAGGCCAGGCCGGCCTCGTAGAAGCGCTTGAAGATCCACTGGGTCCACCGGATGTAGCTCGGGTCGTGGCTCATGACCTGGCGCCGCCAGTCGTACACCGACCCGATGCGCATGATGGAGCTGCGCAGCTCCTCGATCTTTTCGTCCGTGAAGGTGCGGGGGTGCACGCCGGTGTTGATGGCGGCGTTCTCGGCGGGCAGCCCGAAGCTGTCGAAGCCCATCGGGGACAGCACGGCGTGGCCCTGCATCGTGCGGAAGCGCACGATCAGGTCGCCGAAGGTGTAGTTGCGCACGTGGCCCATGTGGGCGCGGCCGCTCGGGTAGGGGTACATGCAGAGCACGTAGTAGTGCGGGCGGCGATCGGTGTTGTCGACCTCGTAGGTGCCCTGGTCACGCCAGTACGCCTGCCACTTCGCCTCGGTGGCCTGGACGTCGTAGCGGTTCTCGGGCGTGTGCTGCGCACCATCTTCCATGCCGGCATCGTACCGAGGCCGCCGCGACCCCCGAAACGGGATGCCCGACGGCGCTGTCACCACCCCTGTTCACACTCGTCCCATGTGCCTGCTGTGTACCGAATTCGCACCCCGCCGCGAGGCTGCTAATGTCAGCGATCCTTACGGGGCTATAGCTCAGTTGGTAGAGCGCTTCCATGGCATGGAAGAGGTCGCCGGTTCGATTCCGGCTAGCTCCACCACCCTCTTTGGAGGGTTGTGCGACACGTTGGACATGGTGGGCTTCACGCTCGGTGGCCTCGTCGCCGGCGAGGGCTCGTTCATCATCACGACCAAGCAACCTCCGTTCAAGGACGGATCGCCCCGCCTCCGGTTCGTGTTCAGCCTCTCGATGGCGTCGCGTGACCGTGCTCTTCTCGAGTCGCTTCAGGGGGCGCTCGGGGTCGGCTCGATCTGCGATAGCGAGCGCCGTCACACCTCGTGGCTCCCTGCGAGCTGCTTCACCGTGAACTCGCTCAAGGCGCATCAAGCAGCGACGATCCCGTTCTTCGATCGCTACCTTCCTCCCACCGCCAAGCGGCGCGAGTACCTCTTGTGGAAGGCCGCACTGACCTCGTTCGATTCGCTGCACCCGCACCGCCACGGCAAGGGACCAGGCACCTGTGCCAAACCCGAGTGCACCGACCCCGTGCGCGGCCGCGGACTCTGCCGGCGTCACTACTACCGTGCCACGGGCTACTGACCAGGCCGCCCTCATCGGGGGCTTCGTGTGCGCCGAAGGGTCGTTCACCGTTGTGCGTTCGACCACGAAGTCGAGCTTCACGTTCGCCGTCGCACTCGGCGCCACCGACACCGAGGCGTGCGAGTGGCTGGCCGCGTTCTTCGGGTGCGGGACCATCCACACCTACCCCCGTCGCCAGGCCCACTACGACGACGAGGTGCGGTTCCAGGTCCGGCGCCTCGCCGATCTCGTCGACCGGGTCGCGCCGTTCATGGACGACCACCTGCCGCCGTCCTACAAGCGCGACCAGTACCTGGCCTGGCGCGATGATCTGCTCACCTACTGGGCCCACGGCGCCCGCCGGTCACGCCGGTGAGGCCCGCTCGCGACGTCGAAAGGGGCGACCTACGCCTCGGCGTCGGCGCCACCTGCGCCACCGGCGTCGGCGGCCACGGGCTCCTGCCACGGGATCCGGGGCACGTCGCTCCAGAGGCGCTCGAGCTCGTAGTACTTGCGGGTCTCGGTGTGGAACACGTGCACCACGAAGTCGCCGTAGTCGAGCAGGACCCACTCGAGGCCGTCGAGGCCCTCGACGCGCAGCGGGCGCGGTCCCCCGGCCTGCGCGACCTTGTCCTCGATCTCCTCGGCCAGCGCCTTCACCGCTCGCGGGTTGCGCCCCGACGTGATGACGAAGGTGCCGACGATCGAGAGCACGGCGCCCACATCGAGCACGATCGTCTCGTCGTCGGTCTTGGCGGCGGCCGCTCGCGCGGCGACCACCGGCCAGTCGGGCGTGGCGCTCTCGCCGATCTCGGTGACCTCGTCTGCCATGACCTCTGCCTCGTCCCGGGCCGCTTCCGGCCCCTCATCTGCGGGGGCGGCCATGTCAGCCGCCCCCCAACCCTACGACCATCGTCGTCGCGGTCCCGCTGGGGGCCGCCCCGACGGTGGTCAGCGACCGCGCCGGTTGCGCCGCGTAGTCCTGGCCGAGCACGATCGTCACGTCGGACGCGCCGGGCGCACCGAGCACGAGCTCTCCCACCCCGAGCGCCGCCTGCAGCTTCTCGACGTCCGGGCGCCTGGCCTCATCGGAGAACAGCAGTTGGGTCGTGGCGACCCCGAACGCATCGGCGTTGCCGATCTGGTCGATCTGCCCACCACCCTCCACCACCAGCGGCGCCGCCGCCACGCCGTGGTCGAGCGTGCCGACCCCGTCGAGGAGCCGCACCCGAGCGCGGGCGCCGGCTGGTGCGCCCACCGGGAACGGGATCACCTTGGCCACGAGGCCCTGCACCTGATCGGCCACGGGCACGTAGACGAGCGCGGTGGAGTTGGGGATGCCGGCGCTCTGCACGGGCAGCGGGTCCATCTCGACGCGGGACGTGGCCAAGGTGCGGATGTATCGACCGAGACCCGAGGTCGTCTCGCCCGGGACGACGTTGGCGTCGGCGGAGACGCCGACCTTGCGCAGCCAGGCCTCCCAGAACGCCTTGTGGCGCACGAGCCGGTTCAGGTCGTTCTCGCCGGGGTTCGCGGTGGCGAGGTAGGTCGCCACGTCCTTCGCCTCGAGGTTCAGCGCCCCCTTGGGGAAGATGACCTTCCGGGCACCCGCCTCGTTGGCCACCGTGACGTCGTCCGGGTTCATGACCGTGAGGGGCGCCACGGGCGCCACCAGGTCGGCCCACTGCGCGGGCGTCACGACGGCGATGTCCTGCATCCCCGCGCCCAGCACGCCCTCGGTCGCCTTCTGCAAGCCGTCCAGACCGGCCTTGTCCGCCACGGCGTTCAGGGGAAGCGTCCCGAGATCAGCGAGCTGGAGGACCGTCGTCATGGGCACGAACACCAGCGCACCGGCGCCGTCGCCCGTGAGGCTCATCACCGTGAGGCTGTTGGCCTTGCCCTCGGCATCGGTCTGCACGAGCAGCAGCGTGGGGGTCGGATCCGTCAGCGCCCGCCACCCCGGGGCCGCAGGATCGGTGATCGAGGTCACCAGCTTGCCGTCGGTGCTCTGCAGCACCGTCTTGCGTCCGGCGTACAGGAGCACCGGGATCAGGAGGGTGAGGCACACCATCAGCGCCGGGAACCCGATCCGCCAGAACCGGGTGTGCGGGCGAGTCGTCGGGGGCACCGACTCGACAGGCCGGGGCGTGGTCGGGCCCGGGCGCGCCGCCGGCGCGGCCCCCGCCTCGGTGCGCTCGGGTGGTGCCAGTCGAGCCAGCAACGCCAGCGGATCCTCCTCGGCACCCGCGGGGCCGGTCGACGCCGAGGTCGGTGGCGCGGACACCGCCGCGGCGGTCGCCTGCACCGCCAGGGCCGCAGCCACCGCATCGACGGCGTCGGCCGCGGAAGCCAACAGGGGCGCGGCCGTGGTCGCGACGGGCAGCGGGGAGTCGCCGGGCTCGGTCATGGGGCGATGGGAGCGAGCGCAGCGGTCATACGGACACCCCACGATAGAGGCCGCGAGCACGGATCACGGAACTCACGCCGGCGGGGACCAGTCCGTCGATCGGCAGCCCGTCGCGCACCCGGGTGCGCAGCGCGGTGCTCGATACATCGAGCCGTGGGATCTCGACGCGCTCGAACGGCCACCCCACCGGCGGCGCCGGGCTGGCGGCGCCGGCGCGATCCACCACCACGATCGTGGCGCCCCGCTGCACCTCGTCGGGCCGGACCCAGGTGTCGAGACCCGCGGCCGTGTCGGCGCCGACGATGACGAACAGCTCGGCACCCGGTTCGGTCACCGCCAGCTCGGCGATCGTGTCCGCGGTGTACGAGTCGCCGCCCCGCTCGATCTCGATCGTGCTCACCGCCAGACCCTCGACCCCCTCGGCCGCGGCGCGCACCATGGCGAGTCGATCGGCGACCGGCGACACGGGCTGGCGGTCCACCTTCTGCCACGGGCGGTGAGCCACCACCAACCACACGACGTCCAGCCCCAGCGCCTGACGGGACCAGGCGGCCGCGACGAGGTGACCGATGTGGGGTGGGTCGAAGGTGCCGCCCAGCAGCCCGAGCCGCGTCGGGTATCCCGCCGTCGTTGTCACGGCAGGAGTGTATGGGCAGGTCAGAGCACACAGCGGTCACCCCGGACAGGATCGGGGCATGACCGACGAGCGGTGGGGTAAGTGGTGACCAACGTCACGCGGGGAAACGGAACATTTCGGCGGTAACCGGTGCTGTTAGGGCTGTGCGTACCGGACCACCATCGGCCGGTGCGCGAAGACTTCCGAAATTGGGTGCTTTCGACCCTTCACCCCGGGCGGAGAATCCCGCAAACTACGACTTACACGGGCCTTATCCCCGTTGTGAGCAGGTTGGAGATGTGGCTATGAGTGATTCCGTCGGCCAGTACCTCAATGAGATCGGGTTGGTCCCCCTCCTGACCGCGCAGGAAGAGCGAGAGCTGTCCCAGCTCATCGAGAAGGGCCGCGACGCGCAGACCCGCCTCGATGCGGGAGAGCGTGGCCGTGAGCTCCAGCGAGCCGTCCGCACCGCCGCCAACGCCAAGGACCGCTTCATCCGGGCGAACCTGCGCCTGGTGGTCAGCGTCGCCCGCCGCTACCCGTTGCCCCCGGGCATGGAGCTGCTCGACCTGATCCAGGAGGGCAACATGGGTCTCGAGCACGCCGTCGACAAGTTCGACTGGCGCAAGGGCTTCAAGTTCTCCACCTACGCCACCTTCTGGATCCGCCAGGCCATCGGCCGGGCCCTCGACCAGAAGGCCAGCCTCGTGCGGCTCCCGGGCGACCGCTCCGCCAGCCTGCGGGCCGCCCTGCGCCAGGTCTCCGGCGACGGCGACGAGCTCGATGACGAGCACGCCCGGCTGCACCGGCTCACGACGCCGACGTCGCTCGATCGCACGATCGGTGACGACGACTCGAACGAGCTCATCGACCTCCTGGCCGACACCTCGACTCCCGGCCCTGAAGCCCAGGTCATGGCCCAGGCCGAGGAGCAGATGATCACCGATCTGCTGTCGGTGCTCGACACCCGGGCCCGGTACGCGGTCGAGCAGCGCTTCGGCCTGCACGACGGGCGCAAGCGCAGCTACCGCGAGGTCGGCGAAGAGCTCGGGGTCACCGCCGAGGCCGCCCGTCGACTCGTCAAGCGAGCGGTCACCGCTGTGCGGGAGCAGGCCGGCGAGCGCATCGACGCCGCCTGATGCTCCCTGGTCCCGGGCGCGATCTGTGCTCGGGACCGCCTCCTACCAAGCGCGGGGCCCGGTCCCGGGAACCCGATTCCAGAACCGCTTTGCGCTCGCTCTCTCGAACGGCCACCCTTTTGCCATGTCTTCGCCCTGGACACCTTCGTCGTGGCGCGCGCTGCACGCCGAACAGCAGCCCGATTGGCCCGACCTGGCCGATCTCGATCGCGCCACCAAGGTGCTGTCGACCTACCCGCCGTTGGTGTTCGCCGGCGAAGCCCGGGATCTGAAGGCCCGCCTCGCCCGCGTGGCCCGGGGCGAGGCCTTCCTGCTCCAGGCCGGCGACTGCGCCGAGTCCTTCGATGCGTTCTCGGCGGACGTGATCCGCGACAAGCTCCGCGTCATCCTGCAGATGGCCGTCGTGCTGACCTACTCCTCGGGTGTGCCCGTCGTGAAGGTGGGCCGCATCGCCGGCCAGTACGCCAAGCCCCGATCCGCGGGCACCGAGTCCGTCGACGGCGTCGAGCTGCCGTCGTTCCGGGGCCACATCGTCAACGACGTCGCGTTCACCGCCGCGGCCCGCCAGCCCGACCCAGAACGGCTGCTCACGGCCTACAACCAGTCCGCCGCCACGCTGAACCTCGTGCGGGCGTTCACCAAGGGCGGCTACGCCGACCTGAGCCGGGTGCACTCCTGGACCCAGGAGTTCGTGTCGAGCAGCACCGAGGGCAAGCGCTACGAGCAGATCGCGCACGAGATCGATCGGGCGCTGCGGTTCATGAAGGCCTGCGGCATCGACACCGAGGACGAGCCCGAGCTGCACACCGTCGACGTGTACACGAGTCACGAGGCCCTGGTGCTCGGCTACGAGGAAGCGCTCACCCGGCGGGATTCGATCACCGGGGATTGGTACGACTGCTCGGCCCACATGCTCTGGATCGGCGAGCGGACCCGCGCCGTCGACGACGCCCACGTGCAGTTCCTGGCGGGCGTGAAGAACCCCATCGGCTGCAAGATCGGTCCGTCGGTCACCCCGGACCAGCTCCTCGAGCTGTGCGCAGCACTCGACGAGCACCGCGAGCCCGGTCGGCTCACCCTCATCACCCGCATGGGGGCCGAGGCGATCCACGACACGCTCCCGCCGCTGCTCGAGGCCGTGAAGGACGCCGGGCACCCGGTCGTGTGGGCCTGTGACCCCATGCACGCCAACACGTTCACTGCGCCCAACGGTCGCAAGACCCGCCACCTCGATGCGGTCCTCGCCGAGATCACCGGCTTCTTTCGAGCGCACGCGGTCGCGGAGACCTGGCCCGGCGGTGTCCACATCGAGCTCACCGGCGACGACGTCACCGAGTGCCTCGGCGGGTCGGCCGAGATCCTCTCCGAGGACCTCGACACGCGCTACGAGACCATGTGCGACCCGCGGCTCAACGCCCGCCAGTCGCTCGATCTGGCCTTCCGCGTGGCCGAGCTGCTCCGCGCCGACTGAACCTGGCGCGCGGGCGCCGGGGCCGTTGTCCTCGAGCTCTCGCGGGCGCGCGCTCCTCTTCCCCATTTTTCCTACCGACAATTGTGCGTCTCCCCCGCGAAAATAATCCTCGGATCAATGTTGAGGAAAGTGGTCGGGAATTGGTACAACTGGAGGGAATTCCTGATCAAGTTCGTCGGTTATTGACCGCGGCTGGATGGGGACCGCCTACGAGGAGAACGCCGCATGCTGCACGAACGTGAGATCGACCTGGAGGCGGCGGCCGACATCGCCAAGTTCGAGGAGCAGATGCAGCGGTACCTCGCCGGCGACCTCGACGAGGATGTCTTCCGGGTCTTCCGCCTGAACAACGGCATCTACGGCCAGCGCCAGGGCGGCCACCACCAGATGGTCCGGGTCAAGCTGCCCTACGGCATCATCAGCGCCGAGCAGCTCGATCTGTTCGCCCGCCTCTCCGACGAGTTCTCGCGTGGTTGGGGCCACATCACCACCCGGCAGAACATCCAGTTCCACTTCGTCGACCTCGAGCGCATCCCCCAGCTCATGCGTGAGCTGGCCTCGGTCGGTCTCACGTCGCGCGAGGCGTGCGGTGACACCGTCCGCAACGTGATGGGCTGCCACTTCGCCGGCGCGTGCCCGTACGAGGCGTTCGACATCAGCCCGTGGGCCCAAGCTGCGTTCGAGCACTTCCTGCGCCACCCCTTCGCCCAGCGGCTCCCCCGGAAGTTCAAGATCAACTTCTCCGGCTGCGAGACCGACTGCGGCCAAGCCATGTTCAACGACGTCGGGGTCATCGCGTCGGTCCGCACGCTCGACGACGGCACGATCGAGCAGGGGTTCCGGGTCTTCATCGCCGGTGGCCTCGGAGCCAACCCGCACCCGGCACTCGCCTTGGAGGAGTTCACCACCAAGGAAGAGCTGCTGCCGACCATCGAGTCGGTGCTGCGGGTGTTCGAGCAGACGGGCAACCGCAACAACCAGCTGCGGGCCCGCCTCAAGTGGGTCGTCGACCAGCTGGGGTTCGACGAGGTGCAGCGCCGCGTCCTGAACACGCGCCGGTTCCTCCTCGCCTCGTCGAGCTGGCCCGGCGGCATCCCCGAGATCGTCACCAAGCTCGGCGATGCGCCTGCGGGCCTGGCCCCCGGCGTCACGCCCACGCCCATCGGCCAGGGTGTGCCGGTCACGATCAGTGGCACCAAGCCCTACGAGCGTTGGCAGGACGCCAACGTCGTGCGCGGTGCCGCCAAGGGCACCGTCTCGGCGCTGGCCTACGCCCGCCTCGGCGACATCACCACCGCGCAGTTCCGGGCCCTCGCGGCGATCACGCGCGAGCTCGGCCTCGAGGTGCGCTTGACCAACCGCCAGAACATCGCGTTCCGCGGCCTGTCCGAGGCGCAGCTCCCCACCCTGTTCGCTCGCCTCGAAGCCATCGGCATGGCCCAGCCCGGCGCCGAGCTCGCCCGTGACGTCGTCGCGTGCCCCGGGGCGGACACGTGCAACCTGGCCGTCACCCAGTCGCGGGGCCTGGCGGACGCGATCGGCGAAGCGCTCGAAGCCGCCGGTCTGGCCGAGGTCGGCGGGGTGCGCACCAACATCTCGGGCTGCACCAACTCCTGTGGCCAGCACCACGCCACCGACATCGGCTTCTTCGGCGCCGAGCGGCGGGCGCACGGCCAATCGGCACCGGGCTACCAGATGCTGCTCGGCGGCTACGTCGGCCAGACCCAGATGCACTTCGGCGAGAAGGCGCTGCGCCTGCCCGCCAAGAACGCCCCCGAGGCCGCCGTGCGCGTCGTCGGCCGGTTCGCCGCCGAGCGCGAGGCCGGCGAGACCTTCCGCGGGTGGATCGAGCGGTCGGGCGGCGTGAAGGCCATCGCCGGCGAGCTCAAGGACCTCGACGAGTTCCCGTTGCCCGCCGACGCCCCCGAGTACTACATCGACTACGGCGAGACCGGGCCCTATGTGGCCGAGGTCGGCGATTCGGAGTGCGCGACCTGATCGGCATCGATCGGTCGCGCCCACTTTCCCTCCCATCGAGCGGAGCCCCACCCATGAGTGATGTCACCCTGAGCAACGATCGCACCAAGACGCCCGATGACTTCACCGACGCCGAGCTCGCCGAGCTCAGCATCGAGTTCGAGCGCCTGCCGGCGACCAAGATCATCCAGTGGGCCGTCGACAACTTCGCGCCGCACCTCGCCCTGACTGCCTCGATGACCGATGCCGTGCTCATCGATCTGGCCGTCAAGGTCTACCCGGCGATCGAGGTCGCCTTCATCGACACGGGCTACCACTTCCCCGAGACGCTCGAGACGGTCGAGCTCGTCCGGCGCAAGTACGGCCTCAACCTCAAGATGATGACCGTGCGCCACCACGACGAGGCGCTGTGGAAGGTCGACCCGGAGAACTGCTGCTCGGCCGTCAAGGTCGGCCAGCTCGACCGGGCCCTCCTCGGCAAAGCCGCCTGGATGAGCGGCCTGCGCCGCAGCGAGGCCGACACGCGCATCAAGGCACCGCTCATCGCCCGCGATCTGCGGGGGCTCATCAAGATCAACCCGATCGCGATGTGGAGCGACGACGACGTGTGGGGCTACATCCGGGACAACGACGTGCCCTACAACCCGCTGATCGATCAGGGCTACCTCTCCATCGGCTGCCAGCCGTGCACCCAGCCGGCGCTCGATCCCGACGATCCCCGCTCGGGGCGCTGGGCCGGCCGCGACAAGACCGAGTGTGGCCTGCACTCGATGTAGGTCCACGCGGTGGCCTGGGGCACCAAGCCGGCCGCCGCGCCGTTCCCCGCCAATGTTCCCAGGGTGACGGGCCGACACGTTCGCCCTTGGTCAGGCCCCCCCCTGGCGGTCGGACCGGGTGAGAGTACCGGGGCTCAGCGCCAGTACAAATCGGCGCGCGCGGCGTTCGGAGCGCCGGGATAGCCGTCGAAGTGGCCGATGATCGGGACCCCGGTGTTGCCTGGAGCGATGACCGCGGCGAAGGTGCGGGCGCCCGTCCCCGTCCACAGCGGGTCGCTGGTCGCACCGGGTGTGTACCAGTAGATGTCGTCGGTGGGCGCCCCGCCCGCCACCGGGCCGTCGATGTTGCCGACCACCGGTGTCGCCGTGCCGAACACGACCTTGGTAACCTTGGTCGGCGCGACCCGCCCTGCGTTCGAGTACCACACGGCATCGGCCTTGAGACCGTACCCGTAGAGGAACAGGTCGGAGCGCCCGTCGCCGTCGAAGTCGCCCACGACCACCTTGTCGGCCGCCCCCGTGTCCCACCCGGCGTCGGTCACCTTGGCAAAGCGCGACGCTCGGGCGGCGCCGTACCAGATCGACTCGACGCTGCCCCCGGTCCCCTGCCAGAACACGTCGGCGTGACCATCCCCGTCGAAGTCGCCCACGAGCGGTGTGTACCCGCCGAGGGGCGCGCCGAGCGACTCGGTCGCCGTGAAGGAGCCGAGGCCAGACCCGAACCAGACCGAGTCCGGCGTGGCCCCGGGGCCGTACCAGAAGATGTCATCGCGATGATCGCCATCGAAGTCACCGACGAACGGCTGCACGAGCGGCGGCAGCGCGGCGGGCGGGCTCGACACGGTCGGACGACCGTCGCTGCGGAGCCCGAAGCGCCACAGCTGAAGCGG
>JBBQHT010000160.1:0-10921 GCA_038324235.1 Acidimicrobiales bacterium
ATCGGCGCGCACCTCGATGATCTTGGCGTTGGTGTGGGTGGAGTCGGTGATGAACCCGGCCTGGCTGCCGGTGAACGAGTCGGCCTCGATGCCGAGGTCGTGCAGGGCCATCGACAGCAACGCCATGGCCTTGCGCTCGCCAGCGGTGATCAACATGTCCATCTCGCGACCCGGTCGGGTGGCCGACACGTCCTTCGCGATGCGCAGCAGCTCGTCGGTCTCCTTGCCCATCGCGCTGATCACGATGACGACGTCGTTGCCCCGCTTCTTGGTGCGCGCGACATGATCGGCGACCGCACGCATGCGGTCGGGACCGGCTACCGACGTGCCGCCGAACTTCTGGACGATGAGGGCCACGAGCGGTGCAGGCTATCGGGCGCGATCGGCGGTGCACGACATCGGAGGCGAGCCCGCGGCCAACGATCGCGACCCACCGGGTAGCGTCTCAGGCCGTGACCAAGCCCTCCAACCCCCGTGCCCAGCGCGCTCGCGAGTCCGAACGCGTCCGCGCCGCCGAGGACGAGCGGCGCCGCGACTACCAGCGCCAGGTCCGCAAGCAGCGGATGATCGGCGTCGGCGTGGTCGTGTGCGTGGTGCTCGCCGTGGTGGCGGTGGTCGCCATCGCCACCAGCCAGAAGGATACGAAGGTCGCGACGACCAGCTCGACCGCCCCCCAGGCCACCACCTCGACCACCGCGGTCACCGGCAACCCCAACCCGCCGGTCAGCCTGCCGGCGGTGCCCCCGGGGTCGGCCGTGGCCGGCACGACGGCCTGCCCCCCCGCCGACGGGTCCGCCGCCCGCACCACCGAGTTCGCCCAGGCGCCGCCGATGTGCATCGACCCGAACGCCGAGTACACCGCCACCATCCACACGACCAAGGGCGACATGATCGTGGCGCTCGACCCGAAGGCCGCGCCGCAGTCGGTCAACAACTTCGTCACGCTGGCCCGCTACCACTACTACGACGGGCTGCCCATCACGAAGGTCGTCCCGCGCGGCTGGGCCGAGGTCGCCGATCCGACCAATGCGGACGGTTCGACCGGCCCGGGTTACACCGTGGCGGGCGAGACCCCGAAGCAGGGTTCGATCGCCACACCGCTGATCGTCGCCATGATCCCCGACGCGACCGGGGCGAGCGGAGGCGCGTTCATCTTCGGGATCGGCGACCAGGCCGCCGGGATGCCGCCGAAGGCCACCCAGGTCGGGACGATCCTCGACAGCCGGATCGACAAGGGCCCCAACGGCGACATCAACAAGACGGTCCAGCAGGAGATCGGCAAGATCGGCACCAAGACCGGTGAGGTCGCGGAGCTCGTCACGATCACCGGCATCACGGTCGCCGACGGGCCCCTCAAGTAGCGCCATCGCGGTCACGACCGGTCGCGGCCGGACGTGCCGTGCCCCACCGCGATCGAGCAGGTAGGTTGCCCGCCCATGGGTACCGAGAAGCGGGCACGTCAGAAGGCGGGGCGCCAGGCGCGCATCGAAGCCGCGATCACCTCGCAGCAACGGGCGGCCCGGAGGTCGCGGATCATCCAAGGCGTCATCGTCGTCGTCGTGGCCGTCGGGCTCGTCGGCGCGGTGATCTTCATCCGGCGGGACAGCGGGAGCACGGTCGACACCACGGCGGACTCGACGCCGATCACCAGCGCACCGCCCGGCGCCACGATCGTCGACCGCAACGGCGTGCCGGTCTCGCCCGAGGAGACCTCGTCCACCACGGGGCTGCCCTCCGGCGCCTCGATCACGGGTGACACGCCGTGCCCGCCCGCCGATGGCACCGCCCAGCGCACCACCACGTTCGAGAACGCGCCGCCCGTCTGCATCGACATGTCCAAGACCTACACGGCGAAGGTCGCCACGACCAAGGGCGACTTCACCATCACCCTCGACCCCAAGTCGGCCCCGATCGCCGCCAACAACTTCGTCACCCTCGCTCGCTACCACTACTACGACGGCACCACGTTCCACCGCGTGATCCCCGACTTCGTCGTGCAGGGCGGCGACGCCACCGGCAACCCACCCGGCACCGGCGGGCCGGGGTACAAGTTCCAAGACGAGCTCCCCAAGGACGCCACCGTGTACCAACCGGGGGTCGTCGCCATGGCCAACTCCGGTCCCAACACCAACGGCAGCCAGTTCTACATCGTGTTGCAGCCCGACAAGCTCCAGGCGAACTACTCGGTGTTCGGCAACGTCACCCAGGGCTTCGACACCACCGTGAAGGCGATCGAGAAGGGCGGCAGCGCCTCGGGCACCCCGACCGACCCGACCACGATCACGTCGGTCACGATCACCGAGAACTGACCGACGCCGGCGCCCACGGGCGCCCCGTGGGCGCGTCAACCGCCCCCGGATGATCGGTTAGCTTTCGCGGCCATGGGCACCGACGAGCGCACACCCCCCAAGGCCCGCCCCACCGATCTCGGGTCCACCCGGTCGGCGGCGCGCCGGCCCGGCCGGGGCCTGAGCATCGCCGCGCTGCTCGGGACCCTGGCAGTCGGTGCGCTGGCGTGCGCGGCGCAGAGCCCGACGGCATCCGGCGCCACGTCCTCCACGGCGAGCACCGCCCCCGCGCCACCCGCCGGGCCGGCCGCATCCACGGTCGGCGGCGTGACCCCGTGTCCCCCCGCCGATGGTTCGGCGGCCCGCACGACCCGGTTCGCCCAGGCGCCGACGCTGTGCATCGACACCGCGAAGACCTACACCGCCACCATGAAGACGACCAAGGGCGACATCACCCTCGCGCTCGACGCGCAGCACGCCCCGACCGCCGTGAACAACTTCGTCACGCTGTCGCGGTACCACTTCTACGACGGCACCGCCTTTCACCGCGTGATCCCGGGCTTCATGGCTCAGGGCGGCGACGCCACCGGGAACCCACCCGGGACAGGCAACCCGGGCTACCGGTTCGCCGACGAGCTCCCCGCCGACGCGTCGGCCTACGTGCCCGGCGTGCTGGCCATGGCCAACTCCGGCCCGGACACCAACGGCAGCCAGTTCTTCATCGTGCTGGCCCCGGGCAAGCTGAGCGCCGACTACTCGATCTTCGGCCAGGTGACCGCGGGGTTCGACACCACGCTGAAAACGATCGAGAAGGGCGGTAGCGCGTCCGGCACGCCGACCGACCCGGCCACCATCACGTCGGTCACGATCAGCGAGTCCTGATCACCGCGTCCTGATCACCGAGTCCCCCGCCGGCATGCGTCCGCGCTTCAGCTGCGCAGGTCCGCCAGCGACGCCGCCCGGCCCTCGACGTAGACGGAGACCTCTCCCTCGCCGGCCGCCTGCCACAGGCCGTCGGACGAGCGCAGCAGCGCGGTCCGTTCGGGCACCGCCACCAGCGAGACGCCCTTGGGCGCCAAGGTCACGGTCCGGTGGACCTTGTCGCGCGACCAGGTGTTGGCCCGCGGGATGACCGCCAAGTTCGACACGACACCGAGGCCGACGGTGAAGGCGCCGCCGCGGGAGTCCACCATCGGATCGCACAGCACGTCGGCACCCGCGTTGGTGCCGGCCAGCACCGCGCCGGCGCGGTGCGTCTCGAGGATCGCGTCGAACACCGGCGAGTCCTTCAGGACCGAGCGCAGGTGCATCGCCGAGGTCCCGGCGAGGTAGATGAACCGGGCGGATCGCATGCGCTCGACGGCTTCAGGCAGCAGGGCGTCCTGTCGGGTGAGGACGCCGCCATCGATCACCGTGGCCCCGAGGCCGCCGAACCACTCGACCGCGCGCGCCAGCACCTTGCCCGGGTTCTCGTAGGCCGAGCCGGTGGACAGCACGACGACCTCGGTCCCCCCGCTCGCGGCCAGCAGGTCCGCGTCGAAGGTGCACCCCTGCTCCCACTCGGCGCCCCCGACCAGGGCCAGCAGACCGCTCACGGCCGGACCTCCCCGAAGCGACACGCAGTCGCGTCGACGAAGGGACGGAGTGGCCAGATGGCACTGGGCATGGTGAACCTCTCGATGTCGGTGATGATCATTCCCGTGGACCGCACCGCCAGGGGCACGTCGCGCGAGATGTGGAGATGGCGGACCGCAGGCAGGTGGGCGCCGACCGTGCCCTCCAGGATGCCCCGCCAGCCCGGCAGGGCGATCGGCTCGACGAAGCAGAAGGGCGCCTCGGGTCGGAGCAACCGGTTGATGCCCCGCAAAGCCAGACCCAGATCGGCGAAGCCCACCAGTGCCGCGATCGACACGATCGCGTCGTATGCCGGCGCGCGGTGATCGGGGGCCGCGACGGCCGCGGCGTGCACCTCGGCGTCGGCGTCGGGCGGGCCGAGCACGAGCACCGCCGCACCCGCGGGGAGCGACGCGCGCAGCCGGGCGTCGATCGTGGCCTGCCGTCGAGCCAGGTCGTCGCGCACGGCGACCGGCCAGGTCTGCCGCGCTGCGGGCTGCGGCATCAGGACGGGATCGGGCACAGCGCCAACCTACTCCGGGTCGCGTTTTGGCGGTGACAAGTGACCGGTCGGTAACGTTTGCGCCCATGACGATCAAGCGCGTAGGCATCGTGGGTTCGGGGATCATGGGTTCGGGCATCGCCGAGGTGGCGGCCAAGGCCGGCTGCGAGGTCGTGCTGCGCTCCCGCCAGCAGTCCACCGCCGACGCCATGGTCGCCGCCCTCGAGAAGTCGCTGGCCAAGCAGGTCGACCGCGGCAAGGTCGAGCAGGCCGACGCGACGGCGATCCTCGGCCGGGTCACCGCCACCTCGTCGCTGAAGGACCTCGCCGAGTGCGACCTCGTGATCGAGTCGATCGTCGAGGACCTCGCCACCAAGAAGGAGCTCTTCCGCGAGCTCAACCACATCTGCAAGGACTCGGCGATCATCGCCACGAACACCTCGACCCTCCCCGTGATCGAGATGGCCATGGAGACGCACAAGCCCGAGCTCGTGTGCGGCGTCCACTTCTTCAACCCCGCCCCGATGATGGGCCTCGTCGAGATCATCCGCTCGATCGCCACATCGGACGAGACCATCGCGTCCGTCAAGGAGTTCGCCGAGGCCTGTGGCAAGTCCCCCGTCGAGGTCAAGGACCGCGCCGGCTTCATCGTCAACGCCCTGCTCTTCCCGTACCTCAACAACGCCGTGCGCATGCTCGAGAACGGCACCGCCTCGCGCGACGACATCGACACGGCCATGAAGGGCGGCTGCAACTTCCCGATGGGCCCACTCGCCCTGCTCGACCTCGTCGGCCTCGACACGTCGCTCGCCATCCTCGACGCGCTCTACACCGAGTTCCGGGACCCGAACTACGCGGCGATGCCGCTGCTGCGCCGGATGGTCACCGCGGGCCAGCTCGGCCGCAAGTCCGGCGCCGGCTTCTACGACTACGCCAAGTAGCCCCGGACCCAGCACCCGCCCCGGCACCGTCGGTCAGCAACACCGCGTGCCGATCGAACCACCGCCGACCCCCTGGTCGTTCCCGCCTGCTGACAGCGCGGATGAGCAGGGCGTCGTCGGGGTCGGCGCCGACCTCGAACCGGGCACGCTGCTGGCGGCGTACCGAGCCGGGCTGTTCCCGATGCCCGCGCACATCCGGGGCAAGGGTCGGGGCCAGATGGCCTGGTGGTCCCCCGATCCGCGCGGCATCCTGCCGCTCGACGGGCTGCGGGTCACCCGCTCGCTCCGCCAGTCCCAGCGCCACTACGACGTGCGATTCGACACGGCCTTCGGCGAGGTCGTCGACGCCTGTGGCGATCCCCGGCGGGACGGCGCGTGGATCACGCCGGAGATCAAGGCCGCCTACACCCGATTGCACGACCTCGGGTGGGCGCACAGCGTCGAGGCCTGGTCCCCCGACGGGGAGCTGGTCGGCGGGCTCTACGGAGTCGCGATCGGCGGCCTCTTCGCCGGGGAGTCGATGTTCCACCACGGCCGCGACGCCTCCAAGGTGGCCCTGGCCGGGCTGGTCGACCGGTTGCGACGCGGCGGCGCGGTCCTGCTCGACGTGCAGTGGACCACCGATCACCTGGTCTCGCTCGGGGCGCTCGACATCAGCCGGCGCGAGTACCTGCGCCGGCTGGCCGACGCCCTGAGCCACCCGATCGACGTCTTCGCCCCGCCCGCTCCGTCCGCCCCACCCGGACCTGACGACCCGTCAGAATGACAGCCGATCGTCAGACGCGGGACCATTTGGCCATGGCGACTCCCGAAGAGCAGTCCTCGACCCCGTCCTCCACCGCGGCCCCGGCGCCGACCCGGCCCACCCGCGACAAGCCGTGGCTGATGCGCACGTACTCGGGCCACTCGACCGCTCGGGCGTCCAACGAGCTGTATCGCACGAACCTCGCGAAGGGTCAGACCGGCCTGTCGATCGCCTTCGACCTGCCGACCCAGACGGGCTACGACCCCGACGACCCCCACGCCCGGGGCGAGGTCGGCAAGGTCGGGGTGCCCGTGGCCCACCTCGGCCACATGCAGCAGCTGCTCGACGGCATCCCCGTGGGCGCCATGAACACCTCGATGACGATCAACGCGCCCGCCGCCTGGCTGCTCGGGCTGTACGTCGCCAACGCGGAGAACCACGGCGTCGAGTCCCGCGAGCTGCGCGGCACGACCCAGAACGACATCGTCAAGGAGTACCTCTCGCGGGGCACCTACATCTTCCCGCCGGCTCCCTCCAAGCGCCTGATCGTCGACATGATCGCGTTCTGCGCCGAGTGGATCCCCAAGTGGAACCCGATGAACGTGTGCAGCTACCACCTGCAGGAGGCGGGCGCGACCCCGGTGCAGGAGATCGCCTTCTCGCTCGCCACGGCGATCGACGTGCTCGACGCCGTGCGCGCATCGGGACAGGTCAGCGAGGACGGCTTCTCGGCGGTGTTCGCGTCGATCTCGTTCTTCGTCAACGCCGGCATCCGCTTCGTCGAGGAGACCTGCAAGATGCGGGCGTTCACCGAGATGTGGGATCGCATCGGCCTCGAGCGCTACGGCGTCACCGACGACAAGGCCCGCCGGTTCCGCTACGGCGTGCAGGTCAACTCGCTCGGCCTGACCGAGGCCCAGCCCGAGAACAACGTGCAGCGCATCGTGCTCGAGATGCTCGGCGTCACCCTGTCCAAGCGGGCCCGGGCGCGGTCGGTGCAGTTGCCGGCGTGGAACGAGGCGCTGGGGCTGCCCCGACCGTGGGATCAGCAGTGGTCGCTGCGGATCCAGCAGGTGCTGGCCTTCGAGAGCGACCTGCTCGAGTACGCCGACATCTTCGACGGCTCGCACGTGATCGAGGCCAAGACGGCCGACCTCGTCGCGGGCGCGCAGGCCGAGCTCGACGACATCCTCGAGCTGGGCGGCGCGTTCAACGCCATCGAGGAGCTCAAGGGCCGGTTGGTCCGGAGCCACACCGAGCGCATGCGCCAGATCGAGTCCGGCGAGCTCCAGGTGGTCGGGGTCAACAGCTTCACCGAGACCGCCGAGTCACCCCTCGGTGGCGAAGAGAACATCATGAAGGTGGACCCGGGCGTGCACGACGAGCTCGTCGCCGACGTGCAGGCGTGGCGCAGCAACCGTGACAGCGACGCGGTCAAGCGCTCGCTCGACGAGCTGCGCCGGTGCGCCCTCGAAGGCGTGAACATCATGCCGGCGACGATCGATCTCGCCCACGCCGGGGGGACCACCGGCGAGTGGTCGGGCCTGCTGCGCGAGGTGTTCGGCGAGTACCGCGCCCCGACCGGGGTGGCTGCCGCAGCCGGCCTGGGCGGCGGCGTGGCGCTGCGGCAGGTCGCGGAGCGGGTCAAGGTCCTCGAAGGCGGCCCACCGCGCTTCCTCGTGGCCAAGCCCGGGCTCGACGGGCACTCCAACGGGGCGGAGCAGATCGCGGTGGCGGCCCGCGACGCCGGCATGGAGGTCATCTACCAGGGCATCCGCCTGACGCCTGAGCAGATCGCCGCGGTGGCCCGGGACGAGGACGTCGACGTGATCGGTCTGTCGATCCTGTCCGGCAGCCACCTCGAGCTGGTGCCGACCGTGGTGCAGCTGGTGCGCGAGGCCGGGGTGACCGCGCCGATCATCGTCGGCGGCATCATCCCCGAAGCCGACCGGCCGCGGCTGCTGGCCGCTGACGTCGCCGCGGTGTACACCCCGAAGGACTTCGAACTGGGCCGCATCATGGCCGAGGTCGTCGACCTCGTGGCCGCCGACCGGGCCGCGCACAGCTGAGGTTCGCGCCGGGTCCGACCCTGGTCCGACCCGGCGCCGCTGCTGAGAAACCTCGGTCGAGAACTCGCAGGTCAGGCGCTATCGGCCGCACTGTGGGAATTTTGACCACGCAGGGCGCTTGAATCACCGACGGTCCGTCCGATGGATCGAGGTGGATCGGCGTGCCTTGGTGGGCCTCACTGTCGGCCTTGTAGGCCTCGCACTCGGCGCTGCTGCCGCGTACTGGGATGCGGTCGCCCTGGGGGTGCTCGCCGGGGCCGCGGCGTTGATCGCCGGGGTCCTGGTGATCCGTCTGCTCGGCCGGCTGCGCCACGCGAGCCAGGAGATCGAGGAGCTGAGCGAGAAGGTCAACGAGCTCGAGACGTCGGTCGAGAAGGAGGCCAAGGCCCGCGAGGACGTCGAGACCAAGCTGTCGTCGAGGATCGAGCTCACGGCCGTGCGCAAGTCCACCCAGATCGACGCGCTGACCGACGCCACCACCGGCCTCTACAGCGAGGGGTACTTCACGGTCGCGCTCGAAGCGCGCATCGCCGCCGCCCGGCGCAACCTCAAGCCGGTGGCCGTGGTGCTCATGGAGGTCATCGAAGGACTCGGCAAGGGGTTGCCCCGGCCAGCCGACGCCGCCCAGGTGGCGGCCAGCATCACCGACACGATCCGGGAGGCCGACACGGCCTGCCGGCTGATGGACGGCGGGTACGCGCTGGTGCTCGAGGACACGTCCGAGAACGGGGCGATCTGGACGGTCGAGCGCATCAGACGCCACATGGCCGCCAACGATCCGGGGCTGACCATGTGGGCCGGCGTGGCCTGCTACCCGGCCCACGGCTTCAGCACCGACGAGGTGCTCGATCGGGCCGACCTCGCACTGGACATGGCCCGCGAGTGGCGTCAGGACCGCATCGAGGTCGCCCAGGCCGAGTGATGTTCGGTGGCGGCGCTCGACTACCCTCCAGCCGATGGAGGCAATCGCCGGGCTCGTGTACCTCGCCGCCGCCCTGCTGGCGCTCGGCGGGGTGGCCAAGGTCGCCCGTCCCGCCCCCACCGCCGGAGCGCTGCGGGCCCTTCACCTCCCGGGCCCGCTCGGCGGGGTGCGGCTCCTCGGCGCCGCCGAGCTCGTGCTCGGCACGGCGGCGATCATCACCGGCGCCCGGGCCCTGCTCGTGCTCGTCGCCCTGGCGTACCTGGCGTTCACGTTGTTCGTCGTGGCCGCCCTGCGCACCGGCACCAACATCCAGTCGTGCGGGTGCTTCGGCTCGGTCGACACCCCCCCGTCGCTCGTGCACGTCGGGCTCGATCTGGGTCTGGCCGGGGTCACGCTGGCCGCGGCCATCGGCGGGCTGCCGCCCATCGGGACGGTCTGGGCCGGCCAACCGTGGGCCGGGCTCCCCTTCGCGCTCCTGCTCGTCGTCAGCGTGTACCTCGCGTACCTGCTGCTCACGTTGTTGCCCCTGACTTTGCGGGCAGCGCGTGGTTGATAGGGTTTCGGCGCGCGAGGCCGCCGATCGCCCGCGTCGGCGTCGGCGTTCCAGAGCCCCAGCCTTGAGCCAACCGCCCGAAAACCGCGCGTCGATCGGTCAGATCGGAAGGAACCCCGCATGAGCCGATGGTTGCAGGAGAAGGCGACCGAGTTGCTCTCGGCCCGCACCGGGCGACGCAACTTCCTCGTGAAGTCCGCGGTCGTGGGTTCGGCGATCGCCGCCAACCCCCTCGAGTACGTCCTCACCCCCGTCTCGGCCTACGCCGCCATCTGCAACTGCGGCAACATGGGTTGTGACTGCGGCAGTTCCTGCTGCGACGGTTGGACCTCGTTCTGCTGCTCGCTCGGCACGGGCAACTCGTGCCCCGCCGGGACGATCCCTGGCGGCTGGTGGAAGGCCGACGGCACCGCGTTCTGCGGCGGTGCGGCCCGCTACTACATCGACTGCAACGTGGCCCCCGGCTACAACCCCTGCTCGTGCGGGTGCAACGGCGGCAACTGCGGCAACCGGCGCACGTGCTGCACGCAGTTCCGCTACGGGCAGTGCCACCAGGAGGTGCCGGTCGTCGGCGCGATCATGTGTCGCATCGTCACCTGCACCGCCCCGTGGATCCTCGACCCCACGTGCACGACCGACGCGCTCACCGACAACCGCACGGGCGTGCACGATGCCGCGTGCCTGCACGTCGCGCCGACGCCTCCCCCACCCCCGCCGGCCCCCAAGCCGATCGTGCACGGCAGCGTGCACCTCGTGGGCGACTGGGACGGTGACGGCAAGGACGGCATCGGCATCTTCCGCAACGGCTGGTGGTACCTGCGCAACTCACTCGAGTCCGGCACCGCCGACATCGTGTTCCCCTACGGCAACCCCGGGGACATCCCGGTGGTGGGCGACTGGAACGGAACCGGGCGCGACGGCATCGGCGTCGTGCAGGGCAACCAGTGGCGCCTGCGCAACACGGCGACGGGCGGCGTCGCCGAGATCGGCTTCGGCTACGGCAACCCGGGCGACGTCCCCATCGTGGGCGACTGGGACGGTGACGGCCGCGACGGCATCGGCGTCATCCAGGGCGGCGACAAGTGGCGCCTGCGCAACACCGCCGAAGGCGGGCTGGGCGAGATCAACTTCTCCTACGGCAACCCCGGCGACGTCCCCATCGTGGGCGACTGGAACGGCGACGGCCGCGACGGCATCGGCGTCATCCAGGGCGGCGACAAGTGGCGCCTGCGCAACACCGCCGAAGGCGGCATGGGCGACATCAACTTCACCTACGGCAACCCGGGC
>JBBQHT010000161.1:0-10907 GCA_038324235.1 Acidimicrobiales bacterium
TGAGCCCCTATGGCAGCTCACCTTGGTACCACGTGGATTGTTCTCGTGGCTACCACACGGGTCGTTCTTCTATCGGCACCAAAGCCGCACCTGTAGACGGTTGCCTATAGCTTGTTGTTGCTAGGCTGCGGCCCGGAAACGGTGACAGGCTCACAAGGGGGAACAAGTGGTGGTGTCTCTGAAGACTCGGCGCGCTCACGATCTGACGCCATGGCTGGTCGCCATGGCCTTGCTGGCCATCGTTTGGGGTCAAGCGCAGAACGGGCAACCGGCCCCAGGCCGCCAGACGGCCGAGGGTTCGGCCGCACCGACGGTCGCATTGCCGGCGCTGCACGAGATCGTGGACGCGTCCACGATGGTGACGATCTATGGCGGTTCCGACATCAACAGTGATGTGGACAGCAACGGCCGCTACTTCCGAGCCTTGTACGGCCAGACGGAAACCGCATCGCACCACGCCCTGACCCTGAAGACGATTCCGGCCTGGTTGTGGGCGAACGGTGCGCAAGCATGGTTCACCACCACCACGTCGGGTGGCCGCGTGGTGGTCAGCACGTTGGAGCAATCGAACGACCCCGGACAGCCGACCGGCAACCTCAAGACCTTCGGTGTCCTGGATCCCGCGGACGACAGCTTCAACAGGATCGTCGTGCCGACCATCGGCTCTACGACGCCGCAGAACTGCATGACCCAGTACTCGGGGACGAGCTGCACCGACGATGTGGGGAACACGGCGGGGGCTGCGCTGACCGACATCTCCGATGTCTGCACCGTCAATCGTGGTGGGCCCGCCGAGCGGACGATCGGGATCAGCGAACGGGCTCAGTGGAACACCACGACCGGTTGGGGCTTCCCGGCGGTCTCGAGTGTGGTCGATTCTCGCCTCACCGGTGCCGGTTCGGTGACGCTCGACCACACCCTCCAGAAAAAGACGACGGACCTCGTGGCGACGTCGGCGTTCGCGTCGAATCCGTTCAGCGTTGACTACAGCCCGAACCTCGGGGAGTGCGATGTGCTGCCTGGTGGTCAGCTGGTGGCGACGCAGTACTTCGCGTTTGGCAGTGGCAGTCGTTCGGGAAGTGTCACCGTGTTCAGCCCGGAGATGGTACCGCTCGCCACGTTCCACCTGCCGAACTACAAGAACTCGAGCAACGACCTGCTCGAGCTGGAGCCGAAGAGCATCACCGCGGGCCGGACCGATGCGAGCGGTGTCGAGCACTTCTTCGTCAACTTCGACAACTACGCCGCCGACGTCAACGGCAATCACGCGACGACGGTGAACGGCGTCATCACCCAGCTCGTGCAGGAGTTCACCTTCAACCCGGCGACGGCTTCCGTCGCGCCGGCCTCGATCCCCGTCATGAGCGACGACCTGTCGACGTCCTTCGGAGCCCTCACGTCGGCCACCGATCCGACGAGTGACGGGTCCTTGTTCATCATGCGAGGAGGCACCGGGGGGAACTACAGCGGTTTGGCGGGCAAGAGCCTGGCCGTGTTCAAACCCAGCGGCGCCACCACCGTCTTCGGGGCCGGGAACACACCCGATCCGCTCTGCAGCGCGCCGTACGTCGCCCTGCGCGAATGCCCGATAGGAACTGCGACCGCAGCCGTGACGCTGAACCTGACCGCCGCCTCGCCGTCCTTCGATCACACCGCCGCGCCCGGCAACGCCCAGTTCATACGGTCCTACCGCGTGGCCGGCAAGACCCGAGTGGTGTTGGTCGATTACTACGGTCGGGTGCGGCCCTTTGAGTGGGACGGGTCAGCCGCGACCCACTACTGCGACGTCGACAGCGGCAGCAGAGCCATGTCGATCGCGGGGAACCCGCTGGCGCCGCGGAAGGGCACGATCGCCGGGAACCGGTTGTACTTCCCGTTGAGCCAAGCCGGCAGTGGAACCTTCACACAACGGAACCAGTACGTGGAGGCGATCGCCCTCGACCAGCTCTTCGCCCCAGCCGCCGTCGTGGATTCGAACGGCGCCTGCGGCGCGCCCAGCGCGCCGTCGGCCGCCACCGCCACCGCCGCAACGGCGTCGGCCGCGGTGGCCTGGACCGCGCCGTCCACACCAGGCACCAGCCCCGTAACCGCCTACAAGGTGACAGCGAACCCTGGAGGGGCCACGTGCTCCACGACGGGGGCGTTGTCCTGCGTCGTGACCGGGCTCACCCCCGGCACGAGCTACACCTTCAACGTCGCGGCGAGTAACCAAGCGGGCGACGGTCCGACGTCGGCGGGCTCGAACACTGTGATGCCGTACACGACGCCGGGAGCGCCGCAGAACCCGCAAGCCGCGGCAGGGGTGACGTCGGCGGCGGTGACTTGGGCGGCCCCCGCGTCGAATGGCTTCTTCCCGGTCACGTACAAGGTGGTGGGCGCCAACATGGGCGCCACCGTGTGGTGCACCACCACCACGCTGTCGTGCACGGCGACCGGACTCACACCGGGCGTGGCCTACGCGTTCAAGGTCGTCGCGATCAATGCCGCGGGCGACGGACCGGCTTCACCGGCGACCACCAGCGTGATTCCAACCGGGGTACCGGGAGTGCCAATGGGGCCGTCGGCGGTTGCCGGGGTGAGGTCAGCGAGTGTGTCGTGGACGGCGTCGACAACGCCGGTCTACCCAGCCGTGTCTGGGTACGTGGTCACGGCCAGCTCGGGTGGCACGACGTGTTCGACGACGGGAGCATTGTCATGCACCGTGCCGGGGTTGACGCCGGGCGCCTCGTACTCGTTCACGGTCGTGGCCATCAACACCGTGGGCAACAGCGCGACGTCGGCGGCATCGAACACGGTGACTCCGACGGCCGCACCGGGGGCGCCCTCAGGCGTATCGGCGACGGCGGGGACCGGGTCGGCGACGGTGACCTGGACCGCGTCGACCGCGCCCGCCTTCCCCGCGGTGTCCGGGTATGTGGTCACCGCGAGTCCGGGTGGGGCCACGTGTTCGACGACGGGAGCATTGTCATGCACCGTGCCGGGGTTGACGCCGGGCGCCTCGTATTCGTTCACGGTGGTGGCCACCAACACGGCGGGCAGCAGTGCCGCGTCGGCGGTCTCGAACACGGTGGTGCCCTACACGACACCGAGCGCTCCGCAGAATCTGCAAGCCACTGCGGGAAGCGCGTCGGCGGTGGTGACCTGGGCAGCTCCGATGTCGAATGGCTTCTCGACGGTCACCTACAAGGTGGTCGGCGCCAATATGACCTCCACCGTGTGGTGCACGACCACCACGCAGACCTGCATCGTGACCGGTCTGACTCCGGGCGTGCTCTACGCGTTCAAGGTAATCGCTACCAACGCCGCCGGCGACGGTCCAGCTTCGGCCGCAACCAACACGGTGATTCCAACCTGACGCGGCCGCGGCGCCCACCGACGTACTGTCTGGCCATGACAGCCGACCCGGTGGTCGACCACTGCCCCAACTGCGGGGCCCCGCTGCAGCTCGACGGCCAAGGTACCTGCGCCTGGTGCCACGCGACCGTGCGCGTCGACGCCGCAACGCCTGGGGACAGCGAGGCCCTCCTGTTGGACCTGCCCGATCCGGATGGTGCCATCGCGAAGATGGTCGGCCACGACCAGCTCCAGCTCCCCGAGTCGAGCGTGTTCTTGCCGCTGCCCGTGTTCCCGCTGTTGTCCGCGCTGGACGCCTTCGGCTACGACCCCGCGGTGCAACGCTTCCTGGCGACGCCAGCTCGCCTCCCCGCGGTGCAACTCGTGGTGAACACGGTGAAGACCGCGGGTGAGCGACTCCAAGACGCCGATGTACCCGAAGGAGAGGTCCTCTCCCACGCCAACAAGCTGTACACGCCCGAGGAGTGGTGGACGATCGACCTGCTCGTCGACCTCATCGCCGCCCTCGGCTCCTTGCCGCGCGTCGACCGCGACACCCGCACCTCCGCGCAGCAGACGGTGCGCCTGCACGATGAGTTGTGGCACCGCACGTCCAAGCGCCCCATCCGCCACGCCGGCGAGGGGCCCGAAGCCCTGCGCGACCTGCGCGCCACCGTCGCCCATCGCGACAGCTGACCTTGCTCCGTCTGCTCTCCACGCGTGGCGACCGTCGGGCGAGACGGCGGGGCGGCTGGACTACGACGAGGCCAGGGGATCGTCGATGGTCTCGACGTCCGGGGACCACGCCGCCGGGGGACGCGCCTCATGGCCGGGGCGTCCGGGGGTGCGTCGATCCGCCTTCATCTCTGCTTCGAAGACGTGGCGGTGGCCGCCCATGAGCGCCACCTCGAGCCGGCGGAGCTGCGCCTGCACCGGGGTGTAGTAGTGATCGTCGTACTCCTCGACGATCTGGAACGTCCACCGGCCGTCGATCACGTTGCGCCCGATCACGTCCGCCCGCAGCACCGCCGCGTGTTCGGCCGCGCCGGCGGCCGCGAGCGCGTCGGCTGCCTCCCCGAGGGCCAGGTCGGCGTGGCCCATCAGCTGGTGGAACTCGTAGAGGGCGCCGCGAGCGCGGATCAGGTACTCACCGGCTTCGGACGCCTTCCCCACCGCTTCGACCAGGTCATCGGTCACATGTTCGGGTCGTCGCGGCACGCGCTCCTCCTTCATCGGGTCGGTCTGCGCTGTCGTTGTACCCGCCGACGGACCGCCCGAGACTGACTCGGTGGGAGCCGGGTAGAAGAGCACGCATGACGACCGACGGGCTCACCGTGCGGGCTGGCGTGCTCTTGGACGTCGACGGCACTCTCGTGGACACCAACTACCTGCACACGCTGGCGTGGGCGCGCGCCCTGCACGACGTCGGCGAGTGGGCGCCCATGAACGCGATCCACCGCCTCATCGGCATGGGCGGCGACCAGCTGGTCCCCCGCCTGCTCGGGTACGAGAGCCCGGAGGCCGAGAAGGGTCGAGCCGACCAGTACCAAAAGCTGGTCGGCGAGGCGAGGGTGTTCCCCGGGGCTCGTGACCTGCTGCGGCGGGTGCACGACGAAGGGTTGGTGGTCGTGTTGGCCTCGTCGGCACCGAGCGACGAGCTCGAGCTGATGATCGACCTGCTCGATGTCGGCGATGCGATCGACGCCACCACGAGCAGCAGCGACGTGACCGAGTCCAAACCCGCCCCCGACGTGTTCACGGCCGCGATGGCGAGCGGCCGGGTCGATCCCGAGCGGTGCGTGGTGATCGGCGACAGCACGTGGGACGTGCGCGCCGCGCGGGCGGCGGGTGTGGCCTGCGTCGCCGTCGAGTCGGGCGGCTTCAGCAGCCACGAGCTGCGGGAGGAAGGCGCCCGGCAGGTGTACCGCGACGTCGGCGAGATCGTCGCCCAGTTCCGCACCAGTCCGCTCGCCCAGCTGCTGGGCTGAGCGACGGTGGCCGGCCGGCGGCCGGTACGCTCGCCCCATGGCGACGGACGAGCCCGCGTTCCGCATGGGTCGACTGGACCACGTGCACATCCGCGTGCCGGATCGCGCCGAGGCGGCCCGGTGGTACGCAGCGCACCTCGGGTTCGAGCCGGTGGCCGCGTTCGACTTCTGGGCCCGCGGGTTCGAGGGCGGACCGCTGCAGATCTCGGCCGATGGTGGGGAGACGACGCTGGCGTTGTTCGAGGCCAGTGACGCCCATCCGATGGTGCCGCAGCGGACCGGGGTCGCGTTCAGCGTGGACGCCGACACCTTCATGGCGTTCGCCCGGTCCCTGCCCTGCGGCATCGATGGCCCCCGCGGTGAACCTCTCTCGTTGCCCGACCTCGTCGACTTCGACCTGTGCTGGGCCTTCGACCTGGTCGACCCGTGGGGCAACCAGTACGAGCTCAACTGCTACGACTACGACCGGGTGAAGGTCGAGCTGGTGGATGCCGGGTCGGTGGCCGTCGAGCGCTACTGGCCCCGAGAGCTCTACGAGACCTACCGAGACGTCCCGCACTAGCGACGAGATCCCCGGCGGCGTGGCCGACGACGGCCCGGGGTACATGAGCCGCCATGCGCCTCATCAGCTCGGATCCGGAAGCCGACGCGGAGACCGCCGGGCTTCACCACGTCGCCGATGACCGGCCGGGCATCCGCAGGATCCGTCGCGGCCGCGGCTTCAGCTACCGCGGCCCGGATGATCGACCGGTGGCGCCGCGGCCGGGACTGCCTCCTGAGCGCGTGCTGGCGCTCGTCGTGCGGCTGCTCGATGACACGCTGATCCGCGTCGGCAACGCCGAGTACGCGAACGACAACGACACGTTCGGGCTCACGACCCTGCGCGACGACCACGTCGAAGTCGACGGCACCCGCGCGCACCTCACGTTCGTGGGCAAGAGCGGCGTGGAGCACGATGTGGTGCTCCCGGACCGGCGGCTCGCCGGGGCCATCAGGCGATGCCACGAGCTACGTCCACCCGGCGGTCCCGGACGCGTTCCGCTACGGCACGTTCGCCGAACACTGAAACCGGGCGCGCAGCTCCACCTACTTCCGGCGCGCCGAGCGCCGCGCTCCACCTGCTGACGGCCCGGGCGGCTGAACTCGGGTCACCGGCCGCCAACCTCGTTGGGCGAGCGGCGTCGCCGTGTACCTACGCCGCCTCGATCACCGGCCGGTCCAACTGGCCCTCGCCGTGGTGGCGGCGACGGTGCGCGACCCACGCGGCGAGTCCCACCGGCAACGGCAGCCAGTAGGTCACCAGCCGGTAGGCGAGCGTGGCGACGGCGGCCGATCCGGCCGGCACACCGGCGAGGACGAGCGTGCCGGCCAGGCCGGCCTCGACGAACCCGAGGCCGCCAGGCGTGATCGGGATCATCGACAGCACCGCGGAGGCCGTGTACGCGAGCAGCACCAGGCTCGGGCGCAACTCGGCCCCGACGGCAGCGAGCGCAAGGAGCAAGATGACGTACTCGAGCAGCCACTTGCCGACGCTGTAGACGATGGCGGTGAACCAGTGCTCGCCGAGCCGCTCCCTCACGCCGTCGCGCTCCTCGAGCAGGCGCGTGGTGAGCGCCGCCCGCTCGACGGGTCGGCGAATCACCCGTGCGAGCCCGGTGAACACGACCGCGATCGCCCGCACGGGCCGGTCCGACAGCATGATCCCGGCGCCGAACGCGACCAGCACCACGAACACGCCGAAGCCGAGGTAGGCCGCCTGGACGAGCTCGGAGGGCGCGCCTGCGCCGAGCACGATGGCGGGCAGGGCGAACACCGGGAGCACGAAGACCGCCGCGGTCAGCACCACGCCTTGCACGGCCATCGCCGAACCCACCGCAGTGGGTTCGGCCCCGGCGCTCACCAGCATCTTGTACTCCACCGCCCCGCCGGTGGCGGCGCCGCCCGGCACGACGGTGCTCAGGGCGTGTCCCGAGAGCTGCGCGCAGCTGATGCCGAAGAGGCTGGCGGTCGGCAGCACCAACCGGGTGAACAGCGACACGAACGCGAAGCTGGCGACCTCCGCCAGGATCATCGCGACGAACCACAGGGGCGCCACCGACTGCAGGTCGTGCCACGAACCGAACACGGCTACCAGGCCGGGGAGCAACAGGTACAACACCACGACCATGACCACCAGCATCACGCCCCGCCGGGCGAACGGCCCCCGCCACCAGGGTGACGGCGCCCGCTCGACGGGCACGCGGGAAGCGGGGTCGGCGACTGAGACAACGGGGGGCGGCACCGACGTCACCTACCCATGGGCGCTGATCGTGATGCTCACGACCAGGGCCCGGACCGCGAACACGACCACGTCCGAGGCCTATCCCGCGTCGCTGGACACCGCGACACGACGTGAGGGGCCGGCCGCACGGGTGCGCACCCGCTCCGATGTCGCCCGGACGCGGCCGGGTGGTCGGCGCCGGGGCGGGCGACGATCTGCGGGACGTTCGGCCGGGCGGAGCTCGGCGTAGATCGCCTTGGCCGCCCCCAGCAGCGGCACGCCGAGGATCGCCCCGATGACACCGCCGACTGCGAACCCGGCGATCGTGGCGATCATCGTGGTCACCGGGGACAGGTCGACGGCGTGACCGATGATCACCGGGTGCAGCACGTTGTTGGCGATCACGAGGTACACGCCGAACGCCACGGCCGCGATGACCCCTGTGGTGGTGCCCTGGGTGAACGCCACGGCGACGAACAGCACGCCACCGACCGCGCCGCCGATCTGCGGCACAAGATTCCACACGCCGGCCCACACCGCGAGCAACGGCGTCAGGGGCACGCCGAGGGCGAATCCGGTGATGAGCACCTGGACAGACTGCAGACCGGCCAGGAGCAACGACCCGGAGAAGTAGCGGCCCACCGATTGGCTGAGGAGCTCCCCGGCGCGGGTTGCGAGGTCGAGGTGCCGGCGGGGTGGCACCAGCGTCAAGAGCCCGACCAGGCGCGGACCGTCAATGAGCATCGTCACGATGATGAGCATGACGATCAGGGCAAAGAGGGCCACGCTCCCTGCGGTCGAGGCGACGGAGACGATCGACGAAGGATCGCGGCCAGCCTCCTGCGGCACCTGGGCGACGAAGTCCCGGACCTTGTCCGGTGCGGCACTGTCCTCAAGGGTCGAGCCGATGACCGGCAGGTGCGTGAGGTCGTCGACCACGTGGGGCAGATCCTCCTGGAACGACCGCGCCTGCTCGACGGTGGAGGGGGCCAGACCGATCACGCCGCCCACCAACACCACCGCGACCACGCAACAGCCGGCGGCGACCGCGAAGCCGCGCGGCAGGTGGAGCCCGCGTTGCAATCGACCGACGAGTGGATCGAGCGCGAAGGTGAAGAGCAAGCCGACGGCCGCGAGCACGACCACGGGCCCGGCCGTCGCCACGGCGACGACGACGAGCAACAAGACCACCAGGCCCGCCGCCGTCGCGACCGTCCGCCACCCCAGATCGAAGTGGCGGCCAGCCGAGCCATCAGCCGAGACGCGCACGACGCCCGCCGGCGGCAGGTGGCCGCGGCGGTCGACCTCGGTGTCGGTGCTCATCAGCGCGGACGAGGCGTCGGCGAGGTCGCGAGCGTCATCGGTCACCGATGCGAGGAACGCGAGCGCGAACCCGACGATGGCGAAGACGACCAGCGCCCCGCCGACGCCGTCGAGCTGGTAGCCGATCATGAACGCGAGCAACGAGGGTGCGGCCCCGATGTTCACGGTGCGGCGGTGGATGCGACGTTGGACGACGACCACGTCGAGGCCCTGCAGCACGAGGACCACGACCAGGAGCCCGACCGCACCCGCCGGCGACTGGGTCGCAACGATGAGCACGAAGGGGATCACGGCCAACACCAGACCGAGGCCGGGAATCAGGCTGAACGTGGCGAACCACACCGCGATGACCGTCGGCGCATCGGCACCGATCGCCACCGCCACGAACGCCGTGAGGGCGCCGACGGCGAAGGCACGCGCCGCCATCATCCACCCGTAGCGCCAGCTGTGCTCGAAGGCGATGCGGACATGGCGGCGGAGGCGACCGCGCACCCCCGCATCGCGGATCTGGCCGAGGCCTCCCGCCACGAACGCGGGCCCGAAGATCACCATCAAGAGCGCGAGGGTCACGACCGCGAACAGCGCGCTCGCGTCGGTCGCCGCTGCCTGGAGCGCGGAGCCGACGTCGGCGCCGGACCCCGGGAGGGCGGCGAAACCGCTGGCGACCTTGTCGACCAGACCGAACTCCGTCGCGGCCTGCCCGAACCGGCCGGATCCTTCGAGATCGCGCGCGGTCTGAACCGCGTGGTCCCGCAGGACCGTCTGCTGGTTCGTCGCCTCCGCCACACCGCGATAGCCGATCGCGCCGCCCAACACGACGAGCGCACCGAACACGACGATGATGGCGAGCGCAGCCGGAAGGTACCGCTTCAGCCACCGGACGACGGGGTAGAGCATCGCGGCCAGCACCGTGGCGATGGCGAGCCACCAGAGCACCGCGGCCGAGGCCCGAGCGAGCGCGACGACCGCCGCGGTCGCGGCGACGATGCCCACCGCCCGGACAAGCGACCACGTCGTGAACTCCAGCCGCACGGTCTCGGAGGTCTCTGCTCGCATCGGCCAGCCCTTCGGTGAACGAGATGGGAGGGGGCGACGAACGCGTCCAGGGCACCGCGATCACGCTGCAGAGGCGGGCCCCGTGCGGTTGCTGCGGGGATGTACCCGGCCGCGGCCGGCGACAGACGTCGCGCGTCTGAGCTAGGGGGACCGGGGGTACGACTGACGAGCGAAGACCACACGCCTGGAAGTCGCCAACACCTGGAGGGCACGCCCGTGACCACGACCGAAGATCGCCGCACGACACTCGAGGGCAAGCGCATCGCGTTCCTCGTCGCGAACGAGGGCGTCGAGCAAGTTGAGCTCACCGCCCCGTGGGAGGCGGTGCAGGCCGCGGGCGCCCAACCGGTGCTGCTCGCCCCCAACCGGGACAAGGTCCAGGCCTACCACCACCTCGACCGCGGCGACAGCTTCCAGGCCGACGCAGCCGTCACCGAAGGCCTGGCCGACGACTTCGACGGTCTCGTCCTCCCCGGTGGGGTGGCGAACCCGGACCAGCTGCGCATGAACGCCAACGCCGTCACGTTCATCCAGAAGTTCGTGGCCGGCGGCAAGCCGGTGGGCGTGATCTGTCACGGCCCGTGGACCCTCGTGGAAGCCGGCGTCGTCGACGGTCGCACCCTGACCTCGTGGCCCAGCCTGCGGACCGACCTCACCAACGCCGGCGCGACCTGGGTCGACCGCGAGGTCGTGGTCGACGGGCAGTTCATCAGCAGCCGCAACCCCGACGACCTACCCGCGTTCTGCACCGCCCTCGTCGAGCAGCTCAGCCGATGAGCGTCGACGACCGGCGCGTCGCCGAGGAGACCGCAGGCGCCGCCACCGACGCGGGGCCATCCGCGCTGCCTCCCGACGCTCTGCCCCTCCAGCCCGATCGCTCCACAGCCGAACTGGCGAGCGCGGTCACCCAGGACCTGGGCGAGCTCGTGGGGATGCACATCGACCTG
>JBBQHT010000162.1:0-10769 GCA_038324235.1 Acidimicrobiales bacterium
CGCGACCTCGACCACGAGGTCGTAGAAGGTGCGGGGCCGCAGGCGCGGCAGGGTGGCCATCTGCGCCCGGCTCTCGATCTGGAACACCCCGATCGTGTCGGCCCGACAGACCATGTCGTAGACCGCGTCGTCCTGGGGCAACGTGGCCAGGTCGATGGTGACCCCGTGGTGCTCGGCGACGAAGTCGACCGCGTAGTGCAGCGCCGAGAGCATGCCGAGCCCCAGCAGATCGAACTTCACCAGCCCGGCTGCCGCGCAGTCGTCCTTGTCCCACTGCAGCACCGTGCGACCCTCCATGCGGGCCCACTCGACGGGGCAGACCTCGATCACCGGGCGGTCGCACATGACCATGCCCCCCGAGTGGATGCCGAGGTGCCGGGGGAAGTGCTCGACCTGCTGGGCCAGGGCCAACACGGTGGCCGGGATCGTGTGCCCCTCGGCTTCGGCGGTGGCCTCGACCGGGCCCCACCGATCGACCTCCTTGCCCCACGCGTCCTGCTGCCCGGCCGCGAAGCCCAGCGCCTTGGCCATGTCGCGCACCGCGGACTTGGCCCGGTAGGTGATGACGTTGGCCACCTGCGCGGCGTACTGGCGGCCGTGACGGCCGTAGACGTACTGGATGACCTCTTCGCGGCGGTTGCTCTCGATGTCGATGTCGATGTCGGGCGGACCGTCGCGCTCGGGCGAGAGGAACCGCTCGAACAGCAACCCCAGCGCAACCGCATCGGCGTTGGTGATGCCGAGCGCGAAGCACACCGCCGAGTTGGCCGCCGAGCCGCGGCCCTGGCAGAAGATGTCGGACCGGCGGCAGAAGTCGACGAGGTCCCACACGACGAGGAAGTAGCCGGGGAACCCCAGCTGCTCGATGAGCGCCAACTCGTGATCGATCTGCGCGTACGCCCCCGGGACCCGCTCGGCCCCGCGCGCGCCGTACCGACGCTGCGCGCCCTGCTCGGTGAGCTCACGCAGCCAGGACATCTCGTCGTGGCCCGGCGGGCACGGGAACGGGGGCAGCGCCGGCGCCACCAACGACAGGTCGAACGCGCAGGCGCGGCCGATCGCCGCGGCGGCCTCGACCACCCCCGGATACCGGGCGAACCACTGCTCCAGCTCCTCGCCCGAGCGCAGGTGCGCGCCACCCGCCGCGGGCAGCCAGCCGTCGATGTCGTCGAGCGAGCGGCGGGCGCGCACCGCGGCGATCGCGGTGGCCAGCGGCCGACGCGCCGGCGTGGCGTAGTGGACGTTGTTGGTGGCCACCAGCTCGACCCCGGCATCCAACGCCAGAGCGACGAGCGCGTCGTTGCGGGCCGAGTCGAGCGGGTCACCGTGGTCCCACAGCTCGACCGCGACGTTGCCCGGCCCGAAGGCCTCGACCAGGCGGTGGAGCTCGTGCGCGGCGGCCGCCGGGCCCTGCTCGACCAGCGCCCGGGGCACCGCCCCCTTGCGACAGCCCGTGAGCACCAGCCAGTGATCGCGATCACCTGACACCACGGGCGCGCCCGTGCCCGCGAGGGCCGCGAGATCGGCCAGCGTGGCCCGGGGTGCCCCCTTCTCGCCGCGCAGCTGGCCCTCGCTGATGGCCCGCGCCAGCAGCGCGTAGCCGCGCGGATCGCGGGCCAGGACCACCAGGTGCGTCTCGCCCGCCAGCGCCGAACCGGGATCGGGCCGCCCCGGCGCCATCTCGAGATCACCGCCGGTCACGTGCCCGGCCCGCGAGCGCGTGAGCCGGGGGGCCGAGGGGGTGCCGGGCTCGGCCACCCCCGGATCGGCCACGCCAAGCTGGGGCTGGGCCCGACCGAGGGTCAGCTCGGAGCCGAACACCGTGGGCAGGCCGAGCTCGCGGGCCGCCTCGGCGAAGCGCACGACCCCGTAGAAGCCGTCGTGGTCGGTGAGGGCCAACGCCTCGAGCCCGAGACGGGCAGCCTCCTCGGCGAGCTCCTCGGGGTGAGAGGCGCCATCGAGGAACGAGAAGTTGGAGTGGGCGTGCAGCTCGGCGTAGGGCCGGCCCGCCCGCCGGCGAGGTGGACCCGGCGCCTGGTAGGGCGCCCGCTTGCGGGACCATGCCGGGCTGTCGCCCCCGTCGCCGCGCACGAGCGGATCGCCGGGCCGGCCGTCGGTGGGACGGTCGGACAGGCGTCGCTCGAGCTCGGACCACGAGATGGGAGGGTTGAAACCGGACACGTCGCCGACCATACCGAACAGACGTTCGATTGTCGAGGGGGGATGGCGAGGCTCGGGCCACCCGGGAGGAACCCGCTGATCAGCCCGTGAAACTGGGGGTGGCCGGGACCGCGGCGGCGGCCGCCACGGTCGAGAACACGATCGGGTCCGCCGCCGACGGCCCGGTCGTGGTGGTCGTCGACGGGGAACCGGGCACGGTCGTCGAGGTGGTCGTCGTGGTCGTGCCCGGATCGGCTGACGCCAGCCCCGGGACGACCGTGCGGTTGAAGAACGCGATGGTCTGGGGCATCCAGTCCCCGTACTGCGAGTAGATGTCGTGATCCGTGTTCGGGTAGCTGACGAGGGTGCACTCGTCGCCGATCGCCTTGGCCCGCTCGCACCCCGCGACGGCGAACTGGTACGCCACCGTGTGGTCCACCACGCCGTGGAACATCAGGACCGGTGGGGCGTGGGGCGTGACGCTGCCGTGCGAGCCCGACAGCGAGACCGCCCCCAAGACGTCGGAGGGGAAGCCGGGGTTGCCGCTGTCGCCCGGATCGTCGGCGTGGTTGGCGAGGTTCAGCGCCGTGACCGCGCCCGCGGAGTAGCCGATCGCCCCGAACGCCCGCGGCCCCACCCGCAGCTCCGCGGCATGGCGGCGCATGTAGCGGATCGCCGCCTGCGAGTCGTGCTGCGCCGCCGGGATCGCCTTCTGGTACCGCGACGCGGCGTCGATCCCACCCTCGTTGTAGAGCCGGTACTCCACCGAGATCACGACGTAGCCCCGCCGGGCCAACTCATCGCCCACGGTGGCTCCCTCGCCCTGGTCACCGAAGGCGAAGAAGCCGCCGTGCATGTAGATGATCACCGGCCGCTGCGTCGCGGTGTCACCGTGCGGCTCGTACATGTCGAGGTGCAGATCTCGGCGCACGCCGTCCTCGAACACCGCGCTGCCGTAGACGACGTCGCGGGTGACGTCGACCGAGGCGAACACGCGGTCGACGTAGCGGGTGCCCGCGGCGGCCGGTCCGAAGCTGATCGGCTGCGAGGTGAGCTGCGCCCCCGACGAACCGTTGCCGCCGACGGCCATCACCAGCACGCACCCGGCCGCCTCGACCCGGCAGTCGTAGGACTCGGTGACGACCGGCGGCACGGTCACGGGGACCGTGCCCCCCACCGAGACCGTCGATGGCGCCACCGAACCCGCGGGGTCGAGCGCCGTGAACCCACCCGGAGCCGGGACGGTCAAGGAGAGCGCGGCGTCGACCACGAGGGACACGTCGGCCTCACCCTGGTCATCGGGCTGGAGGTAGGCCGAGAGGGATCGGCAGTCCGTCGGGGTGAGCTGGGTGTACGAACCGGCCCGGCACTCCTGCACCGATGCGTACGAGGAGCGGCGCAGGTGGGAGGCGTGGATGTGGACCGCCTGGCCGTCGGCGAGTCCCGTCGACGGCGTCACCGTGAAGCTCGCGGCGGGCGCAAGCGGCGCGGCCGGATCGAAGGACAGCGGGAGGTGCAGCACCTCGCCCGTACCCTGGTACTGGCTCACCTGCAGCTCGCACGCCACGACCCGACAGTCCAGGTCGGCGCCGCTCCCGGGCAGGATCGTGCTCACCTGCACGTCGCCGTGCAGGGCGCCGGTCGCGTCGACGGTCACACCCGCGCCCCCGCCGTACTGGCACGCGTACCCGACGCCGGTCGCGCACTGTGCCACGTTCACCCCCGCGTTGGGTCCCGCCGGGATGAACCCCGTGCCCGACACCGTGATCATCTGCGCATCGACGAGGTCCGTGCTCGGGGTGGCCACGGCGGTGGGCGGTGGCGCGAGGGGGGCCGTCGGGTCGAACGCCAGACCCGCGAGCCCGACGTCCTGGCCGGTGCCCGTGTACGCCGTCGCGGCCAGCCGGCAGGTGCCGGCGACCGGACGACAGTCGGTGCGTCCGCCCGGTGTCCCGTCAGCTACGGAGGCGTACACCACGCTCGCGGTTGCGAACGTGCCGTCGGCCTTGGTCTGCGCCGTGCCGATCGAACGACACGTGGCCGCACACTCCAAGATGCTGACGTAGCTGTTGGCGGGATATCCGCTGCCGGCCGCGAGCACCTTCTGCCGATCGACGAGGCCCGTGGCCGGCAACAGCTTCAGCGTCGGCCAGGTCGGCGCCCCCGTGCCCGGATCGAACGTGACCGGGGCGACGATCGATGCCGTCCCGGAGCGAGGCGTGTAGACCCTGATCTCGCAGTTCCCCGCCACCCGGCAATCGATCCGTTCGTACGGATCCACGGTGATCACCGATCGCAGCACCGTCGTCGCCGTGACCACCCCGGCGGCCGTAGCGGTCCCGATCGGCGCGGTCGGCCCACTCGCGACCTCACACGACGTCGTCGCAGCCCGGCACAACCGCACGAAGACGAGCCGACCCGGGGTGAACCCCGCGCCGTGGATGGTGACCGTCTGTCCGTCGCTCAGCCCCGTGGCCGGGTCGATCGAGAACGTCGGGGGTGGCGCGAGGGCACCCGCGGGGTCGAAGGTCACCGGAACCGAGAAGTCGAGGGCGTTCGACTGGGCGTAGGCCCGGGCTCGCACGACACAGGGGTGCGCCGGGTCCGCTGCTCGGCAGTCGATGCTCCCGCCGGCGTCGGGGTGCAGGATCGCCGCGACCTGGACCGTGGCGGTCGCCATCCCTGTGGCATCCAGCGTCGGATACACCGCCGTGGATCCGTCGCACGCGTCGTACCCGGCGCCCGGGCCGCACTCGACGACCACGACATACGAGGCGGACGGGATGCCCGCGAGCGTGGCCGTGACCAACTGCATGTCGGCGAGGTTCAGGGCCGGGGTCACCGTGAGGGTGGGGGGGCCGACCGCCGAGGCCGGCGCCACGAAGGGCTGGACGACCGCCAGCGCCGCCAGCACCGCCAGCGCGCCGGCGAGGCCCACCACGCGCCGGGCGAAGACCGACCATCCCGACAGACCAACCCACACCTGACGCGAACCACCCATGTCACATCTCCCACCAGATCAACCAACGTGTGGCGACACGCTACTGCCACAGTCGCGACGGTCGCAGCAGTTTGGGTCCGACGATCAGTCCGCGGGGCGACCCCGCAAGCGGAGGCGGCGCACGTCGATGCGCTCGCCCGTGTGCTCGTCGATCACGACCGGGCGCACTTCGGCACCGGTGTCGCGATCCACCAGCATGATCGGCATCGGACCTTCGTCGTCGGGCCAGAGCCAGTCCTCGCCCCACCGCCACATCGCGGCGAGCACGTCGTAGAACGCGAACCCCTTCGGGGTGAGCTTGTACTCGAACCGCGGCGGGTGCTCCTCGTAGGGGACCTTGCGCAGCAGGCCTTCGTCACAGAGGCGCTCGAGCCGAGCGGCGAGCACGGCACGCGGGATGCCGAGGGCGTCGTGGAACTCGTCGAAGCGCTTGCGACCGCTGAACGCCTCTCGCATCACGAGCGGCGTCCACCAGTCCCCGATCAGGTCGGTCGTGCGCGCGATGGGGCACGGCCACTCGTCGAACCGGGTGCGACGCACGTCAACCCGCGACCGTGCGGCTCTGCTCGAGGGCGACGCCAGGATCGAGACCGGCGCGTCCGACGAGGTAGCACGCGATCGGCGCGGCGACGCGCTGCGAATCGTGCGCGGCGACGCCGGCCAGATCGAGCAGCGTCTCGATCGTCGCGGCGTCGGGGGCATCGACCCCGAGCGCGGCGGCGAAGCGCGCGATCCACGCCTCGGCGCTCAGGTCATCGGTAACGGACGGCTCGGTCATCAATCGCCTCTCGTCGGGGATCGGCTGGCACGGAACGGACACGGGACCTCGTGCACCCCACCGCGTCAGGTCGCGACTCCCACTGATTCGATCACGTCGACCCGCGCGGGCACGAACTTGTGCCACGGGGTACCCGCCAGCCAGTCCCGATCCTCGCCGGCGGTGAGCTCGTTGGGGGCGACGCCGTCGGGCACGCGGACGCCGTGCTCGTCGGGGTAGTCGAGGCCCCGTCCGTTGGGCAGCGAGATGTGCCCCGGCTGCATCGAGTCGGTCACCTCGACCACGGTCTCGACCTTGCCCCGCTTGGTCGTGACGCGCACCCGACCCCCGGGCTCGACACCGAGGCGCCCGGCGTCGTCGGGGTGCATGCGCAACGCTCCGTCCGCGTCCTTCTTGCGCCAGCCCGGATCGCGGAAGATCGTGTTGGCCGTCGACGAGCGCCGCTCCCCCGCGGACAGCACGAACGGGAAGGCGCCCGAGGTCAACGGTTCCTCCGTGGCCAGCCCCGTCAACTCGTCCATGAGCTCGTCCACCACGAGGCGGATGCGCTTGTCGGGTGTGTCCAGGCGCGCCCACGTGTCGTCGTACTCATCGACCGTGAACACCACGCCCGTGCCGCGCCCCACGATCGCGTCGAACAGGTCGTCCGCACTGGCGAAGCCCGCGCGGGCGACCGAGTCGGGGTAGGCCATCGCAGTGGTCTGCGCCAGGCCCCAGGCTGCCGCGGTCGCCGCGGCTCCTTCCGGCAACGTGGCCCCCAACGTCTCGTACAGCACGACGGGCGCGAGGCGCGCCAGATCGGGCCGCTCGACCAGCATCGTCAGGAACGCGTCGGCGAAGGCCGCGCGGCCCTCGGCCGCGGCGGCGTGCAACGGGACCAGGTCGTCGTCGGTGATCGCCCCGAGGGCCCGGACCAGGCGACGGTGGATCTCGGGCTCGGGCAACGTGCCCTCCGGGGCGGGCACGACCGGCGCGCGCAGGTGGAACGCGTTGATCGGGAACTCGAGCGTGAAGAACGTGGCCTCCCACTTCTCGAACTGGCTCGCCGCCGGCAGCACGTAGTCGGCCAGGCGCGCCGTCTCGGTGAACGCCACGTCGATCACGACGACGAGCTCGAGGGCGGCGAGCGCCTCCCGCATCCGGGCGCTGTCGGGCAGCGCGTGCACCGGGTTGCCGCTCTCGATCAGCATCGCCCGGAAGCGCTTGGGGTGGTCGCTGAGGATCTCGTCGGGGATCACCGCGGCGGGCACGAGCCCGGTGATGATGCGATGCCCGCCGACCGGAGTGACCCGGGTGGCGCCACCGCCGCCGCCACCGCCACCGAGGCTGGCGAACCGCGTGTGGATGTTCATCGCGCCGCGCTTCGCGAAGTTGCCGGTGAGCAGGTACACAAGCTTCTCGAGGTACGAGTTGAGCGTGCTGTGCGGCGCCTGCTGGATGCCGAGGTCCTCGAAGATCGAGACGCTCGACGCCGCCGCGATGCGCCGGGTCGCGGCGCGCACCAGTTCCGGATCCACCCCTGAACGCGCGCAGTAGGCATCGACGTCGACGAGCCCGAGCACACCCGAGAGCTCCTCCAAACCGTTGGCGTGCTCGGCCAGGAACTCGTGATCCACGAGATCCTCCTCGATCAGCACGGCGAGCATCGCGGCGAGGCACCACGCATCGGTGCCCGGGCGCACCTGCAGGTGGAAGTCCGCCAACTCCGCAGTCTCGGTGCGGCGCGGATCGATGACCACGAGCGCACGGTCGGGATCGTTGGCGATCGCCTTCAGCACGGTGCGCGCCCGCGGGAAGCCGTGGGACTGCCACGGGTTCTTGCCGACGAACACCGCGACCTCGGCGTGCTCGTACTCGCCGGTCGTGTGGCAGCGGGGCCGGCCGAACAGCTGGCCGTCCACCCAGAACTCCCCCGTCTTCTCCTGGGCCAGGGCGTTGGACGAGTACACCGAACCGAGCGCCGCGCGGGTCGAACCGCCATAGCCGCCACCGAGGTGGTTCCCTTGCCCGCCACCCCCGTAGTAGAAGATCGACTCGCCGCCGTGGGTGTCGCGCACCGCCGTGAAGCGCTCGGCGATCTCGGCGATCGCGGAGTCCCAGTCGATCTCCTCGTACGTGCCGTCGGGGCGGCGGCGCAACGGGCTGGTCAACCGGTCGCGGGTGTTCTGGTAATGGTCGAGGCGCAGCGCCTTCTCACAGGTGTAGCCCTGCGAGATCGGGTGCGCCTTGTCGCCGCGGATGCGCACGAAGTGCCCGTCCTGGACCTTCACCTCGATGCCGCAGTTGATGCTGCACAGGATGCACGCCGTCTGGTGCCACTCGTCGCCCGATCCGGCGGCGGTCGTCGTGGCGGTGGTGGTCGTCCCCGCGCTGTCGTCGTTGCCCATCGTGCCCCCTGGCTATTGAGTTCAACAAACGAATGAACTCACGGATGCGCGTCGAGGTCAAGCCCGCACCTGTCACACCGCCCGGTCGCCGACGCTCAGGGCGAGACGGCGAGGAACACTTCGAGCGGGTCCGGTCCGCCCAGCAGCCGCGCGTGCAGCACGACGCACGGGGCCGGCCCGGCCACGGCGGCGGACCCCAGCAGCGCTGCGTGCACCCCCGCCGCGGTGGGCTCGGGGACGATCGGCGGGGAGAGGGTCACCGACAGCCCGTGGCTGTCGGCCAACGCCGCGACGAACTGCGACCCCAACATGTTGCCCAACTCCGCCACGGCGGCCTGCACGGCGTCGTCGTTCTTGAGGTCGACGCCCATCGGGGCGAGCAACGTCGGCGAGCTCGCGATCCCGAAGACCAACATCGCGTCGATCGCCCCCCCGAGCGCGAACAGCACCGGGTGCATCGGGCTGCCGGCCCCGACGTGGCTGGCCATCGCCTCGAGGGTGGAGAGGGCGAGGTCCTCGATGTCGGTGGCGCACTGGGTGAAGAACGTGAGCACCGGCGCAGCCCGCTCGATGCCGGAGCCGAACAAGGTCTGGACCCGGACATCGGTGGTGCGCAGCTCGGTCGACACGGTCCACGTGAGCGAGGTCGCAGCTTGCTCGATGAGCACCGCCAGATCCGGGACCAACGCCAGACGGCCGTCGCCGAGTTGCGCGGCGCCGCTGATGTGATCGAGCCCGGGCAGCGCGAACGGCACGGGCTTCACCACGATCTCGACATGCCCGATGAGCTCGTCGACGGTGAGCAGGTGCGGTCGGCCGATCGTGCGGACCACCACGCCGAATCGGGGCGGCGCCAACTCGGATCCCCGCGCCAGGTACGTGCCGCCGTCGATCACCGGGAGCATCCCCGAGCGGTGCGAGATGACCTGGCCGACCCCGGTCGGCCCGGGGCGCACGTCGTCGGGGTCGAGGGCCAGCGTCTCCTCGAGCCGCGTGATGGGCAACGCCCAGAGCTCGGTGCCGACGCGCACCAACAGCGCGTCCATCACGACGAGCGACGATGGCAGGCGTAGGCGGAAGGTGGTGCCGTCGCCGGGTTCGGAGACGACTTCGATCGAACCGCCGAGGCGCTGCACGGCCGCGCGGACCGCATCGAGGCCGACCCCCCGTCCGGACACGAGGCTCGTCTCGGTCGTGGTGGTGAAGCCGGGGGCGAAGATCAGATCGAGGATCTCGGCCCGGTCGAGCCGATCGACGTGAGCCGGATCGATGATGCCCACGGCGATCGCCTTGGCGACGATCCTCGCCTCATCGAGGCCACCGCCATCGTCAACCACGTCGAAGAACACCTCGTCCCCGCGCGGCTCGGCCCGCAGTGTGAGCGTGCCCCGTGCCGGCTTGCCGCGCCCGACGCGGACGGCCTCGGGCTCGATGCCGTGATCCACCGCGTTGCGCAGAAGGTGCACCATCGGTTGGAGGATCTCGTCGACGACCCCGCGATCGACCTCCGCATCGGCGCCCTCGACCTGCAGGACCACCGCCTTGTCGAGATCGCGCGCGGTCTCCCGCACCAGGCGCTGCAGCCGTTGGAACGTGGGCGCGATGGGCACCATCCGCACGCGCTGCACGACGTCGCGGAGCTCGGCGATCGTCCGCTTGAGCGCGAGCAGGGCGTTGTCGAGCTGACGATCGTCGACCCGGCGCGCCTCGATCTCGAGCTGGTTGCGCTCGATCACGAGCTCGCTGGCGATGTCCATGAGCGCGTCGAGCCGGGCCACATCGACCCGGATCGTGGCGGCGGCCACCCCGACCCCCGGCCCGTTGGGGTCGGCCCCTGCGGCCCGGTCAGGTGTCACGGCTTGCAGCTCGGTCTGCTGCCCGGTCTGCTGCGCGGCCTGTTGCCCGGGCTGCTGCGTGCCGCTGGTCGCGCTCTGTCCGGACGGCTCGATGGCATCCACCCGCGCCACGTCGGGGACCGCCCGCAGCCGGGCGACCAGCGCGGCGCCCGCGGCTGCCCGGGCCGCGCCGTCACGGCCGCTGACGTCGATCCCGATGGTGAACGAACGCGCGGTCCCCCCGAGGATCGTCGCGCGCTCCGGGTCGCTGAACACGACCGTGCCGGCTTTGTCGACGTGGCGGAACACGACCGCCCCTCTCGCGCCAGGCAGGGCGCAGGCGTCGTCCAGCTCGACCGCCAGGACCAGCCCGGCAGGCGCGTGCACGGTTGACGGAGGCGAGCTGATGGCGACGACCGTCCCACCGGGGCCGGCGCCGTCACCCTCGGCTGCGGTCGCTCCCGCGGCCACCTGGGCGTCGAGCCGCTCGATCAGCGCACCGGCCGGGTCGACACCGTCGACGGCGGCGCCGGCGGCCAACTCGTCGACCATGTCGCTCATGGCATCGGCCGCTTCGAGGAGCAGCGCCGCATCGGCAGTTGTGGGCG
>JBBQHT010000163.1:0-10740 GCA_038324235.1 Acidimicrobiales bacterium
GATGATCCCGAGAGCCAGCGCCAGCAGACCGAGCAGCGCCGCCAAGCGGTCGGGGACCAGCTCGACGAGCTGAGCGCCACCGACGATCAGCTCAAGGCCGAGCTCGACAAGCTCGACGTCGGTGTCCATGAGCAAGAGGCGCGGGCCGCGGGTGCTCGGGAGCAGCGCGATGTGGCTCGGCGGCAGGTCGACGACCTGCAACGCCAGGTTGTGGATGCCGAGCACGCGGCGGCCCAGGCCCGCCACGAAGCGGCCCAGCGTGCGGTGGAGGCCTACATGCGCCCTGACCGCGAGACCGCGGTGCAGGAGCTGGCCGCGAAGGATCCCCAGCAGCTGGGCAAGATGCACACGCTGATGACGAATCTGGCGGTGTACAACCACAGCGTCGTCGAGAACCGGGTGACCGCCGAGCTCGATCTCAAGACGAAGAAGGACGAGGCGCAAGACGCCCACGATCGGGCCGACGGCTTCGCCCGCGAGGCCGATGACGGGGTCGCCGAGGCCGCCCGCCTCCGGGACCGCCAGGTCGCGGTGCGCGCCGAGCTCGACAAGCGGATCGAGAACCTGCAGAGCGAAGCGGCGACCCTCGACCAGCAAGAGGCGCGCCTCACGTCGCTGATCGCCGCCCGTGAAGCCGAGGTGCCGGTCGAGACCGTCCCGCCGACGGTGACCTCCACGACCGAAGCCCCCACGACCACGTCCACCCTCGCGCCAACGACCACCACGACCGCGCGGCCCGGAAGCCCCACGACCCCATCGACGCCGGTTCCGCCCACGACGAAGCCGCCGACCACCAAGCCGCCCGCGACGACGACGCCGCCCACGACCCGGCCCTCGGGACCCGGCAAGGGCAGCCTGTCGTGGCCGGTGAGCGGGCCCGTCACCTCGCCCTTCGGGGCGCGTTGGGGCACCGTGCACAAGGGCATCGACATCGGCGTCGGGATGGGCACCCCCATCCACGCGGCGCGAGCCGGCACCGTGTTCTTCGCGGGGGTGATCGACGGGTACGGCAACGTGATCTTGATCGACCACGGCGGCGGCATGGTCACCCTGTACGCGCACCAGAGCCAGCTGATCGCGACGCAGGGCCAGTCGGTGTCGGCGGGCACGACGATCGGACTCGTCGGTTCCACGGGTCACTCCACCGGGCCGCACCTGCACTTCGAGGTGCGGATCAACGGGGTCGCGGTCGATCCGATGTCCTACCTGGGCTGAGGCGGCGGGGGACTGGTTCGACCGGGCCGCCCTCGAATTGTTCCTGTCATCCGAGCCGGTAGGATCCGGTCACCTGTCGGCTGACGTCGGCATTCGCATCCCCGAGAGAGGTGAGTCCGACGCCCGAGCAATTCGACGTGGTGATCATCGGTGGCGGCCCGGGCGGCTACGCCGCTGCGCTCTACGGTGCCGCGGCCGGCCTGAACATCGCGATGATCGAGATGAACAAGGTGGGCGGCACGTGCCTGAACGTCGGGTGCATCCCGGCCAAGGAGCTGCTCGAGACCGCGTCGGTCTACCGTCACGTCGTCGGCGCCCTGGAGTTCGGCATCGAGGTCGGGCCGGCCAAGGTCGACTTCGCCGTCACCCAGGTGCGCAAGCAGAAGGTGGTGGACCAGCTCGTCAACGGCCTCAAGGGCCTGCTCAAGAAGCGCAAGGTCACCGTCTATGACGGCATCGGAACGCTGGGGGCCAACCACACCGTGTCGGTCACCGGTGGGTCGTCGGGCGACGTCGAGCTCGTCGGCACCCATGTTGTCCTCGCGTCGGGCTCGGTGCCCCGCACGCTGCCGGGCTTCGACATCGACGGCACGCTGGTCATGACCTCCGACGAGGTGCTCTCGGTCCAAGAGCTTCCTGCCACCGCGGTGGTCATCGGCGGGGGCGCGATCGGCTGCGAGTTCGCCTCGATGATGTCGGACCTCGGCACGAAGGTCACGATCCTCGAGGCGATGCCGAAGATCCTGCCGGGCTGCGACGAGGACATCACCAAGCTGGTGCTCCGGTCCTTCAAGGGACGCGAGCTCGACGTGCGCACCGGCGTCGCCGTGACCGGGCACACGCCCCGGGCGGACGGCTCGGGCACCACGGTGGCCTTCGGTGACGGCGAGACGATCGATGTCGACCTCGTGGTCATGTCGGTCGGTCGGCGCCCCCTGTCCGAGACCCTCGGACTCAGCGGCACCGCGGTCGAGATCAACGACCGGGGCTTCATCATGGTCGACGCCTTCTGCCGCACCGGCGAGCCGGGCGTGTACGCGGTCGGCGACGTCATCCCCACGCCGGCGCTCGCGCACATCGGCTTCGCCGAGGCGATCGTCGCGATCAAGGACCTGCTCGGCGAGCCGGTCATCCCGATCGACTACGGCCGCGTGCCGTGGTGCATCTACTGCCATCCCGAAGTCGCGTTCGCGGGGCACAGCGAGCAAACCGCCAAGGACGCCGGGCTCGACATCGTCGTCTCGAAGCACCGTTACATGGGCAACGGTCGGGCGCTCATCGTCGGTGAGTCCGACGGCATGGTCAAGATCATCGCCCTGAAGACGCCGGACGGTCGCGCGGGCCAGATCATCGGCGTCCACATGGTGGGCCCGTGGGTCACCGAGCAGCTCGGGCAGGGCTACCTGGCCGTCAACTGGGAGGCCACCGTGGACGAGGTGGCCCAGTTCATCCAGCCCCACCCGACGCTCAGCGAGCTCTTCGGCGAGAGCGTGATGGCCATGACCGGACGCGGCCTGCACGGCTGATCTGCGACCCCGCCGCCCCATCGATTGCAGGAACGAGTGGAGGATTCCCACTGATGGCAGATGTCGAGATGCCCCAACTTGGTGAAACGGTCACCGAGGGCACCATCACCAAGTGGTTCAAGAACGTCGGCGACGCCGTCGCCATGGATGAGGTGCTCTTCGAAGTATCGACCGACAAGGTCGACTCCGAGGTGCCGTCGCCGGTGGCCGGCTTCGTTGCCGAGATCCGGGCCCAAGAAGGTGACACCGTCGACGTCGGCGCGGTGATCGCGGTGGTCAGCGACGAGGCCCCCGCCGCCGGCGCGGCGCCTGCCACCGCCCCACCAGTGGCCGCGAGCGAGGCCCCCGCCGCCGAGCCCTTACCTGCTGCGGAGCCCGCACCACCTGCCGCCGCTCCGGCGGCCTTGGCTCCGGAGCCGGCTCCGGCTCCGGTGCCAGCCCCAGTCGCCCCGGCATCGAGCCCCGCCGCGCCGCCGGCCGCCGGTGGCAACGCTGCCGCGGTGGTCTCGCCGGTCGTGCGCAAGCTCGTCGACGAGAACGGCATCGACGTCAGCCAGCTCTCCGGCACGGGCGTCGGCGGCCGCATCACGCGCGGCGACGTCGAGCAGGCGATCGCGTCGGGATCCGCGCGCCGGCCGACGGCCTCGGCGGCCCCTGCGGCTCCGGCTGCACCGTCGATCGTGACGCAGCGCCCGGCCCCCCGTTCGGGCACCGGCGACACGTCCGAGGCGCTCAACAACATCCGGCGTCGCACGGGCGAGCACATGGTCATGTCGAAGCACGTGTCGCCCCACGCGATGACCGCGGTCGAGGTCGACTACGAGAACGTCGAACGCGTCCGCCGCCGCCACGCGGATGCCTTCCGCGCCGCCGAGGGGTACAGCCTCACGTACCTGCCGTTCATCTCGCGAGCCGTCATCGACGCCCTGCACAACTTCCCGCACATGAACGCGACGGTGGGCGAGGGCGAGCTGATCGTCCACAACTACGTGAACCTGTCGATCGCGGTCGACCTCAACTTCGAGGGGCTCCTGGCGCCGGTCATCCACGATGCGGACGGGCTTCGGCTGCGGGCGCTGGCGCGGTCGATCAGCTCGCTCGCCACGCGCGCCCGCACCAAGAAGCTGTCGGCCGACGACATCATCGACGGCACGTTCACGATCTCCAACTCCGGCTCGTTCGGTACCCACATGGTGATCCCGATCATCAACCAGCCGCAGGTCGCGATCCTCTCGACCGATGGCATCAGCCGCAAACCCGTGGTCGTCACCGACATCGACGGCAACGAGGCGATCGCGATCCACTCGGTCGGCGTGCTCGCCCTCGCCTGGGACCACCGCGCCTTCGACGGGGCGTATGCCGCGGCGTTCATGCACGAGATCAAGGAGATCATCGAGACGCGTGACTGGGAGGCCGAGATCGCGTGATGGTCCGGCCGGATCCGCCTCGATGAGCCTGCACGCCCGCTGGCTGGGGTCGGTGCCGTACCGCGACGCGCACGCGCTGCAGCAGGGGCTCTTCGAGCACCGCGGCGATGACTGGTTGCTCCTGCTCGAGCACCCGCACGTGTACACGTTGGGGGCGAGGGCCGACCTGGCCAACGTCCTGGTCACCCCGGCTGACGTCGGCGCCGATCTGATCAAGACCGACCGGGGTGGTGATGTCACCTACCACGGCCCCGGTCAACTCGTCGGCTACCCGATTCTGTCCGTCCCCGGCAAGCGGGGGGGCGGCATGGCCGACACGGTCGCCTACGTGCGGGCTGTCGAACAGGTGCTGATCGACGCGCTGGGAGATCTCGGGCTCGCCGACGTGGGCCGGTTGCGCGAGTACCCCGGGGTGTGGGTCGAACCGGCATCGGATCACCCTCGCAAGATCGCGGCGGTCGGGGTGCGGCTGTCGCGGGGCCGATCGATGCACGGGTTCGCGCTCAACGTCGAGCCCGATCTGACCTACTTCAACCACATCGTGCCGTGCGGCATCGCCGACAAGGCGGTGACGTCGCTGGCGGCCGAGGGCATCGACGTGTCGATGCGCGAGGTCGTCGACGCGGTCGTCGCCCGGGCCGTCGCCCGGTGGGTGCCCACGGGCGGCAGGTGGGATCGCGCCGATGTCGTGTGGCGGCACCGCGCCGACGATCTGTCGCCCTTCTCACGGGGGGAGGGTCCGGGCGCGTTGCCGGGCACCGTCCGAGCCACCGCCGAGGCGGTCACCGCCCCGGCGACGAAGCTCACCACGAGCTCGACGGCGGGCACGTCGGTGCGCCTGCGGGGTCGGCTGGCCGAGGCCGGGGTGGCGCAGGGGCTGGCGATCGGCGAGCGCAAACCCGAGTGGATGCGGGTGCCGGTGAAGATGGGCGGTGAGTACCGCGAGCTGCGCAAGACCATGCGGGATCTCGAGCTCGTCACGGTCTGCGAGGAAGCGGGCTGTCCGAACATCTACGAGTGCTGGGCCGACGGCACCGCCACGTTCATGATCAACGGCGAGCGCTGCACCCGGGCCTGCGGCTTCTGCCTGGTCGACACGCGCCACCCGGAACCGGTCGACGCCGGCGAGGCCGAGCGCGTCGCCGAGGCGGTCCAACGCATGGGCCTCGAGTTCGCCGTGGTCACCGCCGTCGCGCGCGACGACCTGGCCGACGGCGGCGCGGCCGCGTTCGCCGCCACGATCGAGGCGATCCACCGGCGCACGCCCGGCGTGCAGGTCGAGGTGCTGATCCCGGATTGCAAGGGCGAGAGCGCCGCGCTCGACGTCATCTTCGCGGCCCGCCCCGAGGTCTTGAACCACAACCTGGAGACGGTCGCCCGGCTGCAACGCGCCGTCCGCCCGTCGGCGGGTTACGCCCGTAGCCTCTCCGTGCTGGCCCGGGCCAAGGCCGCCGGGCTCACCGTGAAGTCGGGGCTCATCGTGGGGATGGGCGAGACCGACGACGAGGTGCTCGCTGCGCTCGCGGATCTGCGCGGCGTCGGCGTCGACATCGTGACCATCGGACAGTACCTGCGGCCCACCTCCCATCATCTGCCCGTCGCCCGGTGGGTGACCCCCGAGCAGTTCGCGAACTACGCCGAGGTCGGCGCGGCGCTGGGTCTGGCCCACGTGGAATCGGGCCCGCTCACGCGGTCGAGCTACCACGCGAAGCAGGCCGCCGGATCCGCCCTGCCCACCTGATCCCATCCGACATCGAGACCGCCCGTCGCGCCCGTCTCGACGATCCGCCTCGATCTCCGATGGGCTCTGGATTTTGAGACCGTTCGTCGTACCTGTGTCGACGAACGGTCCCAATTTCGGGAGTGGGGGGCGACCCCGTTACCGTGGCGACCATGTTGGCTGAACGGATGGCGCGGGCTCGGGCGGCGATGGCCGCCCAGGACGTGGATGTGCTGCTCCTTTCCGTGGGCGCCGACCTGCCGTACCTCACGGGGTACGAGGCCATGCCGCTCGAGCGGCTCACCATGCTCGTCGTTCCTCGCGATGCAGAGGCCGTGCTCGTGGTCCCCGGGCTCGAGGCGCCCCGCGTCGTCGATCGTCCGGACGTCTTCCGGTTGGCTCCGTGGGCCGAGGCAGAGGACCCGCTCGTGCTCGTGCTCGCGGCGATGGGCGCGGCATCGCGGGCCGCGATCGGCGATCACACCTGGGCCCAGTTCCTGCTCGCGCTCCAGGACCGGGCGCCCGGCACGACCTTCACGCCGGCGAGCACCGTGCTCGGACCCTTGCGGGCGGTGAAGGACGCCGCGGAGATCGAGGCGCTCCGGCGGGCCGGCGCGGCCGCGGACCGAGTGGCCCGCCAGTTGCACGGTGGCGACATCGCGCTCATCGGGCGCACCGAGGCGGAGGTGTCCGCCGACATCGGCCGGCGCCTGCTCGCCGAAGGGCACCAGCGCGTGAACTTCGCGATCGTCGCCGCCGGTCCCAACGCGGCCAGCCCCCATCACGAAGCGGGCGATCGTGTCATCGGCGCCGATGAGGTCGTGCTGTGCGACTTCGGCGGCACGATGCTCGCCGAGGACGGGGCGGGCTACTGCTCGGACATCACCCGGTGCGTCTTCACCGGCGAACCCCCCGCCGCCTTCGAGGAGCTCTACGACGTGCTCCACGAGGCGCAGGCGGCCGGGGTCGCCGCCGCGACCGTGGGCACCACGTGCGAGGCGGTGGATGCTGCGGCCCGAGACATCATCGACGCCGCGGGCTACGGCGAGTTCTTCATCCACCGCACCGGCCACGGCATCGGCATCGACGCGCACGAAGACCCTTACATCGTCGCCGGCAACGCCACCCCGCTGGTGCCCGGCCACGCGTTCTCCGTCGAGCCGGGCATCTACATCCCCGGCCGGTGGGGCGCGCGGCTCGAGGACATCGTCGTGGCCGCGACCGCCGGCCCGGACTCGCTCAACCAGGTCGACCACGGCCTCGTGCGCGTCGAGGCGTGACCGTGGTGACCCGACCTACGTGCGGGGGACGCCCGTGATCTCGTTCGACGGCGCGTCGCTCCTGCTCCAGTGGGCGACCGGCGGGCTCTTCTTCGTCTGGATGACCACGCGCCGTCGCGTGGTCAGCCTCGGGTACGGGTGGCTCATGCGCGGCGTGTACTGCCTCATGGCGGTGGGCGCGTTCTACACCGGCGTGCGGATCATCGACCCGTCGTTGGTGCGGGACCTCGCGTCGGCGGGGGTGGCGATCGCGTCGGGCATCGCGCTGGCGGTTTCGGTCGTGCGGCGCCGGGCCGGGGTCGAGGGCCAACTCGCGCTGGCCGAGCAGCGGACCGCGCGCGTGGCGGCGATGACCGGCATCGATCGCGCCGCCGACGCCAAGGACGACTCGGTGCCCGAGTTTCCGCCGGTCCTCGACCTGATCGCCCCGATCATCGGCGCGGTCGGGCTGTTGGCCGTCGGTCTGCAGGCCGAGGCGAACATCCCGTTGTCGCTGGCCCGGCTCTTCGTGGGTGCGGCGTTCCTGGGCGCGGTGACCGACGCGATGCTGCTCGGCCACTGGTACCTCGTGCAGCCGGGCATGGCTCGGGGCCCGCTGCTCGAGCTGATCCGCTGGGTCGGCTGGCTGTGCGTGCCGGAGATCGCGCTGTTGCTGGTGCCCGTCGGGATGATCTCGGTGCTCAACGGCACGATCGCCGACGGCTACAACGGGCTGCTCGGCTGGTTCTGGGTGGCATGTGCCGTGACGACCGTGGGTCTGATCATCGTCACCCGGCTGGCGTTGAAGGAGCGGGCGTACTCGGCGGTGATGGCGGCGACCGGGCTGTTGTACCTCGCGATCCTCACCGCGTTCGGCACGGATCTCGTCGCCCGAGCCCTGCTCTCGGGCCACTGAGGCACCGACCCCGGCGACGGGCACCCGCACTGGGGCCCGGTGGGACCCGGGGTCACGCGACGCGGTGGAGCGTGGCGCGCAGGTGGAACTGCAGAGGCTGTCCCATCGCCGCCATGGACACCTCGTAGCGCAGGTCGTCGCCGTCGATGGCGAAGCTCCGTTCGACGACGCTGACGTCCTTGGCGGTCGGCGTGCGGGCCACCTCGATGGTGCGCACCGAGAGCTGCCCGTGGCGCACCTCGCCCACCAGGATCTCGGTCAGTCCGGTCGGATGGGCCAGGGTCGCCTCCACCGCCGCGGCGCCCCGGTCATCGAGGTCGCTCACGACCCGCCAGAAGCCGGACTCCGTGTGCATCGGGAGACCGGTGTCGGGGTGTCGGGTGCGCTGGTGGTACCCGAGGAACGGCTTGCCGACGTGCCAGAACTGCACCTCCTCGAGGTACCGGAACGCGTCGATGGTGGGGTACGAGCCCTCGCCCGCGCCCTGCCAGGTGCCGAGCAACCCTCGCAGCGGCTCCATGACGGCGATCAACGCGGGGCCGTCGGTCGGGTCAGCGTCTCTGGTGTCGTCCACGATCCTGACCCTAACCCTCGAGGCGGATCGATGGATTGGGGACGCCCGCGACGTCAACATGGTTGTGAGCATCGGCGACTACGCTGAGCGGGTCCCTTTCGGGGTACGTGAACCGGTGCCGAACGTTCGCCAACGAGAAGGGGGTACCGCTCATGCCACGGGCCATCTGGAGTGGGTCGATCAGCTTCGGGCTGGTCAACATCCCGGTCAAGCTGTACAGCGCCGTCTCTCGCAAGACCGTGCACTTCAACCAACTCGACGGGCGCACGAACTCCCGGGTGAAGCAGAAGCGCGTGTCGGCCGAAGACGGTCTCGAGGTGCCATTCGACCAGATCGTGAAGGGCTACGAGCTCGCTGGGGGCAGCTACGTCGTGATCACCGACGACGAGCTCGCGGCGCTCGATCCCGTCGCCGTCCGCACGATCGACATCGATGAGTTCGTGGACCTGGTCGACATCGATCCGGTGTTCTACGACAGCGCCTACTACCTGGCTCCCGATAAGGCGGCCAAGCCCTACGCGCTGCTCGCCCAGGCCATGGAGCAGACCGGCAAGGTCGGCATCGCCCACTTCGTGATGCGCACCAAGCAGTACCTGGCCGCGATCCGCCCGAAGGACGGCCTGCTGATGCTGTCCACCATGGTCTACGCGGACGAGCTCAACGATCCACTCGAGATCCCCGAGCTCGCCGACGTGCACGGCATCGAGCTGCCCGAGAAGGAGATGGCGATGGCGAACCAGCTCGTCGAGTCGCTCGCCGCCGACTTCGCACCGGACAAGTTCCAGGACACCTACCGGGCTGCGGTGCTGGGGCTCATCGAGAAGAAGGCATCGGGCGAGGAGATCGTGGCCGCGTCACCGGCCGCCGAGCCGGACAAGGTCGTGGATCTCATGGCGGCCCTCGAGGCGTCGGTCGCGGCGGCGAAGCAGGCTCGTCGGCGCCATCCCACCGGGCGCGAGGCCGACGCCGACGACGACGCCGTCGAGTCCAAGTCGGCCTGAGGTCGGGACCATCGTGGCTTCCACCGGGACACCGGTCGAGATCGGCGGACGCCGGCTGTCGATCTCGAACCTCGACAAGGTCCTGTACCCCGAGGCGCACTTCACCAAGGGCGAGGTGATCGACTACTACGTGCGGATCGCGCCGGTGATGCTGCCGCACCTCGCGGGGCGGTGCGTCACGTTCCATCGCTGGCCCAACGGCGTGGAGCAGAAGTCGTTCTTCGAGAAGCGCTGCCCCGGCCACCGCCCGGAATGGGTGAACACGGCGATCGGCCCCGGCGACGGCGACAAGGGGATCGACTACTGCGTCCTCGACGACGTGGCCTCGTTGGCGTGGGCGGCCAACCTCGCGGCGCTCGAGCTGCACACCCCGATGGCCCGAGCCGCCCGCAACGACGAGCCGACGATGGTCGTGTTCGATCTGGATCCAGGTGCGCCCGCGGCGATGCAGGAATGTGCCGAGGTGGCCCTCGACATCCGCGACACGCTCGCGGGCCTCGATCTGCAGATCTTCCCCAAGACCTCGGGCTCGAAGGGACTGCAGCTCTATCTGCCGCTCAACACCCCGCACACCACCGACCACGCCCGCTCGTTCGCGCTCGCGGTCGGGCAGATGCTCGAGAAGCACCACCCCACTCGCGTGACCACGACGATGAAGAAGGACGTGCGCGGCGGCAAGGTCTTCATCGACTGGAGCCAGAACGCCGGGTTCAAGACGACGATCTGCACCTACTCGCTCCGGGCCCGGCCCCGGCCGACCGTGTCGACGCCCGTCCGGTGGGACGAGGTCGAGCTGGCCGCGGACGGTCATCCGCTGTCGTTCGAGGCGCCCGAGGTCCTCGCCCGAGTCGAGGCGTTCGGCGACCTGTTCGAGCCCGTGGCGACGCTCGTCCAACGCCTCCCATCCGCGGGTTGACCTCGCCGGAGGGGCGCCCCCGTGGCCGAGAACGCGGGTGGGGGGCGCCCCCGTGGCCGAGAACGCGCAAACAGGGGCGCCCACGTGGCCGAGAACGCGCAAACAGGGGCGCCCAGGTGGCCGAGAACGCGGACGAGGGGCCACGGCGGTGCCGTGACCCCTCGTGCGGTGATGATGGAGAACGTC
>JBBQHT010000164.1:0-10728 GCA_038324235.1 Acidimicrobiales bacterium
TCCGCGCCGGGTCGGAGGCTGCCGCGGTTGCCCTTCTGCTCGGCACCGCAGTCGAGGAGAACAACCATGCTGGCCGCCTTCCTGTTGAGCTTCGGGGTGATCTTCGTCGCCGAGCTCGGCGACAAGAGCCAACTCATGGCGCTCACCTTCGCCACGCGCTACCCGTTGGTGCCGGTGTTGATCGGCATCACGCTGGCCACCGGGCTCGTCCACGCGTTCTCGGTGTTCGTCGGCGCTGCGGTGGGCGCCGTCATCCCGGGCACGCTGCTCAACATCATCGCCGCCCTGGCCTTCGTGGGCTTCGGGTTGTGGACGCTGCGGGGAGACGAGCTCACCGATGAGGACGAGGCGCGCGCCGCGCGACCGGCGCGCTACACCGTGCTCGCCGTCGGTGGCACCTTCTTCCTGGCTGAACTGGGCGACAAGACGATGCTCGCCACCATCACGTTGGCGGCCGATCACAGTCTGTTCGGCATCTGGTTGGGCTCGACCATCGGCATGGTCGCGGCCGACGGACTGGCCATCATCATCGGCCAGCAGCTCGGCGCTCGCCTGCCCGAGCGGGCCGTGAAGATCGGCGCATCGATCCTGTTTTTCCTGTTCGCCGGGGCGCTGTTCGTGGAGGCGTTCCGGTGAGCGCGGTTCCTCGCCCCTGGCGCGCACGACCGTCGGCGCGCCCCGCGCGTTGGCCGGTTCGGCGTGCCGCTCACTACCGTTGGCCGATGCACCGATCGTTGGCCGGGTTGTCTCGTCGTTCGCACCCCTCTGGTCGGCGCTGGGTGGGGCTCGCGATCCTGGCTGTCGCCTGGCCGGCGGCGGCCCTGGGCTGCGGCTCATCGACCCCCGAGCCGTCTGCGACCACAGCCGCGCCCACCGCCGGGCCCGGCACGACCTCGACCACCGACGGCCGGTCCGGGGGAACCGTCCCCGCAGGCGAGTGCGTGTCACGCATGCCTGGTGAGATCCTCAGCGCCGCCGACGCGGTCGTGCGCTTCAGCCCCGAGCAGGTCTGTCCCGGCTACGTCACGATCGCGCCCGGTACCGATGTCACCTGGGCGAACGTGGACACGGTGGCGCACACCGTCACGATCACCGAAGGCAACAACGACCCGCAGGGCAAGCCGGTCGCGAGTACTACGGTCGCCCCTGGCACCACCTGGGTCCGCGCCTTTGACCAGGCCGGGGTCTACACGTTCACCACCGACGCGATCCCCAGCTTCCGCGGTACCGTCGATGCCAGCGACGGGACGATGGCGCACTGAGCGATCCGGCGCCGGTTGGGGCCGAACGGCACCTTCTGGGCTCGAGGCTCCACTCGCAGGATCGGCTGGTCGAACAAGAGAGAGCGACCTCGAACGAGCGGAGCGGACCTTGCGATCAGGTGCGGACGGGAACGCGAACTCCCCATCAGGGTCGGGTGCCACCCTCACCCGCTCCTACGCCTTCGAGCGCTTGGCCGCGATCGCGACCGTGCTGGATGCCAACGGCGACATCGTCGACACGAACGACGCGTGGCGACTGTTCGCCCGACTCAACGACGGTCCCCTCGCGACCACCGGCACCGGGGTCAACTACCTGGACGTGTGCGATCGGGCGGCCGCCGCCGGCGAACCCGATGCCGCCGCCGTGGGGGCGGGGTTGCGCAGGATCCTCGCCGGCAAGACCCAGCGTTACGATCATGAATACCCCTGCTCGTCTCCCGACGAAGAGCGCTGGTTCCTGATCCAAGCCTCCGCCGCCCCGGTCGGCGACTCGACCGGCGTGGTGCTCTTCCACGTCGACATCACCGCCAGCAAGCTGCGCGAGAGCCGGTTCGCGAGCGAGGCGGAGCACGACGAGCTCACCGGCCTGCCCAACCGCCGCGGCGCCATTCGGATCATCGAGGAGCAGTTGGCGATCGCCGGCAGCACCGGGCGTCCGATGACCCTGATGTTCCTGGACCTCGACCGCTTCAAGGCGGTGAACGACACCTTCGGTCACCACGTGGGCGACGAGCTGCTGGTCAAGGTCTCGTCCCGGACCCTCCGCACCGTCCGGGCCGAGGACCAACTCAGCCGGATCGGCGGCGACGAGTTCGTGTTGGTGTGCCCCGGTCTCACCCAGGACGACGTGGTGGCCCTCGGCGAACGACTTCGCGAGGTCATGGGCCAGCCGTTCCAGATCGGACCGACCGAGGTGACGATCGGCGTGTCGATCGGGTTGGCGTTCAGCGGGCCTGACGCCACGGTCGACTCGATGCTCCACGACGCCGACGCGCAGATGTACCGCGACAAGGGGCGCCGGCGCCACCGTGTCGGCCGGGTGCGGTCCACGCCAATCGAGCGGCACAGCCGATAGCGCGGTGCGATCATGGGCGATCTCCCAGCGCCCCCCGGTAGACCTGGCGGCAGCCATCCATCCCGGTACGGTGACCGGTGTGCCGATGCGGGAGAACGAGATCGAGGTCGTGGCGGTCAACGTGAGCGTGCCCGCCGTGCTTGCGACTGGGCCAGACGCGCGGGTCTACAGCGCCATCGCCAAGCAACCGGTGGCGACCGGCACGGTGTTGTGGCTATCGGCCGGAAACCTCGCCGGCGACTCCCAAGCCGACCTGCTCGTGCACGGCGGGCCGGACAAGGCGCTCTACACCTACCCCTCCGAGCACCTGGCGCCGTGGACCCGCGAGCTCGGTGACGAGCCTCTGGGGCCAGCACCGTTCGGGGAGAACCTGTCGACCTTCGGCGTCACCGAACACGACGTGCGGATCGGCGACGTGTGGCGGTGGGGCGACGCCCTGCTGCAGATCTGCCAACCGCGATGGCCGTGCTTCAAGCTGGCGCTTCACCGCCAGCGGCCCGACATCCAGAAGCGGATGCGGGCCAACGGCCGGACCGGCTGGTACCACCGCGTCCTCGAGCCGGGCGAGGTGACCGTCGGGTCTGCGCTGCAGCTGGTGAACCAGGATGGCGCGGGTCTCACCGTCGCCGATGCCCACTGGGCGATGGGCGACCGCCACCTCACCGACCGACCGCTCGCCCAGGCGCTTGCCGACCACGAGGCGTTGGCCGCCGAGTGGCGTGAACCCCTCGCCGCAAGGCTCGATGCGGCCCGCTGACCGCGGTTGAGCCGACCGTCGGCTCGTCGAGCTCAATCGGCCAGGTGGATCGTGCGACCGCCGAGGCTCTTCGCGGTGTAGAGGGCACGATCGGCGCGGGCCACGAGACCGTCGGCGAGGGCCGCCGGGCCCACGGCGACACCGATGCTGGCGCCGATCGATGCGGTCAGGAGCTCTCCGGCGACGGGCTGGGCCCGCCGTTCGGGCGCCGCGGCGGCGGCCGGGTCGATCACGCCGGCGGCCACGAACGGGTACGGTCTCGCCATCTCGGCGAGCACGCGGTCCGCCAGGGCCATCGCGTCGGCGGCGCTCGTGTGGTTCCGCAGGATGCAGAACTCGTCGCCGCCCAAGCGGGCAACCAGATCCGTCGAGGCCGCGGCGGCGCGCAAGCGGTCGCCGATCTCGGCGAGGATGGAGTCACCCGCTCCGTGCCCGAAGCTGTCGTTCACGGGCTTGAAACCGTCGAGATCGATGTACAGCACCGCGCACAGGTCGGTCTCGACACCATCGGTCTCGACACCATCGGTCTCGACTCGATCGGTCTCGACATCGTCAGTTCGGGCGTCGCCGGCCGCGTGGGAGGACACCTCGGCGATCGCCGCCAGGAACGCTCGCCGGTTCGGGAGGCCGGTGAGCGCATCGTGGCGGGCCGAGTGCTCCAGCTGCAGTTGTTGGTCGCGGAACGCGAGCGCCACGCTCGTCGCGTCGATCATGAAGTCGACCGTCAGTTCCCACGCCAGCAGCGACCGCCCCGCGGTCGGATACCACAGCGTGATGACGGCGGCCACGTCGTGGCCGGCTCGTTGCACCGGTCGGACCCAGAACGCGTGCAACCCATGCGCCACGGCGACCGCGCGGAGCTCGGGCGGGAGATCGTCGGCCGTGCCTCGGGAGGGTTCGCCCGCCCACGCCAGGTCCCACGGCGACGCGTCCACCTGCGACTCGCCGCAGAGGGTGCCGGGCAGCGCGTCCCCGAGCACGCGGAACCCGTCACCGTCGCGACGGATCAGGCACACGAACGGTCGATCACGTTGCCAACGGACGATCTCGAGGACCTTCTCGAGCACGTCGTCGGGCGCCGACGCATCGATCGTGCCTCGCAGTGCCGCGTGCATCGCCACGAAGTCGTCCGCGGGACGCAAGAGGATCGACAAGAACACCCGCTCCGCGGTCCGGGCGACCACGCTTCCGGTCACCGACACGTAGCGGTAGGCGCCGTCGCGGTGTCGCGCGCGAGTCAGGACCGGCGGGCTGAACCAGTCCCGGCCTTCGTCCGCTTCCGCCGAGGTCACCATCATCTCGATGTTGCGCTCGAGGTCGTCGGGGTGGGTCAGCTCGACGAAGTTCGTGTCCACCAGGTCCTCTGGGGCGTACCCGAAGTGTCGGGCCCCGAAGTCGTTGATGTAGTGGATCACTCCGGTGTCGTCGATGATGCCCATCGCATCGCCGGCGCCTCGCACGACAGCCGCCAGCATTGCGTCGTCCACCGCCGCCTGCGGTACGTCCTGCACGGGGAGGAGCGTAGCGGTCCCACTGACCGCGTCGACCCCACGTCCCCGTCTTCGAACTCCGGCGCGACCGCCGTTCGCGACGACGCCATCTGACCCTCGACCCGACCGGTCCTGTCATGACCTGGGAACCTGGAACCCTCACGGTGCACAACGTGGACAGCGTCGTCTGGCCAGGACGGGAATGCTGACCAGTTCGATCGGGTTTCATGCCCCCGATCGGCGTCGCGGCGCCGACCGCGTTCCTGACAGGCATCGACCGATGCCCCAACCCGACCCTCGGAGCAGACCATGACCATCCTCGTCACCGGCGCCACCGGCACCACCGGAAATGCCACCCTCCACGCGCTCGTCGACCTCGGCGTGCCCGTGCGCGCCCTCGTGCGTGACCCCGCCAAGCTCGACGCCCCCGCCGACGTCGAGGTGGTCACCGGCAGCTTCGGCGACGCCGCCTCCCTCGACCGGGCCCTCGACGGCGTCGAGGGCGCTTACCTGGTCGACATCAGCTCGGTGAACCAAGTGGCTGAGGAGCAGGCCTTCGTTGAGGCCGCGCAGCGCGCCGGCCTGGCCCGCCTGGTGGTGCTGTCGGTGGTCGGCGCCGATCAGCCCGGCATCGAGGCAGTGCGCATCGGCGCCGGCCACGCCCAGGTCGAGGCGATCGTGCGCGAGTCCGGCGTGCCCCACACGTTCCTGCGCCCGAACGGCTTCTTCCAGAACCAGTTGGCCAACGCCGAATCGATCTCCACCCAGAACGCCTTCTACTCGCCGCTGTCACCTGCCGCCGTGGTGAGCTACGTCGACGTGCTCGACATCGCGGCAGTCGCTGCGCACGTGCTCACCAACCCCGGCCACGAAGGCCAGGGCTACACCCTCACGGGATCTGAGCCCCTGAGCGACGACGACGTCGCCGCCCACTTCACCAAGGTGCTCGGCCGCGAGATCACCCATGTCCAGGTGCCCGTCGAGGCGGCTCAGGATGGTCTGCGGGCGGCCGGACTCGACGACTGGTACGTCGCCGCGCTCTCCGAGCTGTTCGCCTTCTACGAGACCGGGCTGGCCGGCGCCATCAGCCCCGACGTGGAGCAGGTGCTCGGTCGCGCGCCGCGCACCATCGAGCAGTTCATCGAGGCCAACGCCGCCGCCTTCGGCGGCTGACGCCCAATCGCCAAGGCCGAGCCGACCGTGGCACGGACAGCAACCAAGACAACGAGCCCGACGATGCGCCTGCGTTCGTGGGTCGGGCCGACTCGATCGACTCGTCGTCATGAAGCAGCAGGGGCCGCTCGGGCGCTACGCCAGGCACCGCGCCAGCGTCGCGCCGACAAGAAGTCAGGCAAGGAACGCGTTCCAGAGGCGGAGCCTGGTCTGACGCGGAACGCCACACGCCCGCGCCGAGGATTGGGTGGCGCGTACCCCACCACGCTCGCGCGATGACGCACCGCGGCCGGCGGGGTGCCGCGGCGGCCGGTTCTCGTGCGCGCCACGTCCCGCGCATCGCGCGGCCGAAGCGCGTCATATCAACGGTTCGCGACCGGGCTGTACGCCGGGACTAGGTGATGTCCGGCGCGCTGATCTGTTGGGCCGTTGACTCCCGAACCCGGGTGGTGTGAGTCTCGATCGCATCCCAAAGGGTCGGCCAGAGCGGCTCGGGTCGGTCGTGGCCCATGTCGGTGACGATCATGAGCTCGGCACCGGGGATCACCTCGGCGGTCCGTTGTCCGCCGCTTGGGGTGATGAGCGTGTCGTCGGTGCCGTGGATCACCAGCACCGGGAGCCGTAGCCGCGCGAGGTCGCTTTCCAGCGAGCCGGTCGCGAGCAGCGCCGCGAGCTGGCGGGTCGTTCCTCCAGGGCAGAGGCCCCGGTCGTAGCTCGCCGCCGCGAGCGCCGCCGTCGCGTTCTCGTCGAAGTAGCGCTTCGAGGCCCACGTGCGAGAGCTCGCAACGAAGTCGGCGATGTAGCCGGCGCGGTCGGGTGCCATCGGCTTCATGAGCGCGGCGAACGCCTCCGGGGTCGACTGCCCGACGTCGGGCGAGCCGGTCGAGGACATCATCGAGGTCAACGTGGTCACGAGCTCGGGGTGACGGATCGCGACGAGCTGGGCGACCATGCCGCCCATCGATGCCCCGACCACGTGGACCTGGTCGAGGCCGAGCGCATGGGCGAGGCCGGCGGCGTCATCGGCGAGGTCCGCGAGGCGGTAGGCCGCAAGAGACCGGACCGTCTCGAGATCGCCGATGGACGCCGCGCCGATCAGCTCGTGCAGGTCGACTGGGCGTCCGTCGAACGTGGTCGACAAGCCGGTGTCTCGGTTGTCGAAACGGACCACGTATCGGCCGCGTCGGGCCAGGCCGGTGCAGAAGCCGCTGTCCCAGGAGATCATCTGCGCGCCGAACCCGGCGATTAGGAGGATGGCCGGGTCGGCCGGCTCTCCGAACGTCTCGTACTCGAGGGCGGTGCCGCCGGGAAGCAGGGCCTGTGGCATGCAGTTCCTTTCATCGGGGTCGGGACCGTACCGGGTCGATCTCGGCCCTCCAAGCAGGTTCAACGGTGGAACGTGTAGGCGGTCGCACCAACGATCGCCAGAGCCCACCTGAGCACAGAGCCCCAGTTCCGTCGGCCGTGCGATCGGACCCCCGCTCGTCGCTCATTCCTTCCATAGTGCCTCGAATTGCCGTCTCCGACGTTCCGGTCGTTCAGGACGCTGAGCCGGCGTGTGACAGCCACACCCTGCCAGGTAGTCCGAGTCTCCCTCGGCATCGTCGCCGTCGCTGCTTGCGGCGCACTCGCCGCCGTAGCGCTGATCGTCCGGAAGCGGAACCGCCTCGATGACGGGCATCACCACGATCGCTCGACAGCCTGACTGCGCCCCAGATGAGGGCCGATTGACACTCCCGCGAGAGTCCGAGTACGTGACGCTCCGGGTCGAGAACGACGAGTAGCCCGAAGGCGTACCTTGGCCCGCCTCTTGATCTTGCGCGAAGTCGCCACCGAACTGCTCGAACGACCCATCGGCTGAACTACCAGCGGCTACATCACGTGGAGATTGTCGAACCGGAGGGTCGCGTCGGCGCCTGTTCCCGCCGTCAGCTCGGCCTCGAGCGAAAGATCGGATGGGCCCTCCTGCACGGTCCACATGTCCACGATGACGGCGGTCCAGGCCGGGCGTCCACCGTTGCGAATCACACCGCCTGCCCAGTGACGAGGATCGCCCGGCGGAGCGATCAGGTCGACCGAGCCCCACCTGCCGTATTCATGCGTCCACAGATACGGATCTACATCCGGTGAGTCGTAGGCTCCGGCAGCCTCGAGCGCGGCTCGATCGTGTGCCACGAGGGCCTCGATGAACGCGACGACGGCAGCGAGCTCGCGTTCTGTGAGCCCCTCCAGCCCGAAGTCGTTGTCAGTGTCCGTGCCGGCGTACTCGATGTCACGACCAGCACGATGCGAGTCCCAAGCCCTCCTCGCATAGCCACGAGTAGGTGCGTCCACTACGAACTCCACCACGGTGAACCCTTTCTTGCTGGCGAGGTCGCGCTGATCCGAACACGCGAGCGTCCGGTCAGAGCCGTCGGCCTTGGCGAGCACGAGGAAGTCCGGCACCGACTGAGTCTCGCAGCGACCGAGGAGTCGCCGTGCACACCACCGAAGCCAACGGATCACGCCGACCGCCCATGGACCTACCGGCCGTCGCCGAGCAGCTCGGCATGAACGAGCGGCACATCCGACGTCTCGTGCACGAGCGCCGCATCCCGTTCGTGTCGTGAGGGCACCTGCTGCGGTTCGACCCGCTGGAGATCGACGCCTGGTTGGACGCGGCCCGGGTACCGACCGAAGCATGAGCGCCTACAGCGCGCTGATCACGACCTCGGGGTGGTTGCTGGCGAGCGGCTCGAGGTCGTCCGGATCGCCGGTCAGCACGACCCCACCGCCGAGCTCGATCGCAGATGCCACCACCAAGGCATCGACGGTCGAGGTCGAGCTAGCGGATCCGAGCAACGCCCCGGCGCCACGCCCGGTGCTCTCGTCAGCGGAGGTCACCTCGCCGACGGCCTTGATCACTCGATTGACCGAGGCGTCTTTGGCCGACCCCCTCACGGTCTCGGCGATGACCACTGACGGGATGGACACCTCGATGCCTGCTTCCCTTGCGGCAGCCAGGGCAGCTCGGGCCCGCACGTCGTTGCGGGACAAGGCGATGACCGCGCCGCTGTCGAGGATCAGGCGCTGCGCCGGCGGGGCTTGGGTACGTCGACGGGACCTCGCCACAGCTGTCGGGCCTCCTCCATCAGGTCTTCGGGGATCGGGCCCGACTCGGCTTCCATCTGGGCGAGCAGTTCACCGAGACGATCGTGCTGCAGCTGGCGGCGCAGCGCATCGGTCACGTACGACGACAGCTCCCGGCGACCGGCGCGCTCACGAGCCTCGGCGAGCACGTCCTCCTCGATGCTGAGCGACACCTTCGACGCAGCCATGCGAAGTATCGTACCGTAAGTAGGAATATCTGGCGAGGGCCGCGCGCTTCCCTCGGCCCGCCAGCTGAAAGCATTGGGGGAGGCCTCTCGATCCCAGCAGCAGCGGGTCCGACGCGCTGATCTCGGCCAATGAGTCCGCGAACTCGTCGGCAAGGTCACCCATCACGATGCGGGTGAGGATTTCACGACCTTCGGGCGTGATCCGAGAATCGCCACCGCGACGTTGCCGCCGTAGCTCCTCGAGAAGATCCTGGCCGGTCTTGGTCACCCCGGCCATTGTGCCCGGCGAACCTCACGGGTACACAGCTAAACGCGAATCCGGCCACCAAGGTCCGATGCAACGAGCCATCCCATGCGGACCACAGAACTCACGTCATCCGGCGGAGGAAGCGGGTTGCGACTCGGCGGAGATCGTCCGGCGCGATCGGCTCCGGGAGACTCATCCATCGGTTGATCCGACCTGCCGTGGCATCGGCGTTCACCACGAAGCCACGTCTGATGTCGCCCCGGTCAGCGCGGGGATGTCCCACGGCGCCGCGGTGACCTTGTTCGCAAGCGCCATCGGCATCGAGTCTGTCCAGGAGGATGTCGGCGTCGAGGCCGTCGCTCGCCTTCTTCTTCTCGTTGTTGCGCGGCCGCGCTTCGGCAGCTCGCACCTTCATGGGTATCAGCGCTGCTGGATCGGCGAGCCGGATCGACACCGTCGAATGGATCACCTCCGTGTTCGGGTCGAGCGCCGTGATCGTCTCGGTCGTCGCCGAGTCATACGCCCAGCGGTGCGCCTCGATGAAGAGCCGGTTCGACTCGTCGTCGGGTAGCTGGGCCAGATCGACCTCGCCCACCTCGATGACATCGAGCTTCGTCCCGTCGTCGAACACCACGAGGTGACCTTCGGCGTTCAACGTCGTGGGCGATGAGCACCTGTTCGATCGCGTCGGCCGACCGATTGAAGTAGAGACCATCGACATCGTTCGTCACCCGGTGCTCGAAGCCGAGGCGACAGGACACGGTCAGGCCACCGATCAAGACGAGCTCGCGCTTGAGGTCGTCGGCCAGGCCGTCCACGAGTGCAACGAACCGTGCCACCGTCGATCCGGCGGCGCAGGGCACGATGATCAGGCCAGCTGAGTGATCGGCCATCTCTCACCACACCCGCTGTCCTGCGTCGGGGTCCCATTGCTCGAGCGTCTCGTGCCCGCGAGCCTGGTCGAGCGAAAGGTCGAGCGCGGCCGTGACCAGCGGTTCGACGGGGACCCCGATCCCTCGATCAGTGCGCCGGCGGCAGATGACCGTCGTCGTCGCCACTGCGACGAACGCCCTCGCTCGTTCGCCAGGAGCGGGCTCGCAGAGCGTCCATCGCAGCGTGTCGAGCACGTCGAGCGAGGGCACATACCACTGGCGAGCGCCGATGTCGCCCCCCACGATCGGCGCGTGCCACGCCGCCGCGGCCGCGTCACCGGCCACGCACCAACCGAGCTCATCGAGGTCATTAAGGTTGGCGTCGAGCTCAGCGACCAGCCGCGGGTCGGCGTCGATCGGTTGGGCCAGGCCGACCCATCGCGGCGCCCAATGCTCGACCGTCGCCCAGAACAGATCGGGCACCACGGGGCTGCCATCGCCGTTGAGGTAGCCGAGCGCGCGGAACGTCTTCATC
>JBBQHT010000165.1:0-10727 GCA_038324235.1 Acidimicrobiales bacterium
CTGCACGTCGCGTGGTCGAAGTCGTCGATCCACGCGCTGACGAGGACCGGGCGGTCCGCCACCCAGTGCAGGACCAACTGGGCTTCGCCGGCCGGCCCCACCCCCGGGGTGACGGTGGTGTTCACCAGGTCCAGCACGGGGGCGGCCGGTGGGGGCTCGGGGGCCAGCGCGGTGCCGACCTGGCCGAGCCGGTCGTTGGCGTCACCGATCACCCACTGGCGCTGCATCCCGGGTGTCGGATCGAGGTGGAGGTGCACGTGGACGGACGCGTCCGCCGAGAGCGGTACCTCGATCAGCCGGTCCAGGTTCACCGCTGGGCAGTACGCCGTCGAGGCGGGCATGGTCACGCACACGCGCGAGGGCACGGCGGTCGCGACCTCGTGACGGATGCCGTCGAGCGTGGCGTCGATCTCGACGAAGCCGTCGGACTCACCGGGGGTCTGCGCACACAGCGGCAGGCCGCCCCACGACGCGGTGCCGGTCGGCAGGGGGCTCACGGTCCGCACCGTCGGCGCGTCGACGGTGATGGTGCAGGGCGCGAACCCGGGCTTGCGCTTGACCGCAACGGTCAACGGGCCGGTCGGTGCGGCGCCCGAGATCGTCTTCAGCGCGGTGACCTCGCTGTCGACCCGGTAGAGCGACGGTGGTGTGATGCGGTACGACCGGGCGAAGGACACGTAGCGCACCCCGACGGACTCGGTGCGCACGACCAGCACGCAGATGTCCGACGTGTCGACCGGCGCGAGGAGCGTCATGACGCTCTGCTCGGAGAACGCCCGGTCGTACTGCGCATCGAGCGCGGCGACATCGAAGGCCAGGCGCTGGGCCTCGGCGTCTACATGCACCGCGTCGGCCGTGCGGCACGGGTTCGCCGCGCCGCTCCGGTCGGGCGGATGCACGAGGAGGGCGGTGACCTCGTTGTGCCGGAGCGGTACGACGATGCGCAGCGCCGTCAGACCCGAAGGCGTCAGGGTCACCGGTGGCCGGGCGGTCGGGCTCTCGATCCGCAGGTCCAGGTTCGCAACTGCCACAGATCCGTTGACGTCGGTGGCCGTCGCCCGGATCGCGATGGCGTCAGGCGGATTCGAGACGGCGACGCACGCGGTGACGGGGACGCGCGCCTCGGGCTGGTCGCGCCACTGCTGGGTGATCGCGGCCGGTGTCTCGACGGTGGCGGTCACGTCGCCCTCGAGGATGATCCGGCCTGGGTTGTTCGTGATGAGCTCGACGACCGCCTGCCCGGGAAAGCTGCGGCGGGTGCCGGCGCACGCGGCGGTGAGGGCGTGGTCCGCGGTGTAGGACTCGTGGAGGAACTGCATCGGTGGATCGGGCACGGCGTAGCCCTCGGCCAGGATCGTGCCGACCGTCCCGTCGGGACAGCCGGCTTTGGCGCCGCCCGTGCAGGCATCGACGAACTGGAGCACCGGGTCCGTCAGGGGCGTGGGACCGATGTCGAGCACCGGGAACGGGGCGGGGGCCCCGAGCGCATCGCGATCGGGGGCGGACGTGGGTTCCGATCCAGTGGTCGAGCCTGTCGTTCCGGCGGATCCGGCGGATGCCGCGGGTCCCGCGGACCCGTCGGTTGACGCCGCGGGGTTCGCCGGTGTCTCGACCGGCGCGGTGCCACCGCCCGGTTGGGTCATCGCCTCGTTCGTGGCGGCGATCCCGTCGGGGGTGGTCGCGCTGTAGCGAGGGTCTGAGTCGCCCAGGGTGACGGCGCCGGGAACGGGTGGGAGCGCCAACGGCGTGACCGTCATGGCGGGCGGCGGTGTCGATGCGGCGCCGGCGGGCGGGGCCGACGCGGCGGGGTCGGACCCAGGGACGGTGGAGCCTGATGCCGAACCGGGCGAAGGTGTTCCGGGCAGTCCCGCGGGATCGGCGCCCGGGTCGGCGAACGCCACCGACTCGACCACCGGGATCGGGTCGCCCGCGAGCGGCGCAACTACCGGGGGGACGACGGCGGTGCCCGGCGTCGACGGGCTCACCGGGCGACCCCATGCCCCGGCCGCGAACCCGACCAGCATCGCGAGGCCGAAGCCCACGACGACGATGGCGGCGCGCCCGAGCATCCTGGTGCGAGACGGGGACGGGCCCTGCGGCGCGGATCGATCGGTCGACGGGTCTGTGGTGGCGCTCATCCGATGCACTCCTGTGCGCTGTGGAGGTGAAGGGTCGTGGTCGCGGTCGACGCGTTGCCGGCACCGTCAACCGCTCGCACGGTGACGGTGATGTCTGCGCCTCCGGCCGGCACCGCGCCGTCGTGCCACTCGACCGGTCCGACGGTCGCGGACCAGGTCGGGCCCGAGTGGGATGTCAGGGCGGTGCCGTGCGCGCCGCCGGCGCCGGCCACGATCCAGTCGACCTGGACGCTGGCGACCCCGGATGGATCCGTGACCGAGGCCGTCACGATCGATGAGGTCTGCGAGACACAGCGACCTCCCCCTGCGGAGTAGTGCTCCCAGATGTCGGGTGGCGTCGCGCCGACCTTCTGGACCGACGGACCGTCTCGGTCGGCGGGCGTGCCTGGGCCGGGTGGGGCCGTCGTCGGGGACGGCACGGGCGTGCTCGGTGTGGGATCACCGGGGGCCACCGACACCGTTGGACGCGTCGGGGGCGGCGTCGTGCTCGGACCGCCGCCCGCGATCGTCGAAGTGGTCGTCGTCGAGGTGGTCGGACCGCCGGGCGCGGGGGGATCGGTGCCCGCCACGGCTGTCCCACCGTCGACAGGCGTCGATGCCGACGGTGCGGAACCCCCGAGATCGCACGTGACCACGGCCAGGTGTTCGGTGTCCGCGGCGGTGACCGTGGATCTCGCGACCCACACCCGCTCACCCGCGGGGCTGCGGACCTGCAGCCACCCGCCGGTTGCGTCCCGGCCGACAACCCACAGCTGGTCGCCGCGATGGAAGTCGCCGATGTGCGATGCGCCCGTGTCACCCGGGCAGGCCGAGTAGGCGACCACCGTCGCCGCGGCCAGGTGACGTGAGGTGCCGGCCGCCGACGGCGGGGCGGGGTCCGGCCCGGCGTCGGCGTGCCCCAGCCAGAAGCCGGTCACCGCCCCGACGAGGAGCGCCGCGCCGAGCGCGGCCTGCAGCGGGCGGCGGTGCCGTGGTGTGCTCGACGTTGCAGCCGGGGGAACGGGGTCGTCGGCCGTGGTCGGGGCGAACAGGGAGCCGACCCCCGCCGCGGGCGTCGGCGGGTGCAGCCCCGAGACGGCCTGCTCGACCCGTGCGAAGTCGGCGTCGGACAGTTCGTATCCCGACAGCGTCGATCGGGGGTCGGTGCGGAGGTGCGCGGCGAACGCGGGGTCGCTGGCGATCCGGGTGAGGACGAGATCGATGTCTGCCATGGGGGCAGCGGACCACGGTGGCGCGCGCCCGTCTTGAGTACCGCTACTCACCGGCTCGACCGGGGGAGCGGGTGAAGCGCCCACCGTCGCTCTGGTGCTCAGGGAACCGGCGGTCGGTCGTCCGGGTGGAGTCGGAGCGCGACGGGAAGATCGGCGCGCGCCGACACGCCCAGCTTCAGGTACGCCCGTTGCAGGTGGTTCTCGATGGTTCGCTCCGAGAGCGAGAGCTGGTCGGCGATGTCGCGGTTGGATCGTCCACCCGCCGCGAGCGCGGCGATCTCGCGTTCGCGCGAGGACAACGACGCGGCGTCGCCCACCTCGGCCAACGCCGGGGTTGCGGCGAGCTCGCAATGGCTGAGGAGTCGTGCGGCCTGGGCCGCCGCGCGGTCCGCTCGGCGACCTTCGCGACCGCGCCGGTAGACCCCCGCTGCCTGCGCGGCGGCTTCGGCGGCGAGGAGCGACCAGCCGAGCATCTGGAACTGATCGGAGACCTCGAGCAGCCCGGCCGCGTCGGTGGCGACCAGGGCCTCGATGTGGCGGCCGCGGCTGGCGCCCATGGGCCAGTCGATCGCCCCGGGCAGGGTCGCCCACACTCGGGCTGCTGGTTCGGCGACGCCGAGCCGCGCCAGGTCGTGGGCCGCCTGCACGGCGTGGAGCAGCGCGCCATCCGCGATCGCCTCGAGCGCGACGTGTTCGAGTCGAGCGATCGCGTCGTGCTGGTCGCCCCGGAGCCACGCCGCCCACGCGAGGGCTCGCTGCGCGTCGGCCTCCTCGATCGTCATCGGTCCCGGGTCCCGGGCGAGCAGCGCAGCTTCGCATGCTGTCGCGCTGGCCCGGTCGCCGGTCGCGACGGCGACGAGCAGCCGGCCGCTCGTTGCCCATCGGGCCGGCCCGGTCTGGTCGACCGACGCCCAGGTCGACTCGGCCCGGGCGAACCACGTGGCGCTCTGTGCGAGCCGGCCCGCATCGAGGCAGATCGTGCCGGAGATCCACGCAGCCCAGGCGATGCCGATCGCATCACCGGCCGCGTCGGTCAGATCGACCGCCATCGCCGCGAGCGCCTCGGCCCCGGCGACGTCGCCGAGCTCGGTCATCGCGGCCATGCGGAAGATCATGTGCGTGCCCGAGCTGCCGAAGCCGCGGTGGTCGGTGAGCTCGTTCTGCAACCGCCACCCGCGATCCGCAATCGGGATCACCTCGGAGAAGCGCCCCGCGAGGCGGAACGCCGGCGCCAGCGCCAGCGCGGCTCGCACGGCGACCCGGTCATCGGTCGACTCGCGCAGCGGGTCGGCGAGATCGATCGCGGTGGACACCTGCCCCTGCAGGACCGCCAGGACCGCCCGCTCGCCGACGACTTCGTCGTGTGCGGCACCGGCGGGCAGCAGGGCTTCGGCGTCGTCGAGGACCCGCATGGCGTCGGCGCGTCGGTCGAGACCCCAAAGCAGGTTGATCGCCCGCTTCGCCGCGACGACGGCGCGCGTCCGGTCATCGAGGTCGGGACGCAACGCCACCTCGGCGAGCAGGTCCTCGAGCTCCTGGGGCCGGCCGAGATCGCCGAGCACGACGCCGAGGAGGAGCGCGGCATCGGCCCCCGCCCCGGCCTCGAACGCGGCGCGCGCCAAGCGCTCCGCGAGCACCTCGTTGCGAGCCGCGTGCGCGTGGTCGGCCGCCAACAGGAGTACATCGGGTCGGCCCACCCCACCGCCCTCGAGGCGCCATACCGCGACCCGCAGCACATCGTCACGACGGCGGGCGCCGAGGTCTTCGGCCGCCGCCGCGAGCCGGCGGTTGATGCCCATCGCCGTGATGGCCGGGAGCTGGCTGCGCAACACCTCGCCGTGCAACGGGTGCGCGAGTTGCATCTCGCGCCGGCGGCCTTCGGTGCGGGTGACGGCGAGACCGCGGCGCTCGACCACGTCGGCCGCCTCGGGCGACACGAGCGTGACGAGCAGCCCGAGGCCGATGGGTCCGGACACGGCGAGCAGCTCGAGTACGGCTCGTTGGTCCTCGGACAGGTCCGCGAGCCGGGCCTCCACGACCTCGATGAGCCGCGGTGATCGCCCGATCGACCCGGTGACGGTCCACCCCTGGTCGCTGCGCACGAGCGCGCCCGAGTCGCTGGCCCCGAGCACCAGCTCGCGCAGGTAGAGCGGGTTGCCCTCGCTGACCCGCCACAGCAGGTCTCGCGTCGTGCTCACGGTCGGGCCCGGCAACACCTCGGTGATCAGCGTGTCGATGTCGGCTCGGGTCAACGCGCCGACCTCCACCCGCTCGGCCGGCCCGTCTTTCCAGAGCGCCGTGATGGCATCGGGCGCGCGCTCGCCGGTGCGAACCGTGAGGGCGACCTGGGCCAGACCGCCGACGGCCATCTGCTGCACGAGCGCGGCCGACGCGCCGTCGAGCCAGTGCGCATCGTCGACCAGCAGGACGACCCCAGGTTCGAGTCCCAGACCGCGCTGGCGAGCGACGAAGGCGAGCGCGTCGGCGATGACGTTCGCCGGGGCTTCACGGTGCAGTGTCGGCGGCGGCAGGATCGACGCGAACGCACCGAGCGGGATCGAGCTGGCCGACTGCGACGCGACGACGCGCAGGCACGTCCGCCCCTGGGCCGTGGCCCGGGCCTCGGTCTCGCCCATCAGCCGGGTCTTGCCGGTGCCCGGAGGCCCCGAGAACACGATTGACCCGATGTTTTCGGCCAGGAACCGGTCGATCGCGGTGAGCTCGCCCGGCCGGCCGACGAGCGGCCACGTGCGCCTCGGCACCGCGTGGCGGTCGGGGCCCCGCGTCCCTGCACCGACAGGCGTCCGAGGCATCTGCCCAGGGTAGCAACGCGCCCATCACGGGGACGGCTGGCCACGGCTGGCGATGCGTCGACTCGCGGTTTTCGCGAATGTCGTGATCACGGTCAAGATCGCCGGGTTCGCAGCTGGCGGACGCGTGACGCGCCACCGGGTGGCCGTGTGGTTCAGGCCTCCGTCGACCGTTCGGATGCCGGGTGCGCTGCGGCGACGAGCCCGCAGATCCTCACGAACACCACAGCGACGGTTCTTGGTTCCGGCCGCCCGGTACGCTTGGTGGCATGCCGGCGTGGAACGTGTTCGAGCAGGCGGAACCGGAGTTCGCGGCGAAGGTCGACGGCTGTTCGACGCCGGTCGGCACAAGACGATCGCCACGTTGCGCGCCGACGGCTCGCCGCGGATCTCGGGCATCGAGTGCGAGTTCGCCGACGGCGATCTGCGCTTCGGCTCGATGACCGGCGCACGCAAGGGCGCGGACCTGCACCGAGATCCTCGCTTCGCCCTGCACGGACCCACCTTCCACCCTGTGGAAGGCCAAGAAGGCGACTGGCCGGGCGAAGCGAAGATCGCCGGACGGGCCCAACCCGCTGGCCCCGTCCCGGCGAACGAAAAGGGTGACCAACCCGACGGGGTGATGTTCGTCGCAGACATCACCGAGGTCGTCACCACCGGTCTCAACGCCGAGGGAACCAAGCTCGTCGTCGAGTCGTGGACACTCGAGCGAGGACTGCGCCGGATCGAGCGGGACTGACCTCAACGCTCACCGAGCGCCGCGGCGTGTGCCGTGACCGGGTCAGGCCGATCGACGAGCGATCACGGGCAGGTGCGGGATTGTGGCCCGCGGAGCATCCGATGGTTGGTCCGGCCTCACGATGCTGTATACGCTTGCTGTATGTCAGCCACCCGGACGCAGGTGTACCTGTCGGAAGCGCAGCGCCGCCGCATCGACCAGGTGGCGGCCGCGGAAGGCATCCCGATGGCAGAGGTGATTCGTCGTGCCCTCGATGAGTACCTGAGCGACGACGCGGACTCGGCGGCAGCGCTTGGCGCGACGTTCGGTGCGATCCCCGACGCGTCGGCACCCTCGAGGGACGCCTGGCCACGTGGCTGACGTCCTTGTCGACACCGACATCTTCATCGACCACCTCCGAGGATCGGCCGAGCTGAAGCCGGGTCGCAACCGACTTCACTACTCGGTGGTGACACGCGCCGAGTTGTTCGCCGGCAACAGCGCAACGGATCTCGTCTCGCAGCTGCTCGCCCCGTACCGGGAGGTCCCAGTCGATCGCTCGATCGCCGAACGCGCCGGTCGGGTGGCACGCGAGTTCCAGATCCGACTACCTGATGCGCTCATCGCGGCGACCGCCCTCGAGCACCGGTTCACGCTGACCACACGAAACCGAAGGGACTTCGACAAGGTGCGCGGGCTTCGCATCCGCACACCGTGACCCCGTCGCGAGCGAAATTCACAGCGGACGCACAGGTCGCGCTCACATCACCCTTACAACTCGCCATGATGATGTCGTGATGGAACTGTTCCCTCCGACCGATCCTCCGAGCCACCCGCCCTACCAGGGCGCCACCCAGGCCCCCGTGTGGGTCTGGGACGGCCAGGCCTGGGTGCTCACCCCGGCTTCCGGATTCGATGCGGTCGCCGCGGCGCCCCGCGCGACCGCCGGGCCCCGCCCGGCCGGCGCGGGAGCCCCCAACCGCGGCCCGCGCGGCCGCAAGCCAGCTGTGAAGCACCCCGCCAAGCGGGCCCGGGTCGTCGCCGCGGGACTGGCGGCCACCGCGTCGGTGGGCATCGCCATCGGCCTCGCGGTGGTCTCCCCGCCGTCGTCGGCCTCGACCGATGTCAACGATTCGCTCGGCACGTCGAGCGGCGTGGTCGACCCGACCTCGCCGGCCACGACGCCGTCCACGAGTCGGTCGACCGCTCCTGCGGCGAGCGGCAAGGCCACCACCCCCTCGACCTCGCGCCGCGCCACCCCGCCGAGCACCACCCGCTCCACGCCCTCGACCACCCAGCCCGCTCCGGTCCAGCGGCGGCCCACCACGCGCAGCCACAGCAGCTGAGCCTCGGCGCCGCGCGCGGCGCCGACGTCCCGAGGTCAGATGCGACGCAGACCTACCGGGGTCAGCGCCGCTCAGCTCAGCTCAGCTCGGCGCGTGGCGCATGGGGACGTGGAGGATGTCGTCCTCCAGGAACGCCTCGCCCGTCACGACGAAGCCGAGCGACCCGTAGAAGTCGGCGAGCCTCGCCTGCGCCTTGAGCACGATCGGTCCATCGATCAGCGCCATCGCCGTCACCACCAGGTGCCGGCCGAGGCCAGTGCCGCGGTGGGCGAGTGGCGTGACGATCCGTCCGAGCTCGGTCGCAGGTTCGTCTCCGGCCAGGGTCAGGAGACGGGCGTAGGCCACCACCTCGCCGCCGGCGGTCATCCAGAGGTGGCGGGCCTCTGGTTCGCGATCGCGCCCGTCGATGTCGGCGAACACACACGCCTGCTCGACCACGAACACGTCGCCGCGCAGGCGCAGGATGTCATAGAGCGTTGAGGCATCGAGGTCGGCGAACGCCGCTACGTGGGTCTCGAGGTCGGTGCGGTCCATGGCTGCGACAACCTATCGAGGGATCCCGCCATCTTCGACGCCGGCCCGCGGTACGGGCTTCTTGACCGTGCGGTCAAGCCGGGGAAGGATGGCGCCCATGGCTACCGCGACCGCGAACGGCATCGAGCTGACGTACGAGACGATGGGCGATGCGGCCGATCCGGCGCTGCTGCTGATCATGGGTCTCGGTTCCCAGATGGTGTCGTGGGACGACGAGTTCTGCCAGGGGCTGGTGGATCGGGGCTTCTTCGTGATCCGCTTCGACAACCGCGATGTCGGCCTCTCCACGAAGGTCGACACCGACGTCGACGTGATGGAGGCGGTCATGACCGTCTTGGCGGGTGGCGAGTACGACGCGCCCTATGACCTGTGGGACATGGCCGACGACGCGATCACCGTCCTCGACGCCCTCGGCGTCACGGAGGCTCACGTGGTCGGCGCATCGATGGGCGGCATGATCGCGCAGTCCCTGGCCATCAAGCACCCCGAACGGGTCCGGTCCCTGACCTCGATCATGTCCACGACCGGCGACCCCGATGTCGGCCAGCCCAACCCGGAGGTCATCCCGGTCCTGTTGCAGGCGCCGCCCGCCGAGCACGACGCCGCGATCGCGCAGAAGGTCGAGGTGTGGCGCACGATCAGCGGCCCGGAGTTCTTCGACGAGGACCGCGCCCGGGCCCGCAGCACCCTCGAGGTCGACCGGTGCCTGTACCCGGCCGGAGTGGGCCATCAGCTCCTGGCCATCATGGTCTCGGGCAGCCGGTCCGATGCGCTCCGCCACCTCGACCGATCCACGTTGGTGATCCACGGCGACGTGGATCCCCTGGTGAACGTCACCGGCGGCGAGCGCACGGCCGAGGTCATCCCCGGGGCCGAGCTGCTGATCCTCGAGGGCATGGGCCACGATCTGCCGATGATCTACTGGCCGCAGATCACCGAGGCGATCACGGCCCTCGCCATCCGGTCCTGAACGGGCCGCGAGCCGGGCCCGAACGACACACGAACGCGAACGACCAAAGGGGAGTGCAGTGGGAGGACCGCTCAGCGGTGTGAAGGTGCTCGAGATCGCCGGCATCGGACCTGGTCCGTTCACCGCGATGCTGCTCGCAGACATGGGCGCCGACGTGTTGCGCATCGACCGGGCGCAGAACTGCGTCGGCGGCAACCCCGACAGCCCGCCCGCGGACGTCTTGAACCGGGGTCGTCGCTCGGTCGGTCTCGACCTGAAGCACCCCGACGGCGTCGAGACGCTGCTGCGCCTCGTCGAGCAGGCCGACGCCCTGATCGAGGGCTTCCGCCCGGGCGTGTGCGAGCGGTTGGGCATCGGTCCCGATGTGTGCCTGGCCCGCAACCCGCGGCTGGTCTTCGGGCGCATGACCGGATGGGGCCAGGACGGCCCGTACTCGCAGATGGCCGGCCACGACATCAACTACATCGCGCTCGCCGGTGCACTCGATTCGATCGGGCGCGCGGGCGAGAAGCCCTTGCCGCCGCTCAACCTGGTGGGTGACTTCGGCGGCGGCGGCATGTTCCTCGCCTTCGGGGTGGTGTGCGCGCTGCTCGAGGCGAAGTCGTCGGGCACCGGCCAGGTGGTCGACGCCGCGATGGTGGACGGCTCGGCCGTGCTCATGACGATGTTCCACGCCTTCTCGGCGATGGGCATCTGGGCCGAGGAGCGCGGCACGAACCTGCTCGACACCGGGGCGTCGTTCTACGAGGTCTACGAGACCAAGGACGCCAAGTTCGTGTCGATCGGCGCCATCGAGCCGCAGTTCTACGAGGAGCTCATCACCCTCACGGGGTTGAAGGAGCAGGGCGACCTGCCCCATCAGCACGACAAGTCGTCCTGGCCGGCGATGAAGGAGCGGCTCACGGCGTTGTTCCTCACCAAGACCCGTGACGAGTGGTGCGACCTGCTCGAGGGCAGCGACGCCTGCTTCGCGCCGGTCCTCTCGCTCAGCGAGGCGCCC
>JBBQHT010000166.1:0-10707 GCA_038324235.1 Acidimicrobiales bacterium
GCCAGGCCGGCTTGGTGGCGTCGTCGAACTTCGAGAAGCCGGCCGGGATGGCCTTGTGCATCTCGGCGAGGATCGGCTCGAGCGTGGTCGGCAGGTCGCTCGCGTCGAGCGAGGTCTGCACCGCGATCATCCCGCAGCCGACGTCGACCCCCACCGCCGCGGGGATGATCGCGGACTCGGTCGGGATCACCGACCCCACGGTCGCGCCGAGGCCGAAGTGCGCGTCGGGCATCAGCGCGATGGGCCCGACGACGGCGGCCGACCGGGCCGAGCGCTCGGCCTGCTTCATGGTGTTGGGCTCGATGTCGCTGGCCCAGGAGCGCACCAGCTCCCGGTCTCCTTGCGTGCGGATCTCGTACATGACGGGCACTCCTTTCGTGCACGGGTGTGATGGTGGTTGATGAGGGACGCCGGTGAGGATCCGGCGACGTGGCGATGATGAATGGTCGGGATGAACGGTCGACGCCGAAGCGGCCATGGCGAACGGTCGATGACGCCGGAGCGGTGGTGACTGGCCGAGATGAACGGTCGATGACGCAGTGTCGGTGGCAGGCGTTACCGTCACCGCGATGGTGATCGGCGTGTACCCCGGTTCGTTCAACCCGCCGACCGTGGCGCACCTGGCGATCGCCCGGGCGGCGTTCGAGCAGTGTGGGCTCGACCGGGTGGATCTGGCCCTCTCCCACGACGCGCTCGGCAAGGACCGCGCCCGCTTGGTCTCGATCGAGGACCGCCTCTCGGTGCTCGACCAGGTCGCCGCGACGCGGGATTGGCTCGGGGTCCGATTGACCGAGGCCCGCCTGATCGTGGACATCGCCGAGGGCTACGACGTGATCGTTCTCGGGGCGGACAAGTGGGGCCAGGTGATCGACCCGGGCTGGTATGGCGGCTCGGTGACCGCCCGCGATGAGATGCTGGCCCGCCTGCCTCACGTCGCGTGCGCCCCGAGGCCGCCGCATCCGGTGCCCGCGTTCCGCGGCGGGACCCCGGGTCGGGCCATCGAGGTGACCGTGCTCGAGGTCCATCCGGACCATCACGCCGTGTCGGCCACCGACGCGCGCGCTGGCCGGCGGGACTGGATGCTGCCCGAAGCCGCCGCGTTCGCCGATGCCACCGGCGCATGGTCCGTCGCGAACCCCGACCCCGACCCCGACCCCGAGCCGGGCCCCAACCCGAACCGGTAGGCGTGGGCGTGGCCGGCGCGACGGATCGGCCCCAGGTTGGTGAGGGGGAGGGACGGGTCTCAGACCGCCGGGGCGAGGGTGGAATCGAGCGTGAGCCACCGCTCCCACTCGGGATCCACCGCGGCCACGCCGAGCACGATCCGGCGCGTCGCGAGGGGTGCCGCCGGGGTGAACCGGAGCCGCCAGCCGAGCTCGTGGAGCAGCCGGTCTCCCTTGCGCGAGTTGCAGGGCGCGCAGCACGCGACGACGTTCTCCCAGGTGTTGGGACCACCCCGCGAACGCGGCACGACGTGGTCGACCGTCGCGGCCTTGCGGTCCGAGCAGTACGCACACCCGAAGCCGTCGCGGCGCAGCACGCCCCGCCGGGTCACGACGCTGCGCGTGCGGTACGGCACGCGCACGAAGGCGCGCAGCCGGATGACGAGCGGCACCGGAACCTCGAGCTGCGCGGAGCGCACCACTCGCCCAGGGTCGGCGACCACGAGATCCGCCGTACCGGCCAGGACCAGCACGACGGCCCGCCGGGCCGCCACCACGCAGAGGGGCTCGTACGTGGCGTTGAGGAGCAGAACCTCGGTCATCTCCTTCCTCCTTCCGCCACGGGGGCGATCGTCCGGGCGCGCGCAAGCGCGCGCCCGGCTGCTGCTTGTTGTTGGTCTCGTGGTCACCACGCTCCAGACGGCCGCGGTGAGTCCACCGTCATCAAGCCACCGTCATCAGGCCGCCAGCGTCAGGCCGCCGGCGCCAAACCGTGGGGGTCAGGCGCCTGCGCCGTGGTCCCAGTCCGAGGACGGGATGGCGTAGGTGGCGGTGGCCTGCGCCACCAGGGCGGGGCTGCCCTCGGACCTCATCCGCACCTCGACGACCGCGAGCTTGCGGCCGAGCTTGAGGATCTCGGCATCGGCCACGACGCCGACCGGTTGCGGCTTGCGCAAGAAGCTGATGGTGAACGTGCTCGTGACCGCCAGTGCAACTGGTCCGATGTGGGCGAGGATCGCGGCATAGGCCGCGGCATCCGCGAGCATCATCAACGTCGGCCCCGACACCGTCCCGCCGGGCCGGAGCATGAGTTGATCCGCCGGCATCACGAGCCGCGCGTGGTCTCGGTCGAGGGCCTCGACGTGGTACGGACGGGCGCCGTTGAAGGCCTCGCGCAGGAAGTCGTTGAGCTCGTCGAGGGTCATGCGCAGCGCGGGCGTGTCGGAGGCCGACGTACCGGGTCCGACGGGGTGGCGGGCATCTCCCGATCCGGTGGTCATGCGCGAAGCCTCGCGCACTTCCCGTCGATCGCGGCGGCCGCCCGGTGCTCCCCCGCGGGACCCGGACACCAGTTCAGGCGCGCGAGCGCCGCGTCGTGGTGGCCCGAGACGAGCGTCAGGCGCGGGTCGCGGCCCACGGCCGGCGGCGCGGTCCCCCGCAGATCCCACGTGGTCACCGGCACGTCCCACCGGGTGACCTCGTCCGGCGCGTGGCGAGGATCGTGAGGGGCGTCGGTGAAGACGTGCACGGCGTCGTGCGCGTCGTACCACTGTTCGACGTGACCCCACGGATCGCGGCAGTGGCCGAGCGCACCGATGCGACCGGCCACGTCGGCCACAGCTCGGGCGGCGTGATGGCCGAGCACGAGCCGCTGCGACGCTGAGGCATACGCGACGACGTCGACGCTCCCGCCACCGCGGTGACTGGCGTCGTCGAGCGCGATCGCGAGCATCGTGGCGACCTCGAACGCGCGCAGGCCCGTGTGGCCGACCAGAGGATCGCCCATGGATCCGGAGATGTCGACGAGCAGCAGGGCGCGGTCGCTGCGCGCGGCGACGTTGGCCATCGAGAGCGTCAGCGCGCGATCCAACTCGGGTTCGAACAGCATCGACCCCGTGTGGTGACGCACGTTCCAGATCGCGGGCGGGAGCACGCGGGACCGGGCCACCTCCGCCGGATCGGTGAGCCGCGCCGCGATCGCGGCGAGCTGGCCGCCGCTCAGATCCGCGCGCTCCAACTCGGGGAGTCGCGCGAGCAGGCTGCGATAGGTGCCGGCGGTGGTGTCGTGAACTGAACCGGCCAGGCGGGCGGACGGTTGGCGCCGCCGGGGCGCGACACGAGGGTGGGGATGGGCGGCCATGGCGGGCTCCTTTCAGAAGGGACGGGCGATGCAGAACCACCGGCGTCGTCGACGGAGGCGCAACCGGACAGCAGGAGCAGGGGCGGCAGGAATCGAACCCACGCACGCGAATTTTGGAGACTCGGCGGCCGCCGGGGCTCGCCCCTGGGTGCCAGCACAGGGCGGCCCCACCCTGTCGGTGCTTCGTGGAAAGCGGAGAGAGAGAACGACAGGGCGGGGCCGCCCGGCTGGGGAAGGAGCACGGCGACGCCGTGGTGGCGTGGCCGTGCTCCCTCGATTGGTGTGATCTCGGCGCTCGCCTGCTGGCCGCGGTGGGGTGGCGTTCTCGGGGCCTGCCGTCCCATCCCCCGCACATGCGAGCTATGTCGAGCCTGTACGCCGGCTCGGGGCGCTCGGGTTCGTGGAACCCGGACAGGAGCTGGGAGCTCCCCCCGTCGCGTTGGTTTGCGGGCGGTGATCCGACGGCGCAAGCGCCGACGTCGGCGCTCAGGCCGCCGCGACCTCGACCGCGCTCTCGAGGCGCAGCGGATAGCTGCGAGACCCCGAACGAGCGTTGCGAGCCGCCGGCTTTCGCAGGCCAGCGGTGTGGAGCCGGTGACGCCGATCCTCGGACATGACCGCCGCCGGAATGCGGGCGGTGGTCATGACCTGGGTCTGATCAGCTGCGTTGGCTCCCCGCCACCCGCCTTGCTCACGTCGTGAGCCGACGGCCGGCCCCTGCTCGTCCTGCCGCCACCCGAGGCCGAAGCCGAACACGGGAAGCGGGACGGGAACGCCGAACAGTCGGGGCGCAGTGACGATCACCACGGCGGGCCGGGAGGCGAGGTGCGTTTCGTCCTGGGAGGCGGTGTCCATGGTGATCCTTTCCGGGTCGCCGCCCGCCAGCGGCGGGCGGAACGGGGGGTGGGTGGCTGGACGTTACGAAACGCGAGGTCCGGTTGGCAACGGAATTACCCGGCGACGCACCACTAGGGTGCGACCATGGGTCCATCCCCCGCTGCTGCCCCGGCTGGCGAGCTCGTCCGGTTGGCCGACGATGTCTACGTGTGGCTCCAACGACCGGCGAGCCACCATCGGGCCAACGCCGGGGTGATCGTGGATCCCGACGGCGCGACCGTGGTCGACACGTTGATGGTCCCGAGTCAGGTCCAGCCGTTCAACGCGGCGCTCGAGGAGCTCGGCGTGCTGGTCAAGCGCGCCGTCTACACGAGCAGCCACATCGAGTTCGTCGGCGGGTCGCCGGCGTTCTGGATGGCGGCGCGCTATGGGCGCTCCCAGACCAGCGCGCTGCTCGATCAGCCGGCGAACATCGAGGTGCTGGGCAGGCTCCACCCCGACCAGGCCGACGAGCTCGACACCCTCGTCGAGCACCCGACCCGACCGGTGTCGCACACCGTGGATGTGAGCGCGTACCTCACCGAATCGCACCTGATCGTGCCGACGGGGGGCCAGATGCTCGAGAACCTGGTGGTCCTCGTGCCCGCCGTCGAGATCCTGTTCGCGGGCGCGATGTGCACGTTCGGCGTGACGCCCAATGCGTTCGACGGTGACCCCGGGGCCTGGGCCGACGCGCTGGGCGGCCTCGCCGAGCTGGCGCCCACCATCGTCCCGGGCATCGGCCCGGTCGGCGGCGTCGACGACGTGATCGCGCTGCAGGCGTACCTGTACGCGTGCGTCGATGCCGAGGGCGACGTCAGCCAGATCCCCTCGGGGCCGTGGGACGCGTGGGCCGGGCGCGACCTCGACGAGGTGAACGTCGAGCGGGCGGCGATGCTCGCGGCCGGCGACGTCGGCGTCCCCCCGTCGATGCTTCGCCGCCTCGCACTGGGGTGACCCGTCCGCGGGACCCACGCCCCGGAGACCGATCCCGGGCCCGGGGTGGGTGTGCCGGCGACTCAGGCGAACGCGAGCTCTTCCTCGAGTCCGTGACGCCCGGTCAACCACAGCCCGAGCACCTCACGGGTCCCCCGGACGGTCTGGCCACGACCGAGCGCCCGACCTCCATCGGTCGGCTCGACGCGATAGCGCAGGAGCTTCTTGCCGCCGAGCACCACGCCTTCGCGCAAGATCGCGTCGGCGGCCGGACCCGGGATGGCACGCGTGCGACCGACGCCCCGCAGGATGTCCTGGTGGTGCACGGCGGTGTCGCCGATGAAGAACGCGGCGAGCAGGCGAGTGGTCGGTGCCGGTCTGTCCGCCCAGTGCTCGGCGCGGTGCATGAGTCGGTCACGCGGCATAGCGCGGGACTTGTCCACGATCGCCTGGTTTCCCGCGCTCACGCTGCCTTTGGCCTTCACGTACTCGAACAGGCCCGAGTCGACACCCATCAGGTGCGCCAGCACATCGCGCGGCGCCCACGCCTCGCACAACGTGGTGCCGGACTCGAACTCCTCGTCGGTCAGCGCACGCACCGTCTCGATGACGGCCAGACGTTCGGCTCGCAGGTCGCGCTCAGCAGGGAACTCCATGACGGGACACTACCGACCCCGTCCAGGCCCACCCCAACCGGAGCGAGGCCTCACGTCGTCACCGAGTCGACGAGCTCCTCGCTGACCTGCCAGAGGCGCCGAGCCGCCTGCGGATCCCGGGCGGCGGCCGAGGGCGTGTGACGCGCGCCGCGCGACAGGTAGCCGCCGACGTAGTAGCCGCCGGTGGCCGTGGCGTACTCGGGGCGAGACGCCAGCCGCACGATCGGCTGGGCGCCGCGATGGGCCGACACCATGAAGGGCTTGCCGAGCGTGACCATGAGGCGCTCGATCCCGCCGGTGTCCTCGGCGCCGCCGAAGCCCGAGCGGACCGCGCCGGGGTGCACGCAGTTCGCCACGACGCCCGTGCCCTCGAGGCGACGGGCGAGCTCCATCGTGAACAACACATTCGCCAACTTCGACTCGTTGTACACGACGGTGCCGTTGTACAGACCCTGGTGCTGCAGATCCGCCCAGCTCATCCCACCGGCCAGGCGATGGGCGATCGACGACACGGTGATGATGCGCGCCGGTGCCGTCGCGAGGATCCGGTCGAGGAGCAGCTGGGTGAGCAGGAAGTGACCAAGGTGGTTGACGCCGAAGGTCATCTCGAAACCCTCGTCGGTGAACCGCCGATCCGAGATGATGCCCCCGGCGTTGTTCACCAGGACATCGAGCCGGTCGAACGTGGCGAGGAACGTGTCGGCGCACTCGCGGATGGAGCGGAACCGCGCGAGATCGAGCGGCAGCAGCCGGACGCGGTCATCGGGCTGGCGGGAGCGACGGCGGATCTCGGCCACCGCCCGCCCGCCCCGCAGCTCGCTCCGTGCGGTCACCACGACCGTCGCCCCCAACCGGGCGAGCGCGACCGCCGCTTCCTTGCCGATGCCCGAGTTGGCGCCGGTGATGAGCACGACCTTGCCGGCCATCGACGGCGCGCCACCCGCGGGTGGGGCGGCGCCGGCGTCCGCCTCGGTCGGCTCGTCCAGCGGGCCCGCCTGACCCTCGGCGTCCTCGTTCACGTCGCTCACCGTCGCTCCTCCACGGGTTCGTGTGCGCCCGGACGACCGGATCGTCAGCCGCACCGGCACGGCCGATCGGCCCGGGCGGCGCTCGGGATGGCTACCGTACGGCACGGCCGCCGCCCGATACGGCGGCGGCACCATCTCATGAGCACCGAACCCTCTTCGTCACCGCCTCCCGATCCAGATGCACCGGCCATCGCGGCCGGGCCGGAACCCGACATCGGTTCCCTGCACCCGTTCGGGTACAACGACCGCGTCGCCGCGCTCATCTCCGAATCGGCGCCGTCCACGACGGGCGGCGATCGCCAGATCGGCCGGGTGGTGCGGGTCGACCGCGGCATCGCCCTCGTGCAGCTCGACGCGGATCAGGACCCCATCGCCGTGCCCACGATGCTGGCACCGAAGGACGATGTGTTCGCCGTCGGGGACTGGATCCTCGTCCCCGCCGACGGGCTGCCCGAGTCGGGCGCGCTGACGATCCTGCCGCGGTGGTCGGCCATCAGCCGTCTCGACTCGGACGGGATCAGCCGGCAGGTGCTGGCCACCAACCTCGACCTGATCGGCATCGTGCAGGGCCTGGATCGACCGCTGAAGCCCGGCCGGCTCGATCGAGCCCTCGTGCTGGCGTGGGAGAGCGGGGCCAAGCCCATCGTGATCCTGACCAAGTCCGACCTGTCCGATGATCCGGGCGCGGCGGTGCGCGAGGTCAAGACCACGGCCAAGGGCATCAAGGTGCTCGTGACCCACGCCCGCACGGGTGACCCGGAGGGTCTCGCCGCCGTGCGGAACCGCTTGCAGCCCGACCGCACGCTCGTGCTCATCGGGGAGTCCGGCGCCGGCAAGTCGACGTTGGTCAACGCCCTCCTCGACCACGACCGGCAGGCCACGGGCGCCGTGCGCGAGGGCGACGCCAAGGGCCGGCACACCACCACGCGACGGGAGCTGATCGCCGTGCCGGGCGGTGGTGTGGTGATCGACACTCCCGGCGTGCGTTCGCTCGGTCTCTGGGGCGGCGACGCCGGCATGAGCACCGCCTTCGCCGACGTCGAGGCGTTGGGTGAGCAGTGCCGGTTCCGCGACTGCGCACACACCGGCGAACCGGGCTGCGCGGTCGGGGCGGCGGTGAAGGCCGGCACGATCGACGCCGCGCGCGTCGCCCGGTTCCTGGAGCTGCGTCACGAGATCGACGACAAGGCCGAGCGTGAGACCGTCGACCGGCAACGCAAGCGCGGGGGCCGGCCCGGGCAGCGTCCACCGCAGGAGAGCGACGACGACGACAGTCCCCGTCGTCGCTGGTGACCGCGGCGGTCACGGCCACCGCGGCGCCGAACGCCTGCTCACGGGCGCGCACGAACTGACGGGTTCCGATCTCACGGGCTCACGGCGTTCCCGGGCTCACGGGCTCACGGGCTCACGGGCTCACGATGGCGGTGGGGCAAAGATCTGCGGAACGAGCCACGCGGCGGCCACGTCCGCACCCGCCCCCTTGAAGTGGATGCCGTCCTCGCGCAGCTCGACGCCCCCGACCTCTTCGATGCAGTCGCGTCCGGGGGGCGGGCAGGTCCAGTCATCGATCGGCAGGATGCGCGCAGTGTCGGGATGGGCGGCCGCGACGTCGCGATAGGCCTGGTTCACGCAATCGGTGCGCGCGTCGATGTCGTCGGGCAGGAACGGGAAGCGCGGGTGGGCCGACGGCGCGAGGAACACCGTTGCACCGTGCGCCGCGAGCACCGCCACGGCCGCCTCGACCTCGCGGCGCTGGTAGTCGTCGAACTCGCGCGAGCACGGCGCGAACCAGCCGTCGCCGATGTGCAGCGAACCTTGCGGAGGACCGCCGAAGGTGAGCAGCACGGCGTCGGGCTTGAACCGCATGACGGCGTCGCTCCAGATCCGGGGCCACTGCCGGCAGTCGGCGTTCTCGGGATCGACCGTGTCGCCCTGCCGGCGCCACTCCCCGTTCTGGCGCCCGAGGGTGCACTTGTACATGGCCTGGTCGCCGACTAGGACGCCGAGCTGGGGTTGCCGCTCGATCCCGTCGCCGAGGTACCGGGCCACCGAGTCGCCCACCACGAGCAGGCGGGCCGGCCGGCCGACGGGCCGGGCGATCGGTGCCGTGACCGCTGTGCCGCGTGGGCTGGGGGACGCGGTCGTGGGGGGCGGCGCGCTCGGATCGGGCGGTGACCCCGGCGACGGTCCGGCGCCCGGGGCGGGGTTCTGCGTGTCCACCGGCGCCGTCGTACCGGCACCGACGCCGACACCAGCGCCCCGATCGGGCGGGCGTGGATCCTCGACGGCGATCGGCACCGTGCCCCGGCTGGCGCCGGGATCGTCGATCGCGCCGGTGGCAGATGCGCTCTGGTACGCGAACTCCGGACGGGTCTCGGCGCCGGTGGTGCTCATCACGACGAGCACCACTGCCAGTGCCGCGGTCACCGGCATGAGGACCCGACCCGAGCGACCCCAGGCCGCCAGGCCGTGCCGGCGGATGGGGCGCTCGATCACGTGGTACGAGACCAGCGCGACGGCGATGCTCACCGCCACCTGCACGGCGAAGAGCGCCCACCCGTCGAGGCCGAGGCGCGTGTGCTGGAGTTGGAGCACCACGAAGATCGGCCAGTGCCACAGGTAGAGGCCGTAGCTGATGAGACCGAGGCCGCGGAGCGGGGCGACGGACAGCGCCGCGGCCAGCGGACCGGGCCCGGGAGTGACGCACGCCGCGATCACGGCGACCACCGCGAGCCCCGACAGGAGGAACCCGCCCTGGTACAAGAACGCCGATTGCCCATCGAGCCGGGTCCACGCGTAGACGAGCCACACCACACCCGCCGCGGCGAGCGCCTGCACGACGAGTCGGGCGCGGGCCCCCGCGGCCACCCCGCGCCACGCCAGCCACGCGGCCAGGGCGGCGCCCATGAGCACCGAGCTCGCTCGTGTGTCCGTGCCGAAGTACACCCGGGACGGGTCGGCGCCCGGTTCGAAGCGGACCATCATCCAGATCGTCGAGGCGACCGCCAGCACCACCGCCAGCCCGAAGATCGCCGACGCGCCCGAAGCACCAGAAGCAGGAGACGCACTGGTTGTGTCGGCGCCGGTGAATGGGCGGGTTCGGGCGCCGCGCCATCGCAGCACCCCCAGCACCAGCAACGGCCAGACGAGGTAGAACTGCTCTTCGATCGCGAGGCTCCAGGTGTGCTGCAACGGTGACGGCGTCGTGAACAGGTCCCAGTACCCGTGCCCCGACCAGATCGCCTGCCAGTTGGCCACATAGGCGACGGTGGCCACCGAGGCGGCCCGGATGCCCCCGAGCTCGTAGGGCTTGGCCCACAGCAACGAGTAGAGGGCGACCCCGACCAGCAGCCCGAAGAGCGCGGGCAGCAAGCGGCGGGCGCGGCGCCCCCAGAAAGAGCCGAGCGCGATCGTCCCGCTCTCGCCCCACTCGCGCAGCAGGAGGCTGGTGATGAGGAAGCCGGACAGCACGAAGAAGAGGTCCACACCCAGGTAGCCACCGACGAGGTGGTTGCCGTGGAACGCCAGCACGCCTGCCACCGCCGCGCCCCGGAGCCCATCGAGGGCGGTCACGTGGCCGAGCACGAACGGCGTCGCGGCGGCAGGCACGTGGGCCGGTGCGTCCGCCAACGCGCTGCTCCGACGCGCCTCCAGTGCCCCCCACGAACCCATCGCCCAACGCTACAAGACCCTCACGCCCGCCGATCAACGCCCGGCAAGCACCCGACCACCGGCGTTCTCGGCTCCCCCACGGCCCGTCCCCCCGCGTTCTCGGCTCCCCCGGCGCCCCTCCCCTGCGTTCTCGGCTCCCCCGGCGCCCCTCCCCCGCGTTCTCGGCTCCCCCGGCGCCCCTCCGCCCGCGTCACCACTCCCGTGGCGCGGTCGAGGGTCAGCTCTCGCGCTCGTAC